>JAJFHC010000025.1 GCA_021775835.1 Hyphomicrobiales bacterium | reverse complement strand
ATACCAACGGTGCCTACTATTGCCCCATTTCACCGTGGCGATTTTGGTCTGCCGGCAAGGCGCGTTTCGCGCCGGAGTGCGGTGTACTCCAAGCGGAACGCAACGATGTCCGGAGGCCAAAATAGCCCGGCCTTCGGTGGGTTGGGCTTGCCCACCGGGTGTGTTGCGGCGCTCGACCGATACACCATATCGCTCTTCGCACCGCGCCTGCCCGGATGAGCAAGCCTAACCCATGAAACGGGTCAATAGTAGGCACCGTTGGTATTACCCATCGATCCCAATCTTGCCGCAGGTCAAGTGCATTTCGAAACGATATCCATCGAAGATAATTATTGCAATGAGAAATATATTTATAATATATTTTGTGATAACATTCTATTGCCGGTAACCAATCAGACCTTGCCTGATCATTGATGGCCGTCGCCCCTTGATGGTTGCAACTGAAGGAGATGCTGGATGCTTTTGGACCTCCCTACCGCCGCTCGATACAACGCTTGGGCGAACAACCGTGTTTACAATGCTTGTGGATTGCTGACCGATTCCGAGCGCAAGGAGGACCGCCGGGCGTTCTTCAAATCGATTCACCGGACACTCAATCACGTCCTGCTGGCAGACCTTCTTTATCGTCAGCGCCTGGAAAACCAACCTGTTACGTTCACGTTTCTCGATGAAGTCCTTTATGAGGACTTTGAAGAACTGGAAGCGGCTCACAGAAGTCAGGACGAATGGTACGTTTCGTTTTCGCAGGAGTTGGCGCCATCCGACCTGGATGGAACAATGTCTTTCGATACTGTGGAGACAGGCGAGCATTTCAGTCTGCCGCTGCGAACCTGTCTGACAAATCTGTTTCAGCATCAGATCCATCATCGCGGTCAGATCCACCATATGATTTCTCATGCCGGTCATAATCCGCCGCCGGTCGACGTCGTGAAGTTCGGTTCTGGTGAGACGGACGGCTGGACTGTGAAGTCCAACGGAGTCTCGTAGTGAGCGAACACAATCAGGTGGCAATCATTGGTGCGGGCCAGGGGGGGCTTTCAACCAGCTACTATCTCTCGAAGGCAGGGATTGAACATGTGGTGCTCGACAAGGGAGAGATTGCCCAGGCGTGGCGGAACGAACGCTGGGATACATTCTGCCTGGTGACGCCGAACTGGACTGTCAACCTTCCAGGGCAGCCCTACAACGGCGGCGACCCCGACGGCTTCATGCCGCGCGATGAGTTCGTCGCCTACTTCGAAGAATGGGCAAGGGGTTTCCATGCTCCAGTGCGTACCGGTGTTGAAGTTCACAAGGTGAAGGGTGTCCCGGGGCGGTTCGATCTTGAGACATCACAGGGCCGGCTCACCGCCGACCGCGTGATTGTCGCAACAGCGACATATCAAAAGCCCCGTACGCCAAAGGTTGCCGGCGACCTGCCGGACGACATCTTCCAAATCAATGCCCGGGACTACAAAAACCCGGATCAACTTCCCGCAGGCGCCGTGCTGGTCGTGGGCTCGGGGCAGACCGGTTGCCAGCTGGCCGAGGACCTGGACTGGGCAGGCAGGAAAGTCTTCCTCTGTGTCGGGCGTTCAGGCAGATTACCGCGGCGCTATCGCGGCCGCGATTGCCTGGAATGGCAGCGTGACATGAAGCTGCTGGACCGGACGCCCGACATGCTGGACAATCCGACGCTGCGTTTTGTAGGCGACCCGCATTTAAGCGGGCGCAACGGCGGCCATACCGTCTCGCTCCATGATTTCCACAAACGGGGGATCACTCTGGTTGGCAGGCTGACGTCGGCGGACGGCCGCACTGTCTCTTTTGCTCCTGATCTGAATGAGAATGTCGAATACGCCGACCGCTATGCACGGGACTTCAGGACGGCTGTCGACGGGCATATTAGAGCACAAGGCGTCGACGCTCCTGCTCCGACGACGGCGGAGCTGGCGGGAGATCCACTGGAAGAAAACACAAGCTTGCCAACTCAATCCTTCCTTGATCTCGATGTGGCTGGTATCCGGTCTGTGGTTTGGGCAACCGGCTTTTCCTACGATTTCGAGTGGGTGGACTTCCCCGTCCGCGATTCCATGGGTTACCCACAAACCGCCCGCGGGGTGACCGCTGTGCCAGGGCTTTACTTCATGGGCCTCAACTGGATGTACAAGCGCAAGTCGGGGATTCTCTATGGTGTCGATGAAGATGCCGCATATGTCGCCGATCATTTGATCGCCAGTCTGAGTAAGCCGAACAGACGGGAGGCCTCGTAATGTATATCGGCGTTGATGTCGGCGGCACGTTCACTGATCTGGCGCTTAATCTCGGGAACGGGCGCAAAGTCATACTTCATAAACTGCCGTCGACGCCGTCGCATCCAGAAGAGGCAATCATAAGCGGCATTGAGCACATCATCTCGCAACACGATCTCGATGCCGCCGATGTGCTGCGGGTGGCCCACGGCACGACTGTCGGTACGAATGCCCTGATACAGCGGCAATGCGGAAAAGTGGCGCTGGTGACCTCGACCGGGTTCAGGGATTTGCTTGAGATTGGCCGTCAGACCCGCCCGAGGGTCTATGACATGCACTCCGATTATCCAAAACCATTGGTTGACAGGCACCTGCGGTTCGAAGTCCCGCAGCGACGGCTGGCGGACGGCTCGATCCACGTGCCTCTGAATGAAGATGCGGTTCGCGCGCTTGGCCCGAAACTCAAATCTGAAAATGTGGATTGCGTGATCGTCTGCTTTCTCCACTCCTATGCATTCGCAGACGACGAGAGACGTGCAGCCGAATTGCTGCGGGAGGCTACCGGCGGTGATGTCATCGTGATCGCCTCGTCATCGGTTTATCCGGAGTTTCGGGAATTCGAACGTTTTTCCACAGCAGTACTCAACGGTGCCTTGATGACAATTGTCGGGTCCTATCTCGACAGGCTGACAGGCGGGATTGCCGGAATGGGGATAATCCCCGAAGTCAAAGTCAGTCAGAGTTCCGGCGGGCTAATGTCTGTGAAAACGGCACGGGAACTCCCCATCAGAGCTTCGTTGTCCGGACCTGCCGCCGGTGTGCAGGGGGCGGCTGTTCGCGCGACCGCTGCGGGATATTCCAGCATCATCACGCTTGATGTGGGTGGAACCAGTGCGGATGTAAGTTTGCTGCTGAATGGCAAAGCAACGATCGTGAATGAGCGCGATCTGGCAGGTTTTCCAATCCGCCTGCCTTCTCTCGACGTGAATGCTGTTGGTGCAGGGGGCGGGTCTATCGCATGGATCGACAATGGCGACTTTCTCAAAGTCGGCCCGCATAGTGCGGGGGCCGTTCCGGGGCCTGCCTGCTATGATCTTGGCGGTACGGATGCGACCGTGACCGATGCCAATGTGTATCTGCGTCGCCTGAACGACGAGAGCCTTCTCGACGGAACGATGCCAATCCGCAAGGATCTTTCCGAAGCCGTTATTTCCAGCCTTGCGCACCGTTTGTCCCTTACTATCGAAGACGTGGCGCTCGGCATAACCAAGCTTGCCAGTGCAACCATGGTGAAGGCCATTCGGGCGATATCGGTGGAGCGTGGGCATGACCCACGGGAGTTTGCCTTGTTCGTCTACGGCGGTGCGGGAACGTTGCATGCCCGGGACGTTGCTCTCGATCTTGGGATCGGAACGGTCATTATCCCGCCGCACCCCGGAATTCTGTGTGCGGAGGGTGCTATGAATTCGCCATTGACCATGGAGTTCGTGCGCACGCTTCTGACCATTCTTTCTGCAGACTGTCTGGATGAAATCGAGACCATTCGAAATCGCCTCACTCAACAGGTCCAGGCATGGTTCACGCACGAGGGCGTTGCGCCGGAACAACAGGAAACCAAGTGGACGGTCGGCATGCGGTATGTCGGGCAGAACTACGAACTTGCCCTGCCTTTCCAAGGTGGAAAACTTGATTCTGGGGGAATTGCCCGATTGGCTGATGCGTTTCACAAGGATCATGAATTCAATTATGGCTTTGCCTCGCCCGATCAGCCCATTCAGATCGTGAACCTGATCGCGACAGCCGTGGCAAGTCTCGACGTGCCGGACCTGCCTCTTGCTGCGCATGGCGATGAGATCTCGATCAATGAGTTCAGAGATGTCCTGTTCTCAGGCACCACACGCCACAAGTCACCCGTATTCAGACGCGAGTCTCTCGTTGCGGGACAGCAAGTCAATGGTCCAGCGGTCATCGAACAACTCGACACGACCACTGTGGTTTTCCCGGGCGACAGCTGTTCCATCGACCGGTGGGGTAACCTGATCATGTCAATTGAGGAGTGAGGGCCATGGCGTTAACCGCAATTGATGCAGAGTTGATGCGCAGTGCAATGGCATCCGTCGCCGACGAGATGTACATCGCATTGATGAAAAGCGCCTATTCCACCAACATCAAGGAACGCAGAGACCACTCTACGGCGATATTCGACGCTGACGGACGGGTGGTGGTTCAGGGCGAAAGCATGCCGTTGCATCTTGCGTCCATGCTCGGGTTGGTCGAGGTGGTTCTCGAGAAGTACGGCCCGGAAAACATGGCGCCTGGAGACATGTTCCTCTCCAATGACCCTTATGTCGGGCGGGGCTCTCATTTGCCGGACGTGGCAATTGCCGCGCCGATATTCGAAAACGGCAAGCTTATCCTGTTTGTTGCCAACATTGCGCACCATGCGGACATAGGCGGTATGTCGCCCGGTTCAATGGCAGGCGGCATGACTGAGATCTACCAGGAAGGCTTGCGCATTCCACCGATCAGACTGATCAGGAACGATGAGATAATAGATGATGTCTTCGACCTCATCCTTCTCAATGTACGGGTGCCCGAAGAGCGAAAAGGCGATTACAACGCCCAGATTGCCTCCAACAGGTTGGGCATACGACGCTGTCATTCCCTGCTTGAAAAGTGGGGTGAGGAACGCATCAGAATTGGGTGTGATGCGATCATCAGTGCTGTCGCCAAACGGGCACGGGCTGCAGTATCCTCTCTGCCGGACGGGAGATATTCATTCACCGACGTGATCGACGATGACGGGCTGGCAACGACCCAGATCAAACTCCGCGTCACGATCACCGTTGCCGGCGATGAAATAGAATTCGACTTCGATGGCACCGATGGGCAGGTGCAGGGAAACATCAACGTAACCACGGCCGGGCTACAGGCTGCGTGCCTATATTGCCTGAAAGTACTGCTGGATCCCGATTGCCCGCAGAACCATGGGCTCCTCGACCCGGTCACGATCAACGCACCTGCCGGTACTATCGTGAATGCCGAGTTTCCGGCAGCCTCGGCGGCGCGTGCGCAAACAGCGCAACGGATTGTCGATGTGATTTTCGGCGCTCTTGCGGACGCCATTCCCGATAAGGTCATCGCTGCCGGCAATGGCGCAAATACATCGGCTGCGTTTTTTGGGCGCGGTCCCGGCGGCAACTATTATGTCTACCTGGAAACACTTGGAGGCGGCGCGGGAGCGCGTTCCTACTGCGATGGAACCGATGGCGTGCAGGTCCACATGACCAACACATCCAACCTGCCAATCGAGGCGCTGGAGACAGAGTACCCACTCATGATCGACCGTTACGAGTTGGTCAATGACTCGGGAGGTGCGGGAGAATACCGGGGTGGCATGGGGATCAGGCGGGCCTATCGGTCAATTGGCCACGACATGACGTTCTCGGGGCAGGGCGAACGTTTTGTGAATCAGCCCTGGGGCCTGTTCGGCGGTCAACCGGGGAGTTGCGGCAAGTTCGAATTGATTGGCGATGATGGTTCCACGACGCGCCTGGACAACAAGCCCTCCACTTTGACGATCGGACCGGACACAGTAATCCAGGTCACGACGCCTGGGGCAGGCGGGTACGGCGACCCGGCGGTACGGGACCGCAGAGCTGTCGATGCAGACGTAAAAAGTGGCAAGGTCAGGGAAACCTAGCGAGATCAAGGCCAAACCTTTGTGACGTCATGCACGTGTTTGGTTCGATTGAATTTCGCCTGGACAGGCTCTGATCCTGAAACACGGTTGACTCATTGACTTAACCAAAATATATTTTCTATATATTATTATCGTTGTGAACTTTAACCGGACCGAAGAGCGTTTTATAGGTCCGGATCGGGACATGTAATTTTCAGGGAAAGTACACTTCCCGAAAACAGCTTCGACGATGTTTTCAGATAACCAGGTCTGGAAACCGGTTTGGAACGATTGCCGAATACGAAACAACATAGCTCTTCGTAACCCCGACAGGCCGTCGAGGCGAAGAGTGAGAATTTTGAGGAAAGTCACGAAACCGCGTTGAACAAGGAGACAGGAAATGAGCGACGAACGGAGAACCCTCTGGATTACCGACCTCGAGAGAAAATTGACCTCTCGGCAGATCAAACGACGCGATTTCCTTGCCGGTGCGATGGCCGCCGGCCTGTCTCTTCCGATCGCCAGCCTCTTGGCAGATCAGGTCAATGCCGCGACACCGAAAAAGGGAGGCCTCCTTCGCTGGGGGAGCGGCCAGGGCTCGACCACCGACACACTGGACCCAGGCAAATTCGAGAACCTGTTCCAGATCAACAGCGGATATGCGTTCAGAGGTCATCTGACTGAACTGAGCAGTACCGGCGAGTTGATCGGCGATCTCGCAGAGAGCTGGGAGGCTTCGGACGATGCCGCCACCTGGATTTTCAAACTTCGCAAGGGTGTCGAGTTTCACAATGGCAAGACGCTGGACTCCGGCGATGTGGTTGCCACGCTGAACCATCACAGAGGCGAAGACTCCAAATCTGCGGCAAAAGCTCTTCTTGCCGCAGTCAAGGACGTGAAAGCCGACGACGCCAACACGGTGACTGTCACGCTGACCGGCGGCAACGCAGACTTCCCCACGATTTTGACCGACTACCATCTGGCGGTCATGCCATCAGACGGAAAAGGCGGCGTGGACTGGGCATCGGGCGTTGGTACAGGTGGGTACCAGATGATGAGCTTCGAACCGGGCGTGCGCATGAAAATGAAACGCTTTCCAAATTACTGGAAAGAGGGAATGGCACATTTCGACGAAATCGAAGCGCTTGTCATTACAGATGTGGTGGCGCGGACCAGTGCCCTGACGTCGGGAAGTGTCGACGTGATTGACCGGTGCGATCTGAAGACCGTGCATCTGCTCAAGAACAACCCGAACATCGAGGTCGACGAAGTTCCCAGCGCTGCACATTGTGCGATACCGATGATGACCAATAAGGCACCGTTCGACAACAACGATGTACGGCTGGCTCTGAAGTATGCAATGGACAGGCAAGCCATTCTCGACAAGGTTCTCAATGGTCATGGCGTTGTCGGCAACGACCATCCGATCGGAAGCAGCCTGAAATTTTTCGCCAAGGATCTACCGCAGCGAGCCTATGATCCGGACAAGGCCAAGTTTCATCTTAAGAAAGCCGGGTTGGATGGTCTGAAGGTCAAGCTACATTCCGCGGATGCGGCCTTTGCCGGCGCGGTCGACACAGCCATTTTGTTCCAGGCCAGCGCAAAGTCGGCTGGAATTGACATGGAAGTCGTGAAGCAGCCGAGTGACGGTTACTGGAGCAATATATGGCTCAAGGAACCCTTCATGGTCAGCAACTGGGGGGCGCGTCCGACGCAGGACATGATGTTCTCGACAGTCTATGCCAGCGGGGCGCCATGGAACGAAACGTTCTGGGGACACGAACGTTTCAATAAACTGCTCGTGGAAGCCCGGTCGGAACTCGACCAGACCAAGCGCAATGACATGTATGTGGAGATGCAAACTATCTGCCACAATGAAGGCGGTGCCATCATCCCGTTCTTCAAGAATTATGTGTATGCCCATAGCAAAAAGGTCCAGCATGGACCGAACCTGGGTGCGACCTGGGGGCTCGACGGCGCCAAGGCGATGGAACGATGGTGGTTTGCCTGATCCAACACGGCCAACAAAGGTTTCGGGTCCAAGTTCCGCGCGGAAATCAGCGGTTCTTGTATCCGTGACTTGCGATGGCCTCTACCGCAAGACGTGCGGCGAGTTGGGTCCCAAGACCATTCAGATCGTATTGCGGGGCAAGGCAGGTGAGATCGAATCCGCACAAGGGTGGTCCTTCGGCGACGGCGGTACGGATACCCGCAATCGCCTCGCGGGCTGTGAGCCCTGCTGGCTCGGGATACTTTTGCGCCGGGAGAAAAGCCGGGTCCATGACATCGACGTCGAAAGACAGATAGAGGAAATCCGCTTTTGAAGCGGCGTCCGCTACTGCTTCTTGAACACACGCCGTGATGCCTTTTTGTTCGACGTCGGTAATGGTCGAGCAATGAATGCCAAACTCCTTTGCCACTTCGCCGAAAAAGGACGGATTGCGGAATCCACGAACGCCAACGATGGCGAGATCCTCTGGCTGCATATGGCCTGCTTCCATGGCCCGCGCCCACGCCGAGCCGGCCCAATATCGTGGTTCCCAGCACAAGTCGAAGTGAGCGTCGAACTTGATCACGGCGATGCGTGCTTGACGCTGCCGGGCCACCGCACGCATTCCGACATATGGCGTAATATCATCGCCGCCAAGAATGACCGGGATGCGGTCGGCACCGATGATTTCGAGCAGCCGGTCCGAGGCGTTGTGAACAATCTGCTCGGTCGGCAATTCCATGTCCACCGGCAGGTCACCGGCATCGCTGAAGGAAACAGCGTCGGCGACGCGGAAATCCGGATCGAGTTCGTAGTGATGGAGGCCCGGCCCGTGCATCAGTGAATAATGCATTGAGTGTCGTCGTATGGCGTCCGGTGCCTGCCAGACACCGTCACGGGCATATACGGTGTTTTCCAACGGAACGCCCGGTTGAATAAGCGTGCGCGTGTCCTTTGCCCTGATGCCCTCGTAGGGAAATCCGCAGACAACAACGTCGCTGCCGGTAACGTCACGGTCATGCGGGGCCTCGATAAACGTCGGCACGTCGTCGTGCAGCACGGGAACGACGGAACGGAAGAACCGGCTGGCGTTTGACGACTTTCTGGCGGCACGATCTATGGCCTCTAGGAATCTCTGCTGGATCGACTGCTCGGGCATGATTGTCTCCTGGTCTGTGTGGATCGTACGCCATGTCTGTGTCAGGGCAGCTCATTCGAAAATAATATATACGCAATATATTATATTTTCGATATGCCACAATCGATTTCTCGCTGCCGTGGAAGGCATCGGGGTTTGTTGTTCATGAACAACTAGGTGAGCCTTCCGCTACGGGGCCAGGAGGTGTACTGCTGGTTCAACCAAACAGCATCCCCGTCTAGGCGTCGGCGTCTACGGGAAATTCACTGCTTCGCGACTGATCCAGAACCCGTATCACACGGCTTCGGAAAAGTGCTGCGTGGCTCGTGAGGACATCGATCAAGCCGGCGCTGTCGTTCTTCTTCACCATCCGTATGATCTGATTGTGGTGTTTGTTGATCAGCTTGCCGTGGGTGACGAATCTGAAGTCGCGATCACCTTCCCGCAAGTAGATGAAGAATGAAACCCGCCGGGCAAGATTGTAGAGCCGGGCGCAGAACTCGAAGATGTATTCGTTGCCCGAGGCCTGGGCGAGGCGGCCATGGAACTTCGCATTCTGCTGCGTTATTCTGAGGTAATTGCGCGCTGTCTGGTGGCGGTCGTACTCCGCCTGGATTGCTTCAAGGTCACTGACTAGTGTGGGATCGTTGCAGTTGCAGAAGAACCCCACCATGCGTTCACCAACGACATAAGCGTCAAACAGTTTGGAAATATGATCGAGATCGAGGGGGTGAACGTATGCTCCTCGATTGGGGCGCATATCAATCAACCCCTCGGTTGCCAGCCGGTTGACGGCTTCACGGGTTGGCGTCCGGCTAAGGCCGAACCGCTCCATCAAAATTTTTTCGTCGATCCGTTCGCCTGGGGCCAGAGTGAGATCGAGGATCCGGTCGCGGATGGCGGTGACGGCAGCCTCGGTTAAGGACTCTTCCTTGGCCTTGTTGGGCTTTTTTGGAGATTTAGTGTCGGCTTTCATTTCAATATCCGTTAGCCACCCCGGCAAGAGCAGTGATTCCAAAAATGGGTGTTGATGCCAAGCTGTTATGTTGCATTTCCCATGATACTTGTCACCTCGCCAATAACGTCTCCCGATCAGGACATCGTCACCTACACCCTATTCTTTCGTGACTGCACAATCGAAAACAGTGCAAAAAGGATTGCTGCGGTTCCCAGGATCTGGATAGGCTCAAAGGTATCTCCAAACCAGAATATGGAGATGAGAACGCTCCAAACGAGTGCGGATAGCCGGAAGGGGGCAACTATTGCTGCTTCACTGAGGTGGAACGCTTTGGCTGTAAGTATGAGAGCGGCCGCTTGAAACAGGCCGGCGAGAACGAGTGGCACAAGCTGGTGGAGTTCCACGCCGCCCAACAAATCGTCTCCAACAACAAAACTGGTAAGCGTCATCAAGATTGCCGCGTAAAAGGTCAGCTCAACCGGACTATGACCAGCACTGCCTAAACGGCGCGTGTAGACCTCTCGAGCGGCTCCCGTTGCGGCGCTCGTAACCGGCAGGAGCACGGCGAGACCGACATTGGTGACCTCTGGCAGGAGAATCAATGCTGCCCCAAATAACCCGAAAATCGTAAAGACTATCCGGTTCATGACCAGGCGCTCGCGCAACATAAAGTGGGCGAGAACCGCCACGAACAACATGCTTGAATAGTCGACGAGTACGGCCACAGAGAAGGGCAACAATGTGAGTGCGGCTACGAATACGAATGTGTTGAGGACGGCGAAGACGGTGCGCAGAATGACATCCGGGGATACTGTCTTGCGCCACGTCGGTAGTCGAACGCGCATGAGAGTCAAACAGACGGCGGCGATGACAATCGACCGAACCAAAATGATCTGGGAGATCGTGAAGTCGGGGGAGATGGATTTAACCAACGCATCGTTGACGACGAGACAGGCTGCCCCTGCGATCATCAAGCAGGGCCCGAGAAATCGATAGTGAATTTTAGGGAGAGCTTGGCGCAAGTTGCACTAACCTGAGGTTTGGACAGTTCATCTTAACGATTGAATTTGACCTCTGAAAGAATTGACTTTGCCTCGATTGTTGGGGGCCCGGTTACCGGATTAATCCTTGGAGGCATGAGCTGCGCCGGCAACTTCGCACCCAGACACCAGCCTAATGTTACATGCATAACACATTCACCCTGGGAACCTCAGACCCTGGTCGAATCGTGGTGGTGCTTCTACATCACCGAGAGGACACAAGGCGCATCTGGTTACAGGCCGCCGGCCCCAGAAGCCATCTTGCCATCCGCGGTCCGGTTGGCCTACGTTACGGAGCGGGACAGCCTACCGCTGACCAAAGACCATGCCAGACTTAAACCTGGAGCTGGACCATCAAAGGTCCCCGGTCAGAAACGAGTGAAGAGTGTGGCGCGAATTATTTCAACTTGGAAACCGACCGGCGAAGATTTGTTGCGCTCGGAGATCGAGGAAAATCTAAGTTCGGGCAAATGGCCTGGCGGTACCCGCCTGCCAACGGAACGAGTGCTTTCTGAAAGCTTCAAAATTGGACGGACGCGCATTCGACGTATCCTTGATACATTTGAACGGGACGGCCGTATCAGAAGAATCGTTGGGCGCGGGACGTTCGTGACCGAAAACGAATCGTCCGCGATGACACTGGTCGAGGATGTTGAAAACGTTAGTCCACAAGACCTGATGGAAGTGCGGCTGATCATTGAACCGCAGATGGCGGACCTCCTGGTGCGCCGCGCTTCGCAGGCCGATATCGCCCATTTACGCCGGTTGGTCGAACTTGGAGTGCAGAGCAAGTCGATGGCAGAGTTTCTGGAACTCGATCACCAGTTCCACACCGCGCTGACGGTCGCAACCAAGAACAACTACTTGGTGAGTATTGTCGCTCGAATTCAGACTGTCCGGCAGTCGAATACCTGGGTCGCCGTACGCCGACGTGGGCTCACTGATGACCGGCAAAATACATACCAGAGCCAGCACGAAATCATAATGGCTGCCCTGGAGGCACGCGATGTTGAAGCTTTGCGCTCTGCGATCACCGACCACCTTTTCGATGTCCGCCAGAACCTCGGATACTAAAGTGAACCAAAGCGAACCAATCTGAACAAAAATAGAATTTTGGTGTTGATTGGTATTGTCCGATGTCATGGATCGTGGGACACTTCCTTTTGAACGGTTCATTTTGAGGGCAACCAATGGGTGAGGGACGGTTGGAAGCATCCGGATCTTTTGGCGCAGTTGCTTCGACCCATTGGCTTGCGAGCCAGGCGGCAATGTCGACGCTGGAAAAAGGTGGCAACGCTTTCGATGCAGCCGTTGTAGCCGGATTCGTGATGCAGGTTGCACAGCCCCATTTGAACGGGCCAGCCGGCGATGTCGCAATCCTGGTTCACAAGGCCTCAAGTGGTCACGTGCTCAGTGTTTGTGGTCAGGGGCCGACCCCGTCAGCGGCAACCTTGGATCATTTTCGCGAACTCGGTCTTGATCTGATCCCAGGTACTGGGTTGCTTCCTGCCGTGGTGCCGGGGGCGTTCGATGCCTGGATGCTTGTCCTGGCACAGATGGGAACGATCACCCTACGCGAGGCGTTGTCTCCAGCGATTGATTGTTGTGAGACTGGAGTGCCTGTGGATGAGAGGTTGCTTGAAACCCTTCAGGCGGCCGGCCCGGTCTTCAGGCAATACTGGCCGACTTCCGCTCGACACTATTTTCCTGACGGCGCCGAGCCGCCGCAGCTGGGGGCGCCGTTGCCAAATCGCACTCTGGGTTCTGTGTGGCGCGGTCTGATTGAAGAGGCAGAGAAATCCGCGACAGGCAGAACCGATCAGATCGAGGCAGCCCGGTCGATCTGGTCTGACGGTTTCATTGCGGAGGCAATCGGTCGGTTCTGCGAGGATTGCCAGGTTATGGATGTATCCGGCCACGTCCACGGGGCGTTGTTGACCGACAACGATTTGTCCGGTTGGCGGGCTTCTATGGAGCCGATAGTGAGTACCGAGTTCGCCGGGCGAACGGTCTACAAATGTGGGATGTGGTCGCAAGGACCAACTCTTTTACAGGCACTGAATTTCATCGACCCGCTTGCGCTGCAGGACGTCGATCCGGAAGGCAGTGAATTTGTCCATCTGCTTACGGAGGCGTTAAAACTCGCACTTGCAGATCGTGACGCCCATTATGGATTGTCCGGTGATGACCGTTCGCGCCATGCCGAGTGCCGTCTGGATCGCCTGCTGTCAAAGTCATACTCTGCTGAGCGGCGGGAGCTGATCAAAGATATTGCCTCCCATGCATTTCGACCAGGATTCCTTGCAGGGGCTGGAGACGTGTCCAGTCACTGGGCACCTGACTATGAGGCGGCTTCGACCCGACAACGCGATGCAGGTCTCCTTGCAGCCTATGGAGGCGGTGAACCCACCGTCGTTTATCCGCCAAAGGACGCCGGCTCAAATTCATCAATCAGTGCGATTTCTCCTGAAGAGAAGAGCGCTTACACTGCAACCGCCGTCGGAGACACGACATACATCTCTGTTGCGGACAAGGCTGGTAACGTGGTTTCTGCCACGCCTTCAGGGGGGTGGTTGCAGTCCTCGCCGGTCATACCCGAACTTGGTTTCTGCCTGGGAACCAGGGCGCAGATGATGTGGCTTGATGGCGATGCACCGTCGGCCCTCGCGCCTTGTACGCGTCCTCGCTCAACACTCACTCCTACCATGGTGAAAAATGATGATGGCGATGTCATTGCCGTGGGCACACCAGGCGGTGATCAGCAAGAACAGTGGCAGTTCGCCTTTCTGATCCGTCACCTGGTGCAGGGCATGTCGTTACAGGACGCGCTGGACGCGCCTGGGTTCCATACCAACCACGCTGTGAATTCGTTTTACCCGCGTGGCGCCATGGCGGGCTCATTGCTGGTTGAAAATCGATTTACTCCAGAAACGCTGGATGAGCTACGCGCACGTGGCCACGATTTAACCGTGGTTGGGGAGTGGGTGGAAGGCCGGTTGTGCGCGGTGACGGCTTCCAGCTGCGGCGAGCGCCGCGCGGCCGTGAGTCGACGGGGAGGGCAAGCTCTTGCTGTCGCCCGATAAAACCAACTCTGATACTGGAAGATCCGCCGTCCGGATTCCTGGGGGAACTTTGGATGAGATAATTGCTGATCCGTTGACAAATGAACCGGAAGCATGGCCACAGAGTGGTGCGGGCAAGGTTCTACGCATTCTCGATTCTGGCATAGGCGCGTTGGCGGTAGGGTCATTGCTGGTTCTGGTCGCCATCGTCTTTGTGAACGTGGTGGGCCGTTACGGGTTTAGCTACTCGTTTGTCGGGTCACTTGATGCGGCGCGCTGGCTGTTTATCACTATCATTTTGCTGGGCGTCCCCCTTGCTCATCGTATGCGCACGCATCTGGTCATTTCCATACTTGTCGATGCGCTGCCGAAACCCGGGCAGCGCATTGCAAATTTCCTGGCCGATTTCGTCGTTGCCTATTCCACAATCATGTTGATGGCCGGTGGTGCAACGCTGATAAATGTTATTGGCGGCACCAACGTGACGCTCAAACTGCCTCAGTGGTTTCCATACGCCTTCATACCTGTCTCCTGCTCTTTGGGGCTTTTGTATCTACTGCTCCGCGGGTTCGACGAGGGGAAAGAGCCGTTTCAAGGACCCCTCGCGATCGTCTCTGCCGGTATCGTGTTTCTGTTTTTTCAGGACTCGCTTGTCAACGCTATCGCCGGCTTCGATCCGGTCATCGCGATGGGCTTGTCATTTGGCCTTGCTCTGGCAATAGGCGCTCCCGTCTCCTTCGCAATGCTGCTGTCGGCCTTCGTCGCCAACTACGCGGGTGAAATCCTGCCTCCTGCGGCCGTGGTGCAAAATCTTGTGAATGGCTCGAGCAAGTTTCTAATGCTGGCTATTCCGTTTTTCATTCTGGCCGGCACCCTTATGAACGCAGGCGGCCTGACCCAACGCTTGATGGACTTCGCCTTTTCGCTGGTTGGCCACATGCGCGGCGGGTTGGCTCAGGTCAATGTCGTATCCAGTGGTCTTTATGCGGGTGTCTCCGGCTCCAGCTACTCCGACGCTGCGCTTGGCACCAAGCTGCTCGTGCCGCAGATGATCCGACGTGGCTATTCTGCCCCGTTTTCCTGCGCGGTCACGGCGGCGTCTGCGACGTTGCCCAACATTATTCCTCCTTCGATTGCGCTGCTTATCCTGGCAGCAGCTGCGAACCTGTCGGTGGGCAAGTTATGGGTGGCGGGCGTCTTCCCCGGGCTCCTCATGGCGGTCTTTCTGATGACGCTCATCTACATCATTTCCCTGCGGCGCGGCTACGGAGCGGACACACCAAAGGCTTCGATGGGAGAGCGGGGGAGAGCTTTCATTCGTTCCGTGCCGGTACTGGCCCTGGCCCTTCTCATAATCGGAGGCATCCGCCTTGGCATTGTCACGCCGACGGAGGCTGGTGTGCTAGCGGTAGTTTACGCTTTCTTGCTTGGCACTTTTATCTATAAATCCTGGGACAAGCGCTCGCTGTATCACGCGATCCGTGCAGCGGCAGTGGATGCAGCGCTCGTCGGCTTCCTTATCGGTGCCGCAAGTCCCTTCGCATTCGTGCTAGTTACTCAGCAAGTGCCGCAATCCATTGCTAGCGCCCTGCCAGGTGTTACCGACAATCTTTTCGTGGCGTTGCTACTCGCCAATATTATCTTGATCCTTTTTGGCATGTTGCTCGACATTGGCGCTGCTATCTTGATCCTCACGCCATTGCTGATGCCGACCATGGTAGCGCTTGGCGTGGACCCGATCCATTTTGGCGTCGTGATCGTGGTCAATCTCATGCTGGGTGGATTGACGCCACCGGTCGGAATGTTGGCCTTTATCACGAGTTCTGTGTCCAAGACGCCTGTCCACGACGTCTTTCGCCAACTGCTTCCCTTCCTCGCCGTACTTCTGACCGCACTTGCTTTGATTACATACATTCCGACAATCTCGCTTGGCCTCGGCCGATTGTTGGATGCTTGGTGAGGCCCAACCTCTAGAGTCTAAACAGTGGAGAAAAAGGAACAGAAACAATGAAACAAAACCCAAAACCCTGGCACCCAACCAAAGCCCTTTTTGCGGGGCTATGCTTGTCGCTCACAATGGTACTTGCATCGACACAGGCCAATGCCGAACCGAAGCGGGTCACCGTCACGTCGCTTTACGCCGCCAACAAGCCGCAAACCCTGGTCTGGGTGAAGTTCCGCGAATTGCTTGAGCAGCGCCTTCCCGGTCAGTTCGAGTTGCGCATTATTACAGACGGCGCACTGGGCGGCGAGAAGGAGGAGGCGGAGGGAATTCTACTCAGCTCCATCAATGGCAGCTTGTCGACCATAGCAAACCTGACGACCTGGGTGCCGGAAGGCGCGTTGTTCGACATGCCCTTCATGTTTCGGAATCAGGCGCATATTGATGCCGTCATGAACGGGGCCATCGGTCAGGATATGAAGGCTCTTTACAAGGCAAAGGGTTTTACGGTGCTTGACTTCATCACCTATGGATCCCGCAATGTCATTGCGAAAGCCCCGATCGCCGGTGTGGAAGATGTCAAGGGCAAAACCATGCGAGTGTTGCCCAGCGAATTGCATATCGACCTGTGGAAGAGCCTTGGGGCCAACCCCACGGCCGTGCCGATCACCGAAGCCTATGGCGCACTGGAAACTGGAGTGGTCGATTTTATGGACATGACCAAGTCCGGTTTTCATGCCCTCAAACTGTTTGAAGTCGCGCCGAACTTGACCGAAACCAACCATATCTGGGCGTTGGGCGTCGTCTACTTCGGCAACAACTTCTTCGACGCTCTGACCAAGGAGCAGCAGGCAGTGTTTCAGGAGATTGCCGGTGAGGCAGCGGACTACTTCGACAAGCTGGCGGCGGCAGAACAGACTAGTTCAATGGAGAAGACGCTTGGCAAGGGCGCAAAGATCATAAAAACTGATCTAACGGGATGGCAGAAGGCCATGGAGCCGTTCTGGACCAGCTATGCTGATAAGGTCGGCGGTATGGACCGTATCCGTGCCGTCGTCGATACAAAGGCTGCCGAATAGGCAGGCCGACCGAGCCGGCGGGACGTCTGTCGTCCCGCCGGCCTGTTTCCGATCAGATCGCGCGAGGTCTGGTTCTTGGCGTAAACGAGAGAAACCGAATTTCCATGGCTAACAAATACCCGATCCCTGACTTACCCGAAACGTTTCCCGAGGAGGATTTTCTGCGGGATGGCCCGATGCGCCACGAAATTATTGTTATGGCGGTAGAGGCTGCCAACAAACAGGGTTACCCGGAGCTTGACCGGGAAACAATCTGGTCCAGGCCGGAGCATCGAGATGTCATCATCAGCTTCCTGAATGATTGCCGTCCCCTGCCCATAATCAAGGATCTGATTGTAGAGCTGAAAAGCGGCCAGCCAAGCCAACCGGTTTGAATATGCGGCCGATTTGCTGACATCCATAATGAACTCAACGAACCTTGAGCGGTGTTTTGAGTTTCTACACTCCACGAACCGGTTGATCTATGGCCCGGGCACCTTTGACCGGCTGTCTGAACTCGGCGCCAGTGCACGTCGCACCTTCGTGGTGCTCGACGGTTACTTTTCCGACGATCCGCTACGTGAGAAACTGGAAAGGCTGCTTGGAGCTTCTGCGCCCCTGATCAACGTCATTGCACCTCACGAGCCAACCACTTCATCGGTGGAGGAGACGCGTCGGATGCTTATCGACGCAGATGCTGACTTGGTCATTGCTCTTGGCGGCGGCTCGGCCATCGATACCGCCAAGGCTGCGCGAATGCACGCTGCCAACAACGGTACCTTCGACGCACTTGTAGGTGCGGAGGGGCGGCCGATGAAGCCGCCTGCGTCTGTTTTCGTCGCTATTCCCACCACCGCCGGCACCGGTAGTGAGGTATCGGATTCCGCCATTGTCGACGTGCCTGGTACCACCTACAAAGCAATCCTGCGCTCGCCGCATATGGCGCCGCACGTCGCTATCCTCGATCCCGAGCTAACGGTTTCCGCTCCGAATTCTGTGACGGTATCTTCTGGTTTCGATGCGTTGACGCATGCGATTGAGGCCTACACCTCTCGCATGGCCAGTCCGATGACGGATCCGTTCGCGCTTTCGGGCGCCGCGCTGCTCGCACAGAATCTCGACCGTGTCGTTGACTATCCAGACGACCTCGCGGCTAGAGGGTCCTGTTTGCTCGGCTCAGCTCAGGCCGGAATCGCCTTTAACAGTGCACACCTGGGCATATCTCACTCGATCGCCGGCGCCCTGGGCGCGCTTCATCACGTGCCACATGGCTTGGCAAATGCACTCGCACTTCCCTGGACGATGGCCTTCAACCTCAAGTCAATCGGCGACAAGAACAATATCCTCGCGAGACTGTTCGACGCCGACGACGTTGCAAGTGGTATTTCCAAACTCCGCCATAACATGGGTCTGGATCGCAGCTTGGACGACTTCGTGGTTGGATCCTCCGCGCTGGACAAAGTCGCAGAAGCCGCAATGACCAGCGGGCAGGTAAAAATGAATCCACGCGAGATCACTTTGCCTGAGATGCGTGGAATTCTGGAAGCGATGCGTCAGCCAACCGGCGGCGCGGCGCCAGTTCTAACGCTTTGAGTTCCTCGAATGAACAGGGCCCAAAAAATGTCACCAAAGGAAGGAAAACCTCCCATGATCCAGCACAATCCAGACACTGTCGCCCCGCCAGTCGGCGCATTCTCACACGCCATTGAAGTGCCGCCGGGCGCGCGAACCCTTTTCTTGTCCGGACAACTTGGCATTGATCCAGAAGGCAACCTTGGAAAAGACATCCAGGCCCAGTCACGATTGGTGTGGGAAAACATTTCCTCGCTGTTGAAGGCGGCGAACATGGATTTCGGCAATCTGGTAAAAGTGACTGCCTATTTGACGGATCTCGATGACCTTGCGGAATACGGTGCAGCGCGCAGTGCCGCGTTAGGAGATCATCGGCCCGCTTCGACGCTCTTGTTCGTTTCCCATCTCGCCAGCCCTGATTGGAAAGTCGAAGTCGAAGTCATTGCCGCTGAAATGACCTAGCGTCGATTGAGGTTCCGGTGCTTTTCTCTTTGCACAGGCTAACTGAGGAACCTGTCGATGGACGCGCCAGGTTGCTCAGTTTATGTCTGCCTTCGTCGGCGGTCTATGTATTCCCTTCGATTTCCGGTATCGCAGGGATCGGTACACCGTAGGGCGCCACGTCGTCGCGGATCTCCTTCAGAGCGCCGACGATGATGTCGACTTCTTCGTCTGGGTACGTTGCCCCCAGGCCGTATTCGGCGGCCAGCGACCGGGCGCGTGCCGCGCGTTTGCGTTCTTCCTTTGGCAGATTCACAACAGCATAGACACCGTTCAGCAGGCTGCCGCGCAGTTTCTTGCTGAATTTTTCGCCCAGCATGATCTTCTCTTCTTCGCTGAGGTCTTCAAAGAAACGTTTCATCAGTATACGGCCGAACTGGATATGGCGCGCTTCGTCGCGCAGGATCAACTCACAGGCCTTTCGTATCTCGACAGGGCGGGCGTTTTTGTATCGTGCGGTCAATAGTTCGCCGGACAATTGCTCGAACAACGTGTTTACGGCCATGCCGCCATAAAACGACATCTTGCGTTCGTCAGCTTCGTCGTGAAACTTTGGTATGACCATCTTGAAGTAATCGCTGCGTGGCAGGGGCTGATAGCCGCCCAGTGCGTCGGCGATTCGCCATGAGGCTTCGTGGTGGCGAAGCTCTTCAAAGATAAAATTGGCTACGTGCTGCTTTATTTCGAAAGGCAGATGTTCGAAGACGGCTTGGCGGTACCTCTCGGCGCCATAGGGTGTTGCCCCATGCTCCATCCAAGCGCGTAAGCTCCACCATTCCGCGCCTGCCTCCTTCACCTCTTCGGGCAGGTCGGCGCATTCTGCCTTCAGCGCTGCCCAGTCAATCTCACGGTCCGCATCCCAGGCGAGGTCTCTGGCCTGCACACACAGATGCCAGATATCCGGATATTCGAGATCGGCATTGATTGGGTACGGGTTCGGATTCTGAACCGTTTCCTCCAACATCGATGCGTCCATGCTGAACCTCCAAAGTTGATTGTTCTCCTACACAAACGCTAGACAGAATTAGGTTATATGTCTAGACTTTTATGCATTGTGTTCAGGGCGATGGAAAATGGCAGCGAACTCCAAGGACGTGGTTGATACGCTTCTGGTCCGTACTGGAAAGTGGAAACCGGATCGGACCAGTCCGGTCCCCCTCTACCTTCAGATCCGGCAGCAGCTGATTGCCCTCATCGGTGCGTGGCCCGATCCCGAATTGCGGTTCTTCACCGATGAGGAGCTGTCACGTGTCTTTGGTGTGGCCAAAGCCACAGTGCGCCAGGCTTTGTCGGATCTCTCTCAATCGGGACTATTGCGTCGCAGGCGAGGCAACGGAACCTTCGTTGTTCGTGCCCGGCACGTGGAGCATCTGACACCGGTTCTCGACATCGAGCGCCAATATGAGCTTGCAGGCGCGACAACCACCAGCCGGATCCATGTCTTCGAAACCAGGATTGCATCACCTGACGAAGTCCGCGCCCTTAGAGTGCCGGCCGCTACCTCGGTGGTCTCGGTGCGCCGCGTGCGGTCTCTTGCCCATGTTCCCATTGCAATTGACGACCGCGTTATGACCGCGCCGATGGCGGCGACCTTGAATTTCACAGAGAAAACTGCGGCCGCATCCATCGTCGACCGGGTACGGCGCAAAACGGAACTCGGTCATGCCTCCTGGCAGCTTGAGGCGCGCCTCGCAGGTGAGCTGGATGCAATACTGCTTCAGATCGGCGCCAAGGATCCGATTCTTGCACGTTCACTGGTTTACTTTGCAACTGATGGCACTCCAATTCTTGCAGGCGAAACACGCCATCGCAGCGACATGGTGCACTGCGGCTTCGAAATGGATCTGGCGTCAGAGGCATCACCGGGTGACGTTCGCAGTTGGACTCGTGAAGCTTTACTCGATACGGCGGCTTCGGCGTGAAGCTTACGGCGAGTGATAGTGAAGGTGCCGTGGACGTCTGTCTTGCGCCCAACAGACCGCGGTGCGTACCGGTTGGTGAAGACGGTCCTTGGTCGGCGAGTTGTGATATCCGCCGCACCAGACGCAATTCTCTCGCCGTTCGGAGAACCTGATGGCCGAATACGATTTTATCGTTGTCGGTGGAGGGTCGGCCGGATGCGTGCTTGCCTCGAGGCTTTCGCAGGACGGCAGGTCGACGGTGCTTCTCATCGAGTCCGGCCGCCAAGACAAAAGCCCCTTTATTCACATCCCTGCAACTTTCTTCCGCGTCAACCGTGCAGGGCGCGATGTGGTGATGCACTCGGGTGAGCCGCAGAAGGAACTGGACGGTCGCCCTTACATGATCCCCCAAGGTCATGTGATAGGCGGCGGCTCGTCAATCAATGCGATGCTCTACGTCCGCGGCCAATCGGGAGATTATGACACCTGGGCGCAAATGGGTTGCCGCGGCTGGAGCTACTCGGACGTGCTTCCCGTCTTCCGTGACCTGGAAGACAACCGTGCATTCGATGATTCATATCACGGCACGGACGGTGAACTCACCATATCCTCGCCACGCCATCGTCATCCGCTGTGCGAGACCTTCCTGCTGGCCGCGCAGGAAGCCGGGCTTTCTCTCAATCCCGACTTCAATGGCGCGGACCAGGAAGGTGTCGGATTCTATCAGACAACCACGCGTGACGGTCGCCGGTGTTCGTCCGCAACGGCATTCCTGAGACCTGCGCTGGGCCGGAAGAACCTGACGGTTCTGACCGAAACACGTGTCAACAAGGTCGTCATTCGCGATGGACGCGCGCGCGGTGTTGTTCTTGAAAATGGCCAGACAATATCCGCCTCCGCAGAGATTGTCCTCACAGCCGGGACGCTTGCCAGTCCAATGATCCTCATGCGTTCCGGGATCGGCCCGGGTGCTCACCTGCAAGATGTCGGTGTTGAGGTGACTGTCGATCTGCCGGGTGTCGGCGAGAACTTTCAGGACCACGTCGCGGTGCCGATCGAGGCGAGACTGAAAGAACCCATCTCCGTCCTTGGCCATGATCGGGGTTTGCGAGCGGCTCTCCACATGGGTAAATACCTCGCGACCCGACGTGGGCTTCTTTCTTCAAACATCATTGAGTGCGGAGGCTTCGTCGACACGATCGGCACAGGCAGGCCCGACATTCAGTTTCATTTCATGCCGGCCTTTTCGCTGGGTTCAGATGGAGCGCGAGAGCCGGGGCACGGACTGAGTTTTTCCGCCTGTGTGCTTCGTCCGCAATCGGTTGGCTCGGTCCGGCTGCGAAGTCCAGATCCGAAAGATCCAATTTTGCTCGAGAGCAATGTGTTAACAGCACACGCCGACGTGCTGGCAATGACGCGCGGCTTGCAACTGGGCCTGAAGATTCTTGATACGGAGGCGATGCGTTCAGTGGTTCAGGAGCGTGTCCACCCGGCATCGGGAAAGGACTCTGACGCTAACCTACAGGCACATATTGCGGCTCATGCCAAGACAGTCTTCCATCCGGTTGGAACTTGCCGAATGGGCGATGTGGAAGACAAACGCGCGGTGGTCGACCCGGAGTTGAAAGTGTGTGGTGTTGAAGGGTTACGTGTCGCAGACGCTTCTGTGATGCCCAACATAACTTCAGGCAACACCAATGCGCCGACAATCATGGTCGCTGAGCGGGCGGCCCGTTTCATTCAAGCTTCCGCGCAATAGCTTATGAACGTCGGCCCGTCATCATGCGGTCGCGTCCAGATAACGCACAGCGGCCAGCGCGTAGATCTTGGCGCAATCGGCAATGTCTCCGGCAAAGGCAAAATCGTCAACACCCGATGCCAGAAGCGGCTGAGGACCAAAACAGACAGCGGGGACTCCCATGGCCCGCCACCGGCTCGCATCACTGGCAGGCAGTCTGACGACAGGCTGTGGCGGTACGGGGCGAATTCTACTGGCAGCCTCGGCGACGGCCGTGCAGACCGCTGCGCCAGGTGCCGTCCAATTCGGGTCCCAGCCCTTGATGTGTCTGAATGACAGGCCTTCGATTTCTGCACACACCCGTTCCAGTCGGGTATCCAGGTCCTCCCTCGACATGCCTGGTGGCAGTCTGAAGTCGATCTCGGCCTTTGCCTGCGTGGCGACCTGACTTATGAAATGGCCGCCTTCTATTGTCCCTGTATTCACCGACAATCTGAATCCGTGGTCGCCAGCATGCGGTTTGAGCATTTTCAATTCGTCGGGCGGAGTAACCTGAATCGTGTTCCACTGGTCGATCTGACTGATGGCCTCCACCAGACGGGTGACGGCTGAGCTGGCGGGCGTGGACAACATACCTTGGCCGGAAAGCGCTGTGGCGGTCAGTTCGACCCAGCCCAGGCCCTTTTCCGCGATCGCAAGATTCATGTCGCCCGGGCCTTCGCCACAAATCACGGCATCGCCCCTGAAGCCGGGCTGGTGAGCAAGCAGCCAACCGGCTCCGTCGGGGCCGAACACGGTTTCATCGGCGACGGCTGTATAGCTGATCTGTCCCGGCCACTCTTGCGGATTGCGGGACAACCAGACAAAAGCCAGGCTTAGCGCAGCAACGCCGGCCTTCATGTTTCCCATGCCGAGGCCAAAAATTTTCTCGTCGGACTGTGTCGTCTGATACGGCGGCACGGTCCAATCTTCCTCCCGGCCGGGACTGACGGTATCGAGATGTCCGTTCAAGATGAGATGCCGGCCGGTCGAATGGCCGGTTGCCTGAGAGATGATGTTCGGCTTCGTGTTCTCATTGGCAAGCGTCTCGCATACGATCCCGTTCTCGCCGAGAAATGCTTCCACGATTGCCGCGGCCTCGACGGTGCGTCCGGGAGGATTGACGCTCCGGGCCGCCACCAAATCACTGCACAGGTCGAACAGGCGCGGCGTGTTGATTTCAACAAAATTTTCGATGTCCTGTGCTATTGTTTCGAGGTGTTTGGGCAGCGATGCATCGGTCATGACGACGGGCCTCCACAAGAGATGTTGCAACGTTTTCCCAACCCGCTCAACGAGCCCAAGAGAGTTGCATTTGGCAACAACCAGCAGGGCGCCAGGACAGGGAATGGATCATGGCAGACAGGGGATTGCTTGAAGGCAAGGTGGCTTTCATTACCGGTGCGGCGCAAGGCATAGGCCTGGCCGTTGCCAATGCTTTTATCGCTCAAGGGGCCCGGGTAATGCTCGCCGACAGGGCCGGTGACCAGGTTGCCCAGGCCGCCCGTGTACTTGGCGATGCGGCCCGTGCCGCCACGATTGAAGTGACCGATGAAAAGTCGACCGACGCGGCTCTTGCGGAGACGCTTGACCGGTTTGGACGCGTCGATCTTGTGGTTCCGAATGCCGGAATTTTGCTGCTCAAGCATGCTGTCGACACGACGCCGGAGGAGTTTCGGCAGGTAATCGATGTCAATCTGACAGGCGCCTTCATTACAGCCAGAACGTTTGCGCGCCATCTGATCGATCAAGGCGAGGGCGGCCGGATCATTCTGACATCGTCTCTTTTTGGTCTGCGCGGAGGGCGGGAGAACGCGTCTTACTCGGCGTCCAAATTCGGCATGGTGGGACTGATGCAGAGTCTTGCCGCCGAACTGGCAGAGCATGACATATTGGCCAATTGCGTCTGCCCCGGGCAGATGGACACGGACATGATCCGCCAGTTGTTCCGCGATCGTGCACAGCTGACCGGACAAACCGAGGAGGCCGTACGGGGCGCACTGGAAGGTCGAATTCCTGTGGGGCATCTGGGTCCTCTCGATCAACTTGCCGGTACCTTTGTTTATCTGGCCAGCGACCTGTCGCGCTATGTCACCGGACAGTCGATAACCGTGGACGGCGGTTGGCAGATCGGTTGATTTTCACGCCGACGTTTCGACCTGCTCGGCGGTTTTTCCGACGACGCGCAAATACGTGTCGGCGTCTGTCGCGCCTTCACTACCGATTGTCACGATCCGGGAGTCTTGATTCAGGCCAAGCGTCTTACGCAGCGCTGGATCCAGGGCGGCGGCGATCAAACCAGCCGTGGCGGCAGCTCCTGACTCACCAGCAACCACGTGAGGATCGTCGGCGAGCCCGCGCGCCAGAATCAACATGGCTTCCCGTGCAGCATCGTCCGGCAATGTGAGGACATCGTCGATGCAAGTGCGCAGGATGGGCCAGGCCAGTGGCGACACCTCACCGGCGGCAAGGCATGCCATGAAGGTTTCAGTATCACCTGGAACTTTTGTTAGTTCGCCAGCTGCGACGCTGCGGTAGATGCAGTCGGCCTTGCCGGGTTCGACCACGACGATACGCGGGCATTGCCTGCCCAGACGTTCGCGCAGATGGGCGGCGACTGCCGCGGCTATGCCGCCAACCCCACCGGGCACGAAGACGTGACTCAAGGGCTTTCCCTGTGGAAGCTGATCGAGGAATTCCTGAGCCATCACGGTGTAACCCTGCATGACGAGTTTCGGGCTCGTCACGTCTCCGCCTCCAGCAGTGGTGTCGGCGACCAGATGCCAGTTGTTGGCGGCGGCATCGGCAGCGCACTGGCGAACCGACGTGTCATAGTTGCCATTTGTCCGGACGATCCGGGCTCCGTAACGGGCGATTTCATGTTCACGTGCGTCGCTGACATGGGAGTGCAGATAGATATTGCATTTGCAGCCAAACATGTTGGCACCCCAGGCAACCGAGCGCCCGTGATTGCCGTCTGTTGCGGAGGCCACGGTGACATCGCGAATTAGGTCGAGATGATGCCCCGTCAGGAGGTCTCTTGAAGATATCTCAGTCAGATCATGGCGGTCGCGCAAATGGCGTTGCAGGATCTTCAGTACCGCATAGGCGCCGCCGAGCGCCTTGAAACTCTTCAGTTGAAAGCGTTTGCCTTCGTCCTTGTGGTGTACATGTCCGACACCAAGTTTGCCGGCGAGCCCGGGCAATCGAACCAGTGGCGTTGGGCGATAGTCGGGCCACGAGCTGATGTCAGCAGCAGCGTCGGCGAATGCCGCCAGGCTCAATATTTGCTTTTCTGTTTCGCCGTAGGCCCGGTTGGAATCGGCGCCTGGATTGCGCACGTGCCGGGCCGCGAACTGTGTGATGTCCATAGGTGAACTGCTGTGAATTTCACGATTGGAATTGACCGGAACCTGGTGAAGAAAACCAGGTTCCGGTTGCAATAAGTGTCAAGAGATCACTTCCGCTTGCCGAGGATCTCGAACCACTTGTCCCGCAGGGTGATATGCTCTCCGTTACGCACGAAGTCCTTGATGAAGGTATTGAGGAACTGGAGCATGTGAGTGTCTTCAGGACGCACGGCATAGGCGAGACCGACCGGTTTCACCAATTCAGTTTCAGGGTTCAGCACGCGCAGTTTTTTGCCGAGTGCCGGGTTCTTGGTCGTCAGGATCTTCAAGGTCCCGGGATCAAGGAAAGCTGCATCGGCCTGACCGGACGCAACTTCGCCAATCCAGGCGGCGATATCGTTTGTCGCAATGCCTTTTACCGTGGCGCTGGGATACAGCTCCTTTGGATAGCTTTCCTCGACCGTGCCGCTCATGCCGACGAAAGTAACGTCTGCGGAATTGAGGCCGTCCATCGACTTAACCTTGGAGTCGGCGCCAACCACGATATGAAAACCGTAGGTCGAGTAGGGTTCGGTAAAGTTCACCACCAGTGCCCGTTTTGGCGTGGCGAAAAGGTTGGCAAATACGACATCGTACTGTTTTGCCGATAGCCCCGGAATCAGAGTCGACCAGGTGGCCGGCACCACTTCAAGTTTGACACCCATCAGGTCAGCAGCCCGTTGAGCCAGATCCACATTAAACCCTTCGTACACACTCGATGATGGATTGGGCGCTTGCCAAGGCGGACTTTCCGCCATTCCAACTTTCAGGACGCCCCTGTCCTGAACATCCTTGATCAGATCGGCCGAGGCCGCTGCAATCGTGAAGCAAAGCGCCGCTGCGGACGCGACTGCCAGTTTGAGCAGTTTGGAGATAGTCATGTTGTTTCCTCCTGTCTCCGGTTTCAGTTGTCTGCCGGCGGCGGTGTTTTTTGTCCGCCAGCCGGCAGACGCGGTAAGCCCCGTGTTCCAATGGAAGGCAACACAGGTTTCGTTCTCCCGTCATGACCGCACCTCTCGGTGTTCGAGCCGTCTTGACAACAGGCTTAACGGGAAAATGATGGCAAAAAAGATCAACGCAATTGCGCTTAGGAATTCAACATAGCGGTAGGTCTGGCCGCCGAGCAGATAGGCCTGCAACGCGAGTTCGGCGACACCGATGCCGGACAGCAAAGTCGTGTTCTTGAGAAGTTCGGTAAAATAGTTGACCAGAGGCGGCACCATCAGCCGCAAGGCTTGTGGCAGGATCACGAAGCGCCACTTCGGATACCCCCTCAACCCGATCGATGTGGCGGCTTCGATCTGTCCCTTGGGCACCGCCATGACGCCGGCGCGAAATATCTCTGCCAGATAGGCGGCTGTCACAAGGCCCAACGTGATACTTCCCGTCCAAAGGCCGGAGACCTTGATCTGAAAAATCAGGGGCACGCAAAAATAACCCCAGAAAATCAGAATCATTTCCGGTGTCGCCCGGAAGAACAGGATGTACCCGGACGCAAACCGGTCGTGTAGACGACGCCCCGACAGGCGAACTGCGCAGAGCGCTGCGCCAAGGATAATGCCGACCGTCAGGGCGATCCCGGTCACCTGAAGGGTGATCCAGAGACCCTCGATCAGGAGCGGCCAATTTTGACCTATGATCTGATAGCGAAACTCCATGCCTATGCCTCGGTTCGCTTCATGTGTCGTTCGAGCTTCGACCCTGCAATCGTAATGGCGAGACCAACGGCGAAGGCCAGCAACGCTGCCGTGGTATAAATCTCCACAGGCTTGAATGTGTAGGAACTGACCCGTTGTGCGGCTCGCATGACATCGTTGATGGCAAGTACCGAAAGGATTGCAGTTGCCTTGAATATTGAAATAGTGGTGCCGACGAGCGGCGGGATAACGAGCTTCACGGCTTGCGGCAGGATGACCTTGATCCACATCGTGGTCGCCGGAATACCCAGTGCTTTGGCGGCTTCGAACTGACCTTTCGGTACGCCGAGAATTCCGGCCCGGATAATCTCGCTGCAATAGGCCGAAACATTGAAGACAAGTGCGAGCAGGGCGCTTTGGAACGGCGTCGTCTGCAGTCCCGTGAAGACGG
This sequence comes from Hyphomicrobiales bacterium, assembly GCA_021775835.1. The sequence goes on along the minus strand of JAJFHC010000025.1, from coordinate 24,461 downwards.
GGAAGGCGAAATGCATCCAGATTGCCTGAACCAGCAACGGCGTGGAACGCCAGAATTCGACAAAGATGAAGGCCGGCCAGCGCACCACTGCAAACCGTGACAGATTGGCTATGGCGAGCAGGGTGCCCAAGAGGATGCCGCCGGCAATGAAGCCGAGCCCCGTCAGGACGATGTTCATCCAAAGGCCCTTCAATAGTGCCGGCAGATAGCGCCAGATCACTTCGAAATCGAACCCGGTGAACACTGTCCAGTCCATCTCAGGTTTCCCCGTCCGTGAAGTCGGCCGGTCGCCGGAAACGTTCCGGGGTTCCCATCATGGCCAGGGCAAGATCTTCTGCACCAAATCCGGCCCTGGGCAGTGTCTGGGCCTGTTGTCCGGAGTAACCGAGTTTTTCCCAAACCTCCTCGTTCATGCAGTAGGCCCCGAGGATGACCTGGATCAGGAGTTTGAAGTCGCCTGGTCTGGTGTGCTCCAGTTCGCTCAGCGCACCTGCCGCATTCGGTCCGGCAATCCGGTCAAGGAGCTCCGCGATTGGTTCCGTCAGATCGGGCCTTGCCCGCAAAGCGAGATCGACGGGGTGGTGGGCAATCGCTAACTCGTCGCCGGACGGTAGGCCGCTGCCGCCTGGCAGAATTATTGCAGCCATGTTGGACAGCACGGCGCGTTGTCTGTCGTTGATCGCCGGGGTCATCGTCCAATCTCCCGTCGATTGGCGATCAAGCGATCTGCTGTGCGAAGAGCGAGGGCCGCAATTGTTGCCGCCGGATTGACCGAGGAACCGGTGACGAATGTGCTGCCGTCGACGATGAAGAGGTTGCTGGCATCGTGCGCGCGGCCCCAGTGATCGACGACAGAAGTTTCCGGGTCATTTCCCATGCGGCATGTGCCAAGCGGGTGCCAGCCATACTCGGGAAGGATGCCATAGGATAACGTTTCGTGGGCACCGGCTTCTTCGAAAGACGCGATGGCCTGATCCGCATTGAAGGCCAACATGGCTTTCGCGTTATCCGACAACCGGTAGCTCAGGCGTGCGGCGGGCACACCGGCCTCATCATGCGTACGGTCGTCGAGCGCCACGCAATTATGCTCTTCCGGGAGGTCTTCACAGGAAATTCCCCAGATCGCCGACCGGCCGGTCCATTTGCGCATATGCTCATGCAACCGGGTTCCATATCGCGCCCCCGGAGGCGCCGACATCGCCGCAAACAAAGGGCCGCCTGATGGCGAGAGATTCCACTTTGCGCCGCGCAGAAATCCATTTTCCCGATCGGTTTCGGCAAATTGCATGGAGTAGACGCTTTGACCCCAGTGGCCCTGCCAGCTTTGCATCGGTTCGTCGAAGAAACCGACGACGCGGGTGAACGGATGCATCATCAGCCGTTTGCCAACGAGACCCGATGAATTGGCGAGGCCGGACTTGTGGCGACGCGATGTTGAATGGAGCAGAAGGCGCGGTGTGCCGATTGCGCTGGCCGCCATGACCACGACATCGGCAGTCGCCTTCCGGTTGACACCATCGTCACCGCGATAGGCTGCACCTTCGATCTTACCGCTGTCGTCGACGATGATCTCGCTGACGGTTGCCCGCGCAAGCAGGTTTGCTCCATCGCGGACGGCCGCACGCCAGTGGGTCAGGTCCGTCGATGCCTTGGCGCCCTCATTGCATCCTGTGCCGCACGTCGAACGCTGCACGCAGGGACGCCGGCCTTGATATTGACGAGAGGCTATGGAATTCGACCCAGGCCACCAGTGCCATCCCATACGGTGATGCGCGCCGGCAATCTTTTCCCCCCATGTGCCAATCGGCAGGGGAGGCATCGGATAATCGGGTCGGTGTGGATAGGCGGGGTCACCGGCCAGGCCGGATACGCCGAACGCCCGGTCTACCCGGTCGTAGTAAGGGGCTAGGTCGCCATAGCTGATTGGCCAGTCATCCGCGATGTGATCCATTTGCCTGACGCGGAAGTCCGAAGGCAGCATGCGCATCCAGTGCCCGCCGTAAAGGATAGTGCTGCCGCCGACGCCGTTGAACATCAGTGGTTTCATGTCAGCATCGTCTTCAATGACCGGATAGTCTTCGACCCGTTGGCGTGTACCGGGACTTGCACTCCAGGGGCCCAATGCGGTCAGCTCCCCATCGCGACGGTTGCCGCGGTAGTTTTCGCGGTCGTGCCACTGGCCGCGTTCGAGACAGGTGACGCTGAAACCTGAACGCGTGAGGGTGTGTGCAACGACGCCACCGGACAGACCTGCGCCAATGATAAGAACGTCGCTATGGTCTGTGTCCGGCATGCCTACCGCTCCGGATGTTTCGGATGCCAGAGTCGCAACGCTGCCGATGCTTCATATGCTTTGCCTGCCGGATAACTGACCAGTTCGAGATGCAGTCCCCACGGTGTCAGGAAGTAGACCCATGAGGAGCCCGCCGCCGGGCCTTCGGCAATACGGTCGATCTCCCCCAGAACCTGGACGTCGTGGGACTTGAGGTAGGCAACGGCTGCATCGATGTCATCGACGTAGAACGCGATGTGGTGGCCGCCAATGTCGCTGTTCTTTGGCGGTGTCTCGTTCTGGTCAGGCGAGGCGTATTCGAACAATTCAAAATTGACCCCACATCGACATCGCACAAAACAATATTTCAGCTCAGAGTCCGGATGCACATTCAGGTTTGAGCGCATCAGGTCGGGTGCCCTGCCTGACGGGCCGCCGTCGAACACCAGTTCGCACCCAATGATGTCGACAAAAAATGCCACGGCGGCGTCGAGGTCAGGCACCGTGAGGCCCACATGTTCGGAGCCGACCAGACCGGGGATGCCGCTGTTAGGACTCATGGCCTACCGCCGGCCCGGCGCACGAAATCGGCGATCAATCCGGTTACTTTACTGGCTTGCTCCATGTGCGGCATGTGTCCGGCAGCGTCGATCAGGGCGGTTTCGACCGCTTCAGGCAGACCGTCCAGATGAGATGCCGGGATGATGCGGTCCTCCGCCCCCCAGATCACCTGTACGGGGACCTTGAGAGACTCCAACCCGGCGCGCATCCCGCCTGCCTGCGCACTGTCAGTAAAATTGGCATCGCGAATGGTCTGCAAGGCTTCGCGTGCGCCGTCGAGCCTCTTGTACTGGAGAGTTTCCTCGACCATTTGTCGTTGGACGGCGCCGGGATCTGCGAACAGATCTCCCAACACCGTTTTCATTTCCTTGCGACGCTCAGCCGCTATGAAGCCGTCGATGAAGTCGAGGTTGATCTCGCTGCCAAGCCCTCCTGGACAGACCAGCGATGCAGACAAAACCCGATCGGAATGTTTGAGAGCGAGGTACAACGCAATGGCGCCGCCAAGCGAATGACCAGCGAAATGCGCTTTCTCCGCTTCGAGAGCGTCAAGCACGGAAAGGACTGTGCCGGCAAGATCCGGCACTGATCCGGCATCAATCGACATGGATGACTTGCCGTGGCCCGGCAGGTCGATCGCATGAACGCTCAGTTCCTCTGCCAGATCCGGTTGATTGAACATCCAGCTGTTGAGATCACCGCCAAACCCGTGGATCAACACCAGGTTTTCAACGCCGTCACCCATGGTTGCAAGGTTGATCCGATAGGGCCCTGTGTCCATCAGTCGTCCTGTCGGGCCCGCGCTGTCAATGTCGGCAATTTCCTGTGCGACCGGTGCAAATCCCGCGACAAACGCATCAACTTCTTCATCGCCGACACTGTCATCGGCGATGACACCGATGAGTGTACCGACCGGCACAGTTAGCCCGGCCTCAATGACACACCGGCGCAGCACGCCGGCCTCGTTGGCTTCGACCACATTGGTGATTTTTGTGGTTTCGATTTCCAGGAATTCCATGCCGGATTCAATCGGCTGACCTTCCTCAACCAGCCAGTCGGAAACTTTGCCCTCGGTCATTGTCATGCCCCATTTGGGCATGGTGACGGCATGGATGTTGGCGCTCATCTCACCGTCCCCATGACTTTGTGGACCGCGGCCTCGACGTCCGTGACGTCTGGCAGATAGGCTTCTTCGAGCTGCGGCGCGTAAGGCACCGGTGTGTGCGGCGGGGTCACTTTCATGATCGGGCCCTTCAGGTCGTGAAAAGCCTTCTCAGCAACGATGGAGGAAATGTCCGCTGCCATGCCGCAGCGCGGATAGGCTTCATCGACGATGACCAACCGGCCGGTATCGGCGACGTAATCCAGGATCGTGTCTTCATCGAGCGGCGACACCGACCGTGGGTCGATGATCGTGCACTCAATCCCGGCGGCTGAGAGTTTTGCTGCAGCGGCCTCGGCGACGGCGGTCATGCGGCCGATCGCGACGATGGTCACGTCGTCACCCTCGCGCAGAATGCCGGCCTCGCCGAAGGGTACGGTATAGGCACCATCGGGCACTTCGCCTTCGGTGTCATAGAGCATCTTGTTTTCCAGAAAGATGACCGGATCGTCGTCACGGATCGCCTGGATCAGAAGCCCCTTGGCGTCGTAGGGGTTGGAGGGAATGACGACTTTCAGCCCGGGGATATGGGTGAATATGGGATAAAGCGCCTGACTGTGCTGGCTCGCCGACCGTGCGCCGGCACCGAACGATGCGCGGATCACCAATGGCGTTACGGCCTTGCCGCCGAACATGTAGCGGACCTTGGCGGCCTGGTTGAAGATCTGGTCGAAACACACGCCAAGAAAATCGACGAACATGATTTCCGCAACCGGGCGCAAGCCGGTCATGGCGGCCCCCGTTGCCGCTCCGATGAAGGCGCTTTCGGTTATCGGCGTGTCCAGAATGCGTTCCGGCCCGAATTCCGCAAGTAAGCCTTTCGACACGCCGAAGGCACCGCCCCAGGCGTCCTTTTCACCCGATCCCCCGGTGCCGCCACACACGTCTTCCCCCAGCACGATGACGCTGTCGTCGCGTGCCATCTCGTGACGCAGCGCTTCGTTGAGGGCCTGCCGGTACGATTTCCTAGCCATTATTGCTGTTCCCCGCCGCCCTGGCTCAGTAGTTCAAATATACATCGGTGACGATGTCGCTGGTGTCGGGGACCGGCCCGCTACGGGCGAAATCCACTGCCGCATCGATTGCGGAAGCCACCTCGGCGTCCACCGTATCCAGCTGGTCGTTGCTGAGAAGCGAGGCCTCGGTCACCTTTGTTCGAAATCGCTTCAGGCAATCCTGATCCCGGCGCATGGCCTCTTTTTCCTCAACCGTTCGATAGGTATCCGCGTCGCCGGAAAAGTGGCCGTAATAGCGTGGCGTCTTGATGTGCAGGAGTGTCGGACCGTCGCCGGCCCTGCCGCGTGCCACGGCCCGGCCTGCTGCCTCGTGCACGGCGAACACGTCGAGACCGTCTACTTTCTCGGCTGCAATTCCATAGCCCTGGGCTCGTGCAACAATGTCGCCGGCGACTGCATAATCCGAGCTGGTCGCTTCGGCAAAGCCGTTGTCTTCGACTGCAAAAATCACCGGAAGTTTCCAGATTGCCGCAAGGTTCAGGGACTCTTGTGTTGTGCCCTGGTTGAAGGCGCCGTCGCCGGCAAACGCCACGGCAACGCCTCCGGTCTTTCTATATTTCGCGGTCATCGCCGCACCGCAGATCAGTGGTGGGCCGCCCCCGACAATACCGTTGGCGCCCATCATGCCCCGGTCCAGATCCGCAATATGCATCGACCCGCCTTTGCCGTGGCAGATGCCGTTGGCCTTGCCGAAGATCTCCGCCATCATGGCGTCCACATCGCATCCCTTGGCAATGCAGTGACCGTGACCGCGGTGCGTCGAGGCTATCCGGTCGGCATCGCTCAGGTGCATGCAGATGCCAACGGCCGATGCCTCCTGGCCGGCGTAGAGATGGACGGCGCCCGGCACATCCCCGGTTGACATCTCCTGGTTGACGCGGTCTTCGAACATCCGGATTGTTCTCATCGTCCGGTATGCCGTAACCAATTCCTCACGCGACAACTGCATTGGCCCCTCCAGTATCAATCGTGTCTGTGTTGTTGCCCACGAACGCTTGTGTGCCAGTGTCTCGCCGGTCTTCCAGTGCACTTCGGTAGGCGTCGAGGATGAGTTGTTGAACGGCAGCCACCGAATTCTCCGGACCTGAGACCAGGCGGCCCCGCTCAAGCCGGCCGGCGCAAATGCCCTGTTGCTGTGCTTCAAGAATGGCCCGGTCCTCGTTCAGAGTTTCGCGCCAGAGTGCAACGAACCTGTCCACGTCTTCAGGACTTGCGTCCGGTGCCATCAGGAAGTTGAACTCAAGTCGTGTGCGGCCCAGGCCGACGGGAAAAAAACGGCCCGCTATACCGATGACCGAATCCTGCACCAGGTAATTGCCCGGGAAGAGCTGGAGGCAATGGTGCAGCGCGCCCGAACCCTTCAGGCGGGCACTCGCCAGACGAGCCCCGGTTTGCCAGGTCGCGTCCTCAAACCCATCGGCTTCGTAAAGCGTGTTCAATGTCTCCGCGTGCATCGACGCGCAGTGGTAACACTCCACCACGTTGTCGTACGCAAGCTTCCAGTCACAGGCAATCTCGATCGTGAATGTGCTGTGCGGTCGATAGGATGAAAGATCAAATGCACACCCCGAAGCCAGTTTCTCAAGTTCGGGAAAGGTTTCGAGCAGCCCGGGTGCCAGGGGGTCGGCGTGAGCGAATACGCATCCGCGCCAGGTGGCAACGGATACCGGTTTCAGAGAAAGCTCCGCACGAAGGTCTTCGCCGCAAGGGGTCATTTCCGGTGCTTTGACCAGCCCACCGGTCAGATCGTAAGTCCAGCCGTGATAGCGGCAGGTGAGAAGCCTGGAGCAGCCGTCTTCGCGGGCGACGGGGTAACCTCGATGTCTGCAGACATTCACAAAACCCCTGAGAACGCCGTCTTCACCGCGCACGATCAGAACCGGCACGTTACCGATCCGACTGACCAGACGTTCGCCCGGTTTGGCGACGGAATCTTCGACGCCGATGATCTGCCAGCTGGACTCGAAAATCGCCGTGCGTTCAAAGTCACATATGCCGGGATTGTTGATCAGGGAATAGGGAAGCGACCAGCCGGTTGCTAAACATTGCTCCGCCTCGGCGAGGAATTCGCTGGATAGCAAGTTGCTTTGTTGCTCCACGGACATGCTCGGACCTCTCCAGATTGTCAGATGTCCAAAGAACAAGTGTAGCGACTGTGATAAGCGTGAATTTTGCGCAAAATTCGAATTGCTGCGTGATTTCTGCTATTATGTACAGATTGCGCGGAAAAAGGGCGTTGGCGATCATGGATGAATTCGACGTAACGCTTCTCAATCTGGTGCAGCGAAACTGCCGGCTGACAGCGGAAGAACTCAGCAGCAAGGTTGGCTTGTCGGCCTCAGCCTGCCAGCGGCGCTTGAACAAGTTGAGACAAACCGGGGTTATCGAACGCGACATCTCCATCGTTGCGCCGGAAACAGTCGGGCGCCAACTCACCATGATCGTCGAGGTGACCCTTGAGCGGGAGCATCCCAATATCCTGTCAGACTTCAAGCGGACGATGAAAGCGACCGAAGAAGTCAGCCAATGTTACTATGTGACCGGCGAAGTCGATTTCATCCTGATACTGACGGCACGCGACATGCGCCACTATGAGCAGTTCACGGAGCAGTTCTTCTTCGACAATCCCAACATCCGCCGGTTCCACACCATGGTTGTGATGGACCGCGTGAAGCAGGGCCTCTACGTGCCGATCGAGCAACTTCCCGACGACGGCGCAGGCAAGGTGTCGACATTCAGCCAAGAAATATCCGTCCAGGGGCGACACTAAATCTGAATTGGATAATACTGTATTATGGCTGCAATTCCGCAGTTCGATTTGATTAGAAAATCGCCGGACCTCCCGTGAAATAACCAACGGATTTTCCAGATAAAACCGACTTCGCCGATCGGTTTTAGAGTGCCGATTAGCATAGGAGTTTCAACTCTCGTGGCGGGGTGTGCTCGAAGGAAAGAGCAGTGACATAACAGTTGACAGTCCTTCTTTCCGTAGACACGTTGGCCCTACAGTCGTGCCGATTGGCCGGTTTGCTCAGTCGGAAAACAACTGCTTTTTGCAACTGGGAGAGTTCGAAATTACACCGAACTCCGGAAGGAGAGAAGTATCATGACAGCCCATAAAAATGACAAAGGACGGCACACCCGACGCACTGTTCTCAAAGGCATTGGTGGTGCAGCTCTCGCTCAAAGCTTGCCTTTCCCGGCGTTCGGTGCGGAGGCCATCAAGGCCACGTTCGCCTATGGCAGCATTGGCTATATCTGGAGTGTGGTCCACATCGCCCAGAAGACCGCTGCCTGGAAAGCGGCGGGTCTTGATCTCGAAACAATCGACTTTCCATCCGGCCGTGCGGCGATGCAGGCACTGCTTGCGGGTTCAGCCGACTTTGCGACTGCGACTGACACGCCGGTGGTTTTTGCGGCATTGCGTGGCTTGAAGCCAGTCGTGCTTGCCAGCTACAGCCGTTATTCCCTGGATATGAAGGTGACGGTTCGAAAGGACCGCGACATTGACCCTGCGACGCCGGCGTCGTTGAAGGGCAAACGCATCGGAACCTTGCTCGGCACCAGCGGCCAGTACATGCTGGACCGGTATCTCGACATGGCTGGTCTCAAGATGGCCGACATCGAGGTCATCAACATGAAGCCGGCCGATCTCGTGACGGCGACAGCCACCGGTGAACTCGACGGTTTCGCCTGGACCAGCCGGGCTGCCCGGCTCGCGGCAAAGCAGTCGGACGGTAAAACCACCACGATGGACCAGGATGGTTTTGAGAAGTACTTCCAAAGTCATCAGCTGCTGCTGACCAATGAAACCGTGGTCAAGGAGCGGCCTGAAGTGCTCAAACCCGCCGTGCAGGCCATTCTGGCGGCGGAAGACTATATGAGCAAAAACGCGAACTGGCCTGAACAGGTCACCGAGCGCACCAAGACACCGGTTGAGGAGATCAACAAATCGGTCTCCGCCTATGAGTTCCAGGTCCGTTTTGATCAACGGTTCCTGGACGATCTTGTGGCGGAAGCTGAATGGGCCATCAACAACAAGCTGGTACCGTCGCCCGGTGGCGATCTGAAGGCGTTGCTGAGGGGCGTGGTTCATGACGCACCGTTGAAAGCCCTGCGACCGGACCGTGTGACGATTTAGTGTCGCTTGGCATCGTGATGCCCAAATCCAGTACTCCTCGACAGTGGCGGACGCGCGCATGACAACGCGCGCCCCGCCGCTGATCGAGATCGATGGTGTGTCGAAAATCTTCGCCACCAGTGACGGCCAACCCACCTGGGCCCTGCAGGACGTCTCACTTAATGTCGAACCGGGCGAGATGGTCTGCGTGGTTGGCCCATCGGGATGCGGCAAGACCACCTTGCTCAACCTGATTGCGGGTTTCATCGACGTCACGGATGGGGCGATCCGGCTACAGGGCGAAGCGATCAAGGAACCGGGCCCGGATCGCGGTGTGGTCTTTCAGGAGTATGCGTTGTTCGCCTGGCTCACCGCGCGGCAGAACATTGAATTCGGCATGCGCATGCGCGGTCTGCCGAAAGCCGAGCGGCGTACACGGGCTGATGAGTATCTCAAGCTGATCGGCCTCGAGCGTGCCGCCGATCGGTATCCCCACGAGTTGTCGGGCGGCATGCGCCAGCGTATCGCGGTTGCCCGGGCCCTGGTCAATGAACCGCGGGTTTTGCTGATGGATGAACCGTTTGCCGCGGTCGATGCCATGACCCGGGCCACGTTGCAAAGCGAGTTGCTGCGCATCTGGCAGCAACTGAAACTGGCGGTGTTCTTCATCACCCATAATGTCGAAGAGGCAATCTATCTCAGCCAGCGCACTATACTGATGAGTCCGCATCCAGGCCAGGTTCAGGAGATCATCCCAATTGACCTGCCTTACCCGCGCGACCGGGGGTCGCCTGAATTCGGCGTGCTCTATGCACGCATAACCGCGGCCCTGCACAGTCAAGAATCGAACGTCGTTCATGAGGAGAGCAGTCAATGACCGATGATGAGAGGAGTTCGCCGGCGGGTGGGTTGGATGCTGCAGCACTGGAACGCGCTTTCGTGGCCGAGTTGCAACGCAAGAAGCGCACAGGACTGGTCTCGCTTATCTCGCTCAACGTTCTTGGTATCGTCTTGTTCTTACTGGCCTGGGAGATCCTGCCGCGGATCGTGCCCAATATCAACATCCTGATGTTTCCGCCTCCATCTTCTGTCGTCGACGCGCTGGTGCCACTACTGGTGTCGGGCGAGTTGGCCAGCAACATCTTCATCAGCTTGCAGCGGGCCTTGGCCGGATTTGCACTTGCCACTGTTTTGGGCATCACTGCTGGACTTCTCACTGCCCGAATCCGGGTGCTGCAACATATTACCGATCCTGTGTTGCAGGGCTTTCGGTCGGTCCCGGTGATTGCTCTGGTGCCGCTGTCGTTGATCTGGTTCGGAATCGGTGAAGGATCGAAGATAGCCCTGATCACGTGGGGTGCCTTCTTTCCGATCTGGATTGCGTCCTTCATAGGCGTGCGCGATGTGCATGCGGTCTATCTGCGGTCCGCGGCCAGTCTTGGTGCCGGTCCCGTACAGACCATGATCTACGTGATATTGCCCTCTGCACTGCCCCTGATTCTGGCCGGCCTGCGCCAGGCTCTGGCCATCGCCCTGATCGTCCTTGTGGCCGCCGAGATTGCGGGTGCCCGCGGTGGCATCGCCTACATGGTGGCGATCTCGCACCAGTTGTTCCGTGTCGATATCATGTTCATCGGTCTCGCGGTCCTGGGTGGGCTGGGCTTCCTGCTTGACAGAATATTTGTCGCCGCGTCACGCAAACTGTTCCCCTGGTACGGCCAGGACTCTGGGGGCTGATGAGCAATGGCCATGTCACATGATGCGCCGGACCTCATTCTGCACGGCGGCAACATCGTTACCCTCGACGACGACCTCCAGTCTGCAGAGGCCGTTGCGGTGCGTGACGGGTATATCCAGGCCGTTGGCGACAACAAGACAATCCTGACCGGCGCCACCGCCGCAACCGAGGTGATTGACCTTGACGGCCGGACGATGGTGCCGGGTTTCAACGACGTACATGCTCATATGGACAGGGAAGGCCTAAAGCAACTTCGCCCCTCACTTGCCGATGCCCGAAGCGTCGATGATGTCCTTGGAATCATTACCGAAACGGCGAAGCGGACGCCGACCGGACAGTGGATCGTCACGATGCCGGTTGGCGCGCCACCGCACTATTTCGATGGACCAGGGACGTTGGATGAGGGCCGCATGCCGACACGCCAGGAACTCGACCGGGCAGCGCCCGACCATCCTGTGTGTATTGGTGCTGTATTCGCCAATTGGGGCGAACCGCCCGGTTTCACCGCGCTGAACAGCCACGGACTGGCTCTCAATGGAATAGATCGCGCCGCCGCACCGCGTTGCGAGGGCGTTGAAATCCAGCGCGACGCTGATGGTGAGCCGACCGGCGTCATCGTCGAACACAACGCCCGGCCGACCGTGGACTTCGATCTGCTTCCTGCCGTTCCGCGCTTTGGTTATTCAGACCGCCTGGAGGGATTGCGCCGGTCCATGGCGCTTTACAATGCGGTCGGCACCACCAGCGTCTACGAAGGTCACGGCTCGGCTGCCGAAACCATTGCCGCCTACCGGGAACTCTGGGAACGCGGTGAAATGACGTTGCGCGCGGCGTTGGTTTTGAGTCCTGCGTGGCGGGACCTGGCCGAGGCGCAAACGGCAATCCGCGACTGGCTTGCGGCGGCCCGTGGGCGCGGCATGGGCGATCCATGGCTGACTGTCTCGGGGGTACACATTGCCGTTGGCGGAGATCCTCAGGTGGCCGAACTGGCCCGTGCCGATCTGCCCAACACCGGATGGTCCGGTTTTGTCGAACAGGCCAACACTCTCAATGAATTTCGTGACTATTGCATGCTTGCAGCAGAACACGATCTGCGGGTCAACACCATCGTTGGCGATCAACTCGGCGATGTGTTGCCGGTACTTGAAGCGGTCAACGAGAGGTTTTCGCTCGCAGGCCGACGCTGGGTGGTGGAGCATGTCGCCCGCACGACGAAGGAGGACCTGCAGCGACTCCATCGGTTAGGTGTCTTCGTCACCACCATTCCCGTGTACTACCTGTGGAAAGGTGGCGGCTGGTACGTCGACGATCCGGACGGCGGTGAATCGGTGGTGCCGCACCGAACCATGCTGGACCTCGGCATCCCGACGTCAGCCGGCACTGACAACATTCCTTATGATCCGTTTTTCACGTTGTGGTCCATCGCCACCCGTCACGAGCGGCACGAAAACCGCGTGCTCGGCCCCGGTCAGCGATTGAGTGGTGCCGAGGCGCTCCAGTTGATGACGCGGGAAGGGGCGTGGCTCAGCTTTGACGAAAATCGCAAAGGTAGGCTGGCGACCGGTCACTTCGCCGACATGGCTGTGCTGTCCGATGATCCCTGCCGCATTGATCCCGAGGCGCTGAAGGACCTGACGTGTCATATCACTGTCGTTGGTGGCCGCATCGTGCACAGTGATCTGTAACGACTTCACTCGAGGAATTTGCTCTAGAAGACCCGAAACTGCGGCGGTTTTCCGTGGGACACGACAGCTTCCACGTTGCTCCAGGCGCGATCAAACAAGGTCGCCCAGGCCTGTCGCGTGATGCCGGCGACGTGGGGTGTCAACAGGAGCCTGCCGGCGAGGTCCTTCGATGCCACAAGGAGCGGGTTATCTGACGGCGGTGGTTCTTGCGAATAGACATCAACGGCCGCACCCGTCAGGCGGTTCTGGCGCAATGCATTCACGAGGGCTGATTCATCGACGACTCCGCCACGGGCCGCGTTGATCAGGACGGCTCCGGGTTTCATCGAGGTAATGGCCGATGCATCGATGAGATTGCGTGTTTCCGGCAGAAGCGGCACATGGAGACTGACAATGTCACTCACCGACAACAGATCGTCCAGATTGAGCCTCCTGGCTCCGATGGCGTCCGCCGCTGCCGTGTCAGTCACCGCGGGGTCATGGTAGACGATCTTGCAGTCGAATCGATGAAAAGCTTGTGCCACGGCCAGACCGATCGTGCCGAGTCCGACGACTCCGACGGTGAGGCCTCCCAGTCCGGGCGGCAATTCGGTGATCAGCGTCTTGCGGCAGTTTTCGTAGTTGGCTTGTGCGATTTCGGCATTCGACCATGCCAGTTGTCGCAGCAGAATCAATGCAGTGCTGACGGCGTATTCCGCTACTGCTGAATTGCTGCCGCCGGGCACATTGGCCACCGGGATGCCGAGCCGTGTCATGCCTTCCCGGTCGAGCCGGTCGACGCCGGCGCCGGTTACCTGAACCAGTTGGACAGAGCTCCCATCGAACAGTTCAGGGGGCAACTTTGTTCCAACGGCTGGAATGACAAGAGCCCGCGCGTTGGCAATCAACGAGGAGAGTGCCGGTGCCTTTGGATCGGCAAACTCTACATCTAGCGTATCGGGCACCTGGATACCGGTCTTGTCGAAATCGGCTTTGGGCCTGAGACACAGTACGCGGGGGAGGGATGCATCGTTCATTAAAACCAGCCGGCCTATTGATCGGTGTGGGTGAAATTGCCGGTGCTTGTTCCCGGTCCGATATCGGGCACTGGAAAGAAGCAGAGCAGCACCAGGGGCCGATCGCCGGTGTTGCGGGTCACGTGCAGTTCTCCGGCCGGAATGACCATGGTGTCGCCGGGGCCAACGTCGAAGTCTCCGGTTTCGGTGCAGGTTGTGCCTTCGCCATGGAGTACGTGAATACACTCTTCGAAGTCATTGTGGACATGCGGTTGGCGCAAGGGCTCTTCGGGTGCTGGCACGGGAATTTCAACTCTGCGAAATGTTATGGTCGCAGATCCGGCCTCGCCGGAAACAATCTCCAGGGCAGAACGTCCCGGGAGTCCCATTTGCGTGCCCTGTCCTTGTTCGACCCTTCTTGCCATCACGTTGTGTTCCGCCCGGTGCTGCAATTCGCCAACATTAAGCAGTTTTGCGCAGTTTGCTGAATTCTCTTGTGCCGCCCTGAACCTCGTCAAGCTGATCAAAAATGTGCTGGGCTTCGGCGGCGATCTTCTCGGCGATGTCGACGATCATCCGTTCGCCCTTGGTGACAGTCGCATTCTCCGGCGTGCCGTACCACCCGGATGGGGCGATCGACCGAATGTCGGTCAGGATAGGCTGGAAGGTCGGTGTACGGCGCAACTTGTCCATATGGTGACCGTGATCATGGTCAGATGAGCGTTCGACGCGATCGAGATGAACCAGGTCCGGACGACAGGCCAGCACCGCAAGGGCTTCGATCTCGCCGCCATGGGTGAGGCCGCCGCAGTCCGGACCATAGAGTTCGGCTGCGACGTAACACGCGTGGCAGATGACCACGCTCAATCCGTGTTCGCGGTGCAGGGACTCGGCGGTGAGCGAGAGCGATGCGCTGTTGCCCTCATGCCAATTGACGATGAGCAGTCGCTGGGCGCCATGGCTGGCGGCCGACACGCATGTATCCCTGACGAGTCCCATATAGGTTGCCGGACTCAACGAGAGTGTGCCTTCGTACGGCATGTGCATTGGTGTGACACCAAGGGGCCCGCCGGGAAGAACCAGTCCATCCATGCGTTCCGCCACCGCGTGACTCACCACATTGGCGGCATAGATGTCGGTCCCGGTTGGGAGATGCGCACCATGCTGTTCCACACTCCCTGCGGGCAGGAGGATGAGGGGGTTATGGGAAAGTTGTGCAGCAATCTCCGGTTGAGTCAGGTCGATGAAATATCGCGTGGGAAGGGTCATTGCTGAACTGGTTCTCCGCAGTCTGGGGTCCAAATGTGGATGATGTCAGGCAACATCCGTGTTCTCGCTCTGGATTGATATCCGGGCCTCGTCGAGAATCTGTGACATGGCGATGAGTTGTCCGTTCTGTTCCAGTGACCGCAAGGCGGCGTTGACCACGCCGAGGGCAACAACGCCATCCTGGGCAGACAGTTCCGGAAGCTCACCTGTGGAGCAGAGGTTAGCGAAGATGTCCAATTCGTCGACGAACATATTACCTTCGGGCAGAGTGATCTCTTCGCGCTTGCCGAAGCAGTCCTTGCCGCGCTGGATGTAAAGTTTGGACGTCAGGTGCAGGTTTTCGGGTTTGTCCCAGGTGCCGAAATCCAGTTCGTAATGCATCAGGCCCTTTGAGCCGAACACGCGGGTCGAATATATGCCGGGCGACGTCCAGCACGAGCCGACATAGGCGACCTTGCCATCTGCGAATTTCATGAGGGTCATCGACTGATCATCGACCTCTGCGCCGACCGGCGACAACTTGGAGGCGACGGACGACACATGTGTGATCTCCCCACCCAGATAGTGAAGAGAATCGAACTGATGAATGGCCAACTGCGACAGCGGCCCGCCCGGCGCCTTGTCGCGGTACCAGCGCCATGTGTCCGGCGTCAATTCGAGGGCGCGTTCATTGGAAAAATTAGCCTCCATGAAACCAACTGTGCCGAGTTCGCCGGCATCGATCATTTCGCGAATGAGCCTAGTGCCCTTCAATAGACGGGCGCTGTGGCCGACCATGACCTTGACGCCGTGAGCTGCCTGCAGCGCCTCCATTTTCATGCCGTTAATCAACGAATTGGCAATTGGTTTTTCGGTGTAGACCTGTTTGCCGGCCCGGGCGACCTTTTCCGCGACCGGCAGGTGTTGTTCGTTGGGAACCGTCAGTATGACTCCCTTGATGTCCGGATCGCGGAGCATATCGTCGAAATCTTCGACACACGCTATGCCAAACTCCTGCGTGTAAGCTTGTCGTTTTTCCGCAGACCGGCTATATCCCGAAACAATCTTGAACATTGAGGAATGGGCAGCGGCATTGGTTAAAACCTTGGCCCATCTTCCAAGGCCCACTATTCCAATTTTAACGGGGACGTCACCCATGTTGAATGCTCCTTGCGCATAAGTATATCTTGGATATGCTAAGACGGTAATACGGTATTACAAGATCGTCAACGAATGAAGCGCTATTTGAGCAGGAAAGGCAAACGTGTCGACGACAATCGAAATTGAACGCATGGCAGCACCGTTGCGCAAGCGCGTCCTGGACGCTCTGCGGGTCGCAATCGTTTCCGGGCAGCTCCAGCCGGGTGCCCGGTTGACCGAGCGCGAACTGATCGCCATGACATCGGTTTCACGCACAGTGATCCGCGAAGCGCTGCGTCAGTTGGAGACCGAGGGTCTGGTTGACATGGTGCCCAACAAGGGACCGGTGGTGCGCGCGCTCACGGCGGAAGAGGCCCGTGATCTCTATCGCATCCGGGCGGTTCTCGAAGGACTCGCCGCACGATTGTTTGTGGAAAATGCCAACGCAGAGGAAACCAAGTCGTTGGGCAGCTCGCTGCAAGCGGTGCGCAAGGCCTACAAGAACGGCCAGGCAGAAGACGTGCTCAAGAGCAAAAACAAATTCTACGAGATTCTGAATGCAGGGGCGCGCAGTGATACGCTGGGAACCATGTTGTCCACCCTTCACGGGCGTATCTGGCGCTGGCGCGCTCTTGGTCTCAAGCATCCGCAACGCTCGAAGTCACGCTCGCAGCAGAGCCTTTCAAACCTTGAGGAGATTGTCCGGTCGATCAAGGCAGGCGATGCAGACAAGGCCGAAGCGATTGCGCGTCATGAAACTCATGAAGCGGCTAGTGAGGTCTTGCGGCTGTTGACCAATCCAACAACCGACGAAGATGGCGGATGACTGCCGCTTGCTGGACTGTCTGCCGACTACACTGCCGCAAGGGGTGCGATGGCAATGATGTCCAGTTCGACCAGCATGCCGGGCCACGCCAGTTGGCTTACGGTCAGGAAAGTATGGGCCGGCAGGGCGACGCCACGATAGGCTTGTGTGCGGCATTGACCCGCCTGTTTCTGGAAACGCACATCGGTCACGTAGGTCGTCTGCTTGACAACATCGGCAAGGCCGGCGCCGTTTTTTTCCAGCACCTTTGTCAGTTTGTCATAGGCGTATTGGCATTGCGCATCAAAATCGTGGGGATGCTGAATCGCGCCATGAACCTCATGTTCGGCACCGATGCCGGCCAGAAAAATCATTCTGCCGGGCCCGGTAACCGTGACAGCCTCGGAAAACCGTCCCTTGGTCCATTCCGCGTAATTGTGATGGCTTTTCTCCAGCATGAGCTTCTCCCCTGTTTCGGCAAGTTCGGCCAACGCTAGCCGCACATGTGGGGAGCATCAAGACATATCGATGCCCACGGCCGTCTGACTTACTTGGTACCCCAGGTGGCGGCATGACTTCATCGCAACCGCTGTCGCCGAAGATCAGATTCCGGATTTTGTTTGGCTGCATGACAGCGCTGTTCCTGGCGGCGTTGGACCAGACGATTGTCGCACCGGCGCTACCGGCCATTGCCGGGGAGTTTGGCGACTGGGGCAATGTTTCCTGGGTCGTGACGGCCTACCTTCTGGTGGCCACTGTCGTCATTCCGATCTATGGCCGGGCAAGCGATGTCTATGGACGCAGACCGGTCATGGCGGTGGCGATTGCCATATTCTGTCTTGGATCGGTGCTGTGTGCCCTGTCCTCGAGTATGGTGTTGCTTAGTCTTGCACGGGGCGTTCAGGCGCTGGGAGGCGGTGGTCTGATCTCGATTGCGATGACGGTGGTGGGCGACATATTCGAGCCCCGCGAACGCGGCCGCTATCAGGGATATATCTCCGGCGTCTATGCTTTTGCTGCCTTGCTCGGACCAACGCTTGGCGGTGTGATCAGCGATTACCTGCACTGGACGGTCATCTTCTGGATAAACCTGCCCATTGGAATTGTCGCTGCCTGCGCGGCATTGTCGGGAATGGGATACCTGCGCCATGTGGAACGGCCGCGTAACCTCGACCTGACGGGTGCGGCCCTGTTCGTTTGTGGTGTCGGGTGCCTGGTGCTGACGGTTTCGTCGGGTGGAACCCGCTGGGCCTGGACGTCGGAGGCCAGTCTACTTTCGGCGGCCGTATCGGTGCTGTTCATCACGTTCTTCATCGCCAGGATCATGAAGACCGAAGATGCCCTGATCTCGCACCGGGTGGTCTCCGATCGGGTCATCGTGCTGTCCGTGGCAACGGCCGCCCTGGCTGTGGGGACGTCGATTGGATTGAGCACTTTTGTGCCGACATTTTTCCAGATTGTTCTGGGACTGTCGCCAACCCTGGCGGGGCTAGCCCTGGTGCCCATGATGTTCGGTGTGGCAATCGGCGCCACACTCTCAGGCCGGAGCCTTGTCCACTTCACGAACTATAAAATATTGCCGACAGTCGGGCTGTGTTGCGCGGCGACCATCGTCGCCGGGCTGGCACTGTCCATCGCGAACGTTTCGGCAATCACTTTGTCTGTTGTACTGGGGTTCGTCAGCATAGGGATCGGTTCGGTCATGCCGGTTTCCATGATTGTCGTGCAAAACGCCGCTGATCGGTCCGAACTGGGGTCCGCTACGGCCTTGATGGGGCTGTCCCGTCAATTGGGAGGTGTCCTCCTTGTCGCGGTTTTCGGAACCGTGTTGTTCGGTGGCGGGCATAATGTCGCCTTGTCCGATTCTATCGCCAGCCCCGATACGAAGGACCTCGTGGCAGGGCAGTTTTCGGTGGTTCTGGGTGTTGCTGCGGCCAATCTCGTTGTGGCCATACTGTTGTTCCTCGGGATCGAACAGCGCCAACTGGGTACGGGCGGCAAGTGAAACGAGGCCCGGACGTTCGCCATTGCCATAACCTTGTTACCCTTGTGTGGCGATGCGTGATACCGTATTCTCGTAATACGGTCTTGTCAGATAGAGCCACACATGCGTCGATTGCTCATAAAAAACTGTTACCTCCTTTCCCTCGACGACTCCATTGGAGACCGTTCCGGTTGGGACATACTGATTTCTGGCGAGACCATCGGACAGATTGGTCCTGATCTGAAGGCTCCTGGTGCCGAGATCATCGACGCGACCAACATGATCGCGATGCCGGGTCTGGTCGATGCCCATCTTCATACCTGGCAGACCGGAATTCGCGGCATCGCCGGCGACTGGACGCTGTTCGAATATGGTCGGATGATGCATGCCGGGCTGGCACGGGTGTTTTCTGCAGAGGACATCTACATTGCCAATCTTGTCGGCGCCCTGAACCAGTTGAATTCCGGGATAACGACGTTGTTTGACTGGTGTCATAACAATCCGACGCCGGACCATAGCGACCGCGCCATCGATGCGCTGGAGGAGTCCGGTATTCGCGCGGTGTTCGGTCACGGCACACCAAAGCCGAAACTCAATGACGGCGGCGTGCCGACCGAGGAGCAGTTGCATCCCCGGGAAGAAGTCAAACGGATCCACGATCACCGTCTGTCGACCGGTCCGGGTTTAGTCACCATGGCGATGTGTATCCGCGGTCCAGACCTTGCCTCACTGGAGGCCTGCCAGCATGACATCGACCTGGCAAGGGATTTTGGCCTGGTCGCAAGCATGCATATCGGCGGCAGGATGCTTTTCAATCGCCGCACCAGGGACGGCATCGAACAACTGGCACAATCCGGGCACCTGGGGCCGCACATCAATATTGTCCACGGAAACAAGCTGACCGATGTTGAAATTGAATTACTGGCGAAGGCCGGAGCATCCTTCACCACCACGCCGGAAGTGGAGATGCAGATGGGGCACGGTTTGCCGATAACCGGCAGGGTGCGCAAACATGGTGTCGAACCTTCGGTTGGCATCGATGTGGAGACCAACATCGGCTCCAACATGCTGCAAGCGGCACGTTTCGCGCTTCAGGTCCAGCGCGGCGTCGACAATATTGCGGTCAACGAGGCCGGTGACGAGGTTGCCTCGACTTCCATTCCATCGCGCCGCGCGCTTGAATGGGCAACCATTGAAGGTGCCAAGGCGCTTGGGTTGGAGTCGAAGATTGGCAGTCTCAAGACCGGCAAACAGGCCGATCTGATTTTAATTCGGCAAGACGACATAGGTGCTTTCCCTTGTTACAATCCGGCAGAGACAGTCCTTTTTCAGGCTGAAACAGGCAACATCGACACGGTGATTGTCGCGGGAAACATCAAGAAGCGGGACGGCAAGCTGCTGTTTGACGGCCTCGCTGAAAAGACACGACTGCTCGTCCGTTCAGGTGAGCAGATACTGCGGAATGCCGGCATCAAAGCCAGCATCGCGAACAGGGAGGAAATGGAAAATGTTTAGACCTTCAAGACTTGCATATGTAGTGGCTGGAGTACTGCTCTGGACCGGGTCGGCCCATAGCGCCGACAAAGTAGCGATCAGCATGTCAACGGGCGTCAACCAGGTGCCGACGATCGTTGCCAAGGCCAAGGGTTATTTCAAAGAAGAAGGCATCGAGATAGATCTGAAGCCAGTCTCTCGCGGCGGCGTGGCGATCGAAGCGTTGGCCGGCGGGTCGGTGCAATTTGCGGAGTCGTCCCACACCGCGTTTTTCTCGGCGGTTTCCAAGGGGCTGCCGCTGCACGGCGTGGGGATTGTTTCGCGCGGTTATTTCGGTCGAATGATCGCCGCCAACAAGCACGCCAACCTCAAAACGCTTGAGGACTTCAAGGGCATGCGTGTGGGGACCCAGGTGGGAACCGGCATGCACATGATCATTCAGATGCTTCTGGAAAAGAAGGGCCTGAAAGGCGAGGACCTTGGTATCTCCAACGTGCGGGTACGCGATATGCCGGCCGCCATGGTTTCCGGCGATACCTTCGATGCGGTCATCGGCTGGGACCCGGGGATGGAGCGCATTGTCCAGGCAGGTCACGGCAAGGAGATCCTGAGCACCGGCGATTTCATGAAGCTTGCCGGCATCACCTATCCGTTTATCCTGTCGACGACGGAAGAGAACCTGAAAGCCAATGCGGGTGCTGTGCAGGGTGTCGTCAACGCCTATGCAAAGGCTCACAAGTTCATCCGCGAAAACCCGGATGGGGCGCTCAAGGTCTATTTCGAGCATCTCAAGACGACCGGATCCAAACTTGACGAAGCAACCGCCAAACAAATGATGTTCGACGTCGAGCGTTTCGGCGGTGTTGCGGTCACGGATGCCGATTGGCAGGATCTTCCGGCCACCGCGAACTACCTGGTCAAGGCCGGACGCATCAAGACGCCGCTGGAACTTGACAAGATCATCCACAGGGAATTTGGTGAGAAAGCCGAAGCCGCCGTCAAGTAAGTCACTTTGATGCGATTGTGGAAATTTGAAAATGGCGACAACAACAACTGAAACCGGTCGCCTGGCCAAACAGCCTTCGCCGGAAGCGTACTCCACCGGCGGAGGCTGGATGCGTGCGGTCTGGAACACCGCAACGATGCTTGCGCCACTCGGCGTCATCATGCTGCTCTGGGAATTGTTTGCCCGGTTCGGCGGGATGCCGGCGGCGATATTTCCGCCTCTATCGGATGTTTTCTACGCCATCTATGAAATGGCGCGCGACGGTGTGCTCTGGAAGGACGTGAGCGGCACGATCAGCCGGTTGTTCAAGAGCGTTTTTGTCGGCGTCATCGCCGGCACATTGCTTGGCGCAATGATGGGCTACTTCAGACTTTGGGAGCGAGCGCTTGTCGCCCCGATGAACTTCCTCCTGGCCATTCCCGGCACGGCGATGTTTCCCCTGTCCATGATGTGGTTCGGCCTGACCGAACTGGCGATCACGAGCATCCTCATGTACGAGGTCGCCCTGACCGTGATGCTGAACACCTGGACCGGTGTGAAGACCGTCGATTCCTCACTCATCAAGGCCGGCAGGGCGTTCGGCGTGAGGGGAATTGGGCTCTTCTGGCGGGTGTTGATCCCAGCCGCTCTGCCATCGATCATCAGCGGTTACCGACTGGCGTTTTCGCGGTGCTGGCGCATTCTGATCGTCGCGGAAATGCTCGTGTCGGTCAGTTCCGGCCTGGGTTACCGAATCTATTGGGCCCGCGAATTCTTCAACTCCGATATCGTTTATGGCGCTCTTGTCGTGGTCGGGGTGATTGGCCTGCTGATCGAACGGGTGTTCTTGCGCACGCTTGAAGTCATGACGGTCGAGCGCTGGGGCACGATGAGGGAACTGGAGTAGATCGGTATGGGCGAGCTTGTCGTCGAAAACCTGAGCAAGACCTATCATCGCCGCGAGGGCTGGAATACGACCCGCTCGCTGACCGTGTTCGAAGATATATCGCTGAAGATTGCCGAAGGTGAGTTCGTCAGCATTATCGGTACATCCGGTTGCGGCAAGTCCACCTTGCTCAACCTTGCGGCGGGCCTGGACACAGGGAAAGGCGGGACCATTTTCGTCGATGGTGTCCAGGTGGATGGACCAGGGCTTGATCGTGGCGTTGTCTTTCAGGAGTTTGCGTTGTTTCCCTGGCTCACCGTCATCAAGAATGTGGCATTCGGATTGAGAACCAAGGGCGTGCCGAGATCGCAGCGCCATGACGTTGCAAAAAAATATGTCGACCTGGTCGGACTGACCGGTTTTGAAGATTATCACATCCACCGTCTGTCGGGCGGTATGCGCCAGCGCGTCGGGCTTGCCAGAGCGCTGGCCATAGAACCGGCTGTATTGCTGATGGATGAACCGTTCGGT
Organism: Hyphomicrobiales bacterium; assembly: GCA_021775835.1. Next base: position 1,839 of record JAJFHC010000025.1, on the reverse strand, counting down.
GCGCTTGACGCGCAGACCCGCGAGACCATGCAGGCGGCGCTCAACGAGATCTGGGAAAGAACCAAAAAAACCATTCTCTTCGTTACACACGACATCCGTGAAGCTGTTTATCTGTCCGATCGTGTGGTTGTGTTGAGCGGTCGCCCGGCGACGGTAACACTCGAACTGCCGATCGAACTGGACCGGCCCCGCAACCGGCACGATGAGAAGTTCCAGGACTATGAGCGCGAGCTCGAAGTCTCCATCGGGCACTGACGTATATTGTCTTTCATGACGGATTGAGAACGCCTGACGGCGACAACATTGGAGGTGGTCATGTCTAGAGTCATCGGCCTGTCAGGCAGTCTTCGAAAAGGGTCCTTCAATACGATGCTGTTGCGGGCCTGTCGGTTGCTGGCCCCGGCGGACATGGAGATCGAGATCCTGGGGTTGTCGGAAATTCCGATGTACAACAGCGACATCCATGAGGCGGGATTGCCGATGGCGGTGGACGGTTTCGTGTCCGCATTGCGTGAAGCCGACGGTCTGATCATTGTTTGTCCAGAGTATAACCGGTCAGTGCCCGCCGTCTTGAAGAACGCAATCGACTGGGCTTCGAAGACCCCACCGCAACCATTCGACGGCAAGCCGATCGCCATTACCGGCGCCAGCCGCGGGGTGCTCGGCACGATCATGGCCAATCATCACCTGCGACAGATCTTCGTCTACCTCAATGCCAACACGCTAAACGGACCGGAGGTCCTGGTCGGCAATGCCGGTGAGAAGTTCGACAAAGACGGTGAACTGATCGACGATACGACCAGGAAGTTCGTTTCGGCTTATCTGGCCAAACTGCAAGACGCCATCGACGGCTGATCGGCACAAGCCGCGAGGGGACAGGAGTTCTTTTTCAGGGTTTCGTGCCAGGCCACCCGGTCGACGCCATCCGCTCGTCTGATACTCAACAGACCCTAGTCCGGCAGACAGGTCCATGTGCCATCGACCAGCGGTACACGGGCCGCGGCCAGTGTGTACATGCCCATCTGATAATACCCGATGAGCGCGGTCAGTTCGACGACACCGCGATTGTCAAACAGACCCTCCGCTGCTGCCACGGTCTTGTCTGACACGTTATGGTTGCTGAGTAATTCGCTGGCGAACTCGTAAACGATGCGTTCGTCGTCTTTTTCGAAAACTGGAGTTCGCCGATGCTCGATATCCTCAACCAGGTCTTCGGCGAGACCGTTGTCCACGGCAAGGTCGATATGGTTGCGCCATACGTAATGGCAATTACAGTGCCTGGCCGTGACCAGGATCGCAAGTTCGGAGAGGCGACCGTCGAAGACTGTGTCCCAGCGCAGGAATTCACCGACACGTTGTCCCCGTGCTGCCAGTTCCGGACTGTGAAGCCACAACAGCATGGGACCTCGAATCTGGCCGCGTGGACCTGTGGTGATTTCGTCGGCGACTGCCTGCTGTCCGTCACTGAGGGTGTTGAGATCAGGGTAGGGAATGCGCTGTTGCATTTGCAATATACCTACGGTTAGCTGTTCCATTCGGTCTGTTGTGCCGGTTCTGGCTTGACGGACTGAACATCAATTTGAAACTGTAACAATCGGTCTGATCCAATGACCAGTCAATTACTCCGTACAACCGTGGTTGGCAGCTATCCGCAACCTGACTGGCTGATCGACCGACCCATGCTGATGACTATGGTGCCCCGGGTCCGCTTTCAGGAATTGTGGAAGGTCGATGGCGAACATCTACAATGTGCCCAGGACGACGCGACACTGTTGGCGGTACGTGACATGGAACGCGCCGGCATGGATATCGTCACCGATGGAGAGATTCGTCGCGAGA
>JAJFHC010000240.1 GCA_021775835.1 Hyphomicrobiales bacterium | reverse complement strand
AAACACCGGTTGAAGGCGTATACCCTCATGCGTTTCGTGTGTGTTTTCACGCCGGCACTGACCGGTCGTGAGTCGCACGATGAGGACGGCGCCTATGCGCTACCAACGGAGTGACGTCGCTGAATAAAATTTGCTTGCGTGATCGACCATCCGGACGCAAACTCCCTTGGCCTTGCGGTTCTGCGCAAGGGTCAAGAGGCAACGACTGAGGCTGAATATGCTCCCCCAAGTCACGGACAGAAGACTAGGCCGTCGGCATGAACGCGTGAGCCTCGTCACCAGTTAGTACCCCAATCTGCTGATTTTGAACATTCCGGTGCTCGTGAACCGAGATCGGAATGACTGCCCGTTTCCAGGAAAACGGATTGTTGTTTCACAGGTTACTCGGGGGGCCAGACATGGATTCTTCCAAGGCACGACTTGCCGTCGATATTGGCGGCACTTTTACCGACGTTGCCATCGCGCTGCCGGGCGCTGGCTTCATCACCACAAAATGTCCGACCACACCTGACGACCCGGTTCGCGGCGCCATGCATGGTGTATCCCTTGCAATGGAGCGCGCCGGACTGCAGGCGGCTGAGATCGGCAGTTTCATTCACGGCACGACACTTGCCACCAATGCTCTGATAGAACGCAAAGGAGCAACAGTCGGCGTGCTCGCGACGCAGGGTTTCCGGGACATCCTCGAGATCGCCTACGAGCGACGCTATGATCAATACGATCTCTATCTCGAAAAACCGGACATGCTGGTCTCGCGGGAACGGTGTGTCACGATCCCTGAGCGCATGACGGCACAAGGCGATGTGTTTGCGGCACTCGACGAAAGTTCGCTCGACGATGCGCTCGCAACGCTCGATGAGCACAACGTCACGAGCCTGGCGATCTGCCTGTTGCACTCTTATGCCAACCCTGCTCATGAGTTGCGTCTTGGGCAATTGATTGCCGACAAGCGACCCGATCTGTCCGTCAGTCTTTCCTCGCACGTGAGCCCGGAGATCAGAGAGTTCGACCGCTTGTGCACAACGGTTGCCAATGCCTACATCAAACCATTGATGGAGGACTATCTCTCTCGCCTTGAACGTGAACTGCAACAGGGCGGATACGGCTGCCCGCTGTTTGTCATCACATCCGGTGGTGGCATGACCACGCTTGACACGGCCGTGCGGTTTCCGATCAGGCTCGTGGAATCGGGGCCAAGCGGTGGCGCCATTCTCGCATGCGAAATTGCCAAGGCCTGCGGCCGCGATGAAGTCGTGTCGTTTGACATGGGCGGGACGACGGCAAAAATCTGCATGATCGACGACGGCAAACCTCAATCGTCACGGCATTTCGAAATCGCGAGGGCGGCCCGTTTCATGAAGGGCAGCGGCCTGCCGGTGCGTATTCCGGTGATCGAGATGATAGAGATCGGCGCCGGCGGCGGATCGGTGAGCGGTGTCGACCGGCTGGGTCGGATAACGGTCGGGCCGGAGAGCGCCGGAGCGCAACCGGGTCCTGCGTCCTACGGAAAGGGTGGCGAACGGGCAACCGTGACGGACGCCGACGTGGCCCTTGGGTACATCGATCCCGACCTTTTCGCCGAGGGCCTGCTCAAACTCGATACCGACAAGGCCACTGCCGCAATCACGCAGGATATCGGAAAGCCCCTTGGTTTCGACGCGATCGAGGCCGCCTACGGGATTTCCCAGATCGTTGACGAAAACATGGCCAGCGCCGCACGGGTACATGCGGTCGAACGGGGGAAATCGCTCAAGGACCGGACGATGATTGCCTTTGGCGGCAACGGCCCGCTTCATGCTACCCGGCTTGCTGACAAGATCGGGGTCAATCAGATCATCATTCCCTGCGATCCGGGGGTCGGGTCCGCAATCGGATTTCTGAATGCGCCGGTATCCTACGAGATTGTGCGCAGTCTCTACGTGACGCTCGATGCGTTCGACGCAAGCGGCGTCAACGCGTTGTTCGCCGACATGACACAGGAAGCTACCACAATCGTTGAAAAGGGCGCCGACGGCGCAGACATCGTCTGCCGCCGGTCGGCCTTCATGCGCTACAGCGGCCAGGGCCACGAGATTGAAGTCGTCCTGCCCAACCGGGACCTCACGGAAGAAGACGTGCCCGGTCTGCGCGATGCTTACGACCACGCCTATCGGGAACAATATCATCGATCGGTTCCCGGCATGCAGATTGAAATCATGAACTGGTCCCTGACCGCTGCAACACAACCACCCGAACCCGAAAAAATATCGAGAGTCATGGGCGCCCGGAAGGCACAGGCATCACGGACACGGCCAGCCTACGTCCGGCAGATGGCAGAAACCAAAAGCCTCCCGGTTCATCTTCGACGGGACCTTGCAGCCGGTCATGTCATTGAAGGGCCAGCACTTATTGTAGAAGCGCAGACCACCACATTCGTCGACGCCGCCTGGACGGCCGTTCTTGACGAGAGCCTCAACATTGCGCTGTCGAAGGACACCGTTCAGGGAGGGCCTGATCATGGATAACCCGAAAATCTCCGCAATCGACCTGCAAGTCATGTGGACCCGACTGTTGGCGGTCGTCGAAGAACAGGGACAGGTCCTTATACGGACCGCGTTTTCACCCATCGTGCGCGAATGCGGCGATATTTCCGCTGGGATCTTTGACGTGCGTGGCCGCATGCTGGCGCAGGCCGTCACCGGCACGCCGGGGCATATCAACACGATGGCCGAAGCGGTCGCCAAGATGATGGACTATTTCCCGGTCGATGCGATGCAGCCGGGTGACGTTTATATGACCAACGACCCGTGGCTGGGTTCCGGCCACCTCAACGATTTTCTCCTCGTCCAGCCCGCATTCCTTGACGGCAAGATCGTCGGCCTCACGTCATGCACCTCCCACCTGATCGATCTGGGTGGCCGGGGCATGGGACCGGACGGCAGCGACGTCCACGACGAGGGTTTGTTCATTCCTCCCCTCAAGCTGGTCGATTGCGGTGTTGTCAACGAAACCCTTCTTGCCATGATCAGGGCGAACGCCCGGGAACCGGTCCAGAATGAAGGCGACACCTACGCGCTGATCAGTTGCTGCGAGGTGGGGTGTTCTCGTCTGACCGACATGATGGAGGAATTCGGCGTGACCTCGCTCGATGTTCTGTCCGACTACATCGTCGATACGTCCCGGAAGGCTGCCGAGGACGCGATCGCTGAACTTCCGGAGGGCACGTACGCGTACGCCCTCACTCTCGACGGTTACGATTTCGAGATCGACCTCCAGGCGCGCATGGAGGTAACGGGCAGGGAAATCCGCGTCGACATGGCAGGATCGTCACCGTGCTCGCGCTACGGGATCAATGTGCCGTTGAACTATGCGGCAGCCTATGCCGTGTTCGGCATCCGGTGCATCGTCGGCGCCGACATGCCCAACAATGCAGGGTCTCTGGCGCCCTTCAGGATTTCAGCGCCTGAGGGCTGCATCGTCAACGCCCAGTTCCCGGCACCGGTCGCCATGCGGCATACGATCGGCCAGCTGATGCCGGACCTCATGTTCGGGTGTCTTTACCAGGCGATTCCTGAGCGCGTCCCCGCCGAAGGAGCGTCGTGCATGTACGACCTGCCGATGCGAAACGTGCCCGATACGGAGGGTACGAGCAACCAGAGCCATTTTGCCGTGGAACTGACCCACAATGGCGGTACGGGTGCCCGCCCCGAAAGCGATGGCCTGTCGGCAACGGCCTATCCCAGTGGCGTCTGGGGCAGTCAGGTTGAAATCACCGAAAGCGTCACGCCCCTGCTCGTGAACCGTCGGGAACTCTGCCGGGATTCAGGTGGAGCCGGACAATTCCGCGGCGGTCTGGGTCAGACAATCGAACTGGAGAACCTCGAGGGTGCACCGGTCGCCTTGTTCCTGTCGGTGGAACGCATGAAATATGCAGCACGGGGACGGGCCGGCGGCGCTGACGGAGCTTGTGGCCACATTTCATTCAGTTCAGGTGAAGTTCTGCCCGGCAAGGGCGAGTTCCGGATACCGCCCGGAGAACGGGTGATTGTCCACACGCCCGGCGGTGGCGGCATTGGCGATCCCAGAGCGCGGCGTCACGAAGACGTGCGCCGTGATCTTGACCGCGATCTCATAAGTGAAACTACCGCGCGGCAGGTCTACGGATTCGACCGGAAACCGGAACAGGAAACCTCATGACAATCCTGGCACACTCCCACCTCCTGAAACTCGCACCCTACACTGGTGCCGATCTTTCTGCCGCACCGGGCAAACGCCTTATCCAGCTGGCTCAGAACGAAAGCGCCGTGCCGCCAAGCCCTGCTGCCCTCGATGCTGCAGCGGAGGCCCTGAAGGATGCGGCACTCTATCCTAACGACGGGTCTGGGACCCTGGGCCATGCCATAGGCGAACACGAGCATCTCGACCCTGCCCGGATTATGTGTGCCGCCGGCTCAATGGAATTGATCACCTTGTTGACCCGCGCCTACCTCGGCCCCGGCGACGAGGCGGTCATGAGCCAGTACGGTTATCTGTTCTTCGAAACGTCGGTGAAAATGGCCGGAGCTTCTGTGCGCCGGGCGGAGGAAGTGGATCTATGCACCAACATAGACAACATGCTTGCCACGGTGACCCCGGCCACCCGCATGATGTTCCTGGTCAACCCGAACAATCCAACCGGATCTGTCCTGGCCGGTGACCAAATCACGAGATTGCGCCATTCACTGCGTGACGACATTCTGCTGATCGTAGACGAGGCGTATGGGGAGTTCGTCATCGACGAGGCCTATACTTCCAGCACAAATCTGGTTGAAGAGACCGACAACACGGTCGTTCTGAAAACATTCTCCAAGGTTCATGGACTTGCCGGACTGCGCGTGGGCTGGGGTTATTTTCCGTCAACAATTGTGGACACTCTTTCGAGAATGGGTCCGGACAATAGTCTGACTTCCGTCGGGATTGCCGCCGCCCGGGCAGCAATTGCCGATCGCGCCCATATAGACGCACACCGCCGGAGCACGCACCGGATTCGAACCTGGCTGATCGCCCAGCTCAATGATCTCGGGCTTGTCGCCTACCCTTCACAGGGGAATTTCGTGCTCGTGCAATTTTCACGCGATGCGGAGACATCCGCGGCCGCCGCTTTTCAGCATCTGAAATCCGAAGGCATCATCCTCAGAGGGATGGCTCCCTACGGTCTCGACGATTGTCTGCGCATAACGATCGGCCCGGAAGACGACCTGGCGACCATGGTTGCCTGTCTCGCTGCGTGGCTTGGTCAAGACGACATTGTGTAACGATTATACCAACGGTGCGTACTATTGCGCTGCGGTCAGGACGTCGGCCCGAAGGTGGGATTGCGACAGCAGGGTTCCGAATTGTGGCACGGTCTTCGGCTCAAGACCCAGCCGTTTGACGGTTGCAAACATCATCGCCTGATTGCTGGTGACGACCGGTTTGCCGAGTTTGTCTTCAAGACGGTTGATCGCCTCAACGGCACGCATGTCGGTACAGGACAACACAATGGCTTCGGCCTGGGGGCTGTCCGCCTTGCAGCCCAGTTCGAAGACACGGTCGGGTGTTACCTCGCCTTGCCCGTAGTTTCCGAGATCCTCGCCAACATAGGCACTTGAAACCGTTTCAAATCCGCATTCGGCCAGGAACCCTGTCGCCTCCAGATTGAGTTGTTCCACGTAGGGAGAGCTGAAGCCGATCCGGCGTACTCCAAGCGATGTCAGGGCTTCTGATAGAGCGCCCGCAGCCGTAACCGCCGGCACGTTGGCCATTTGCTCGATGCTTTCCGCAAACTCCCGATCGAATTCCGGGCCGTGCGCCAGGGTCGCCGATGTACAGCCATAAAGAATAATGTCGGGGCGCACCGCAGCAATGTCGCGGACAACGCCGTCAAGGGACGCTAGGGCAAACAGCCTCATTTGGTCGGAATCCGGCACTGCATCGACATCATAACCTCCGGCCCGGGCAATATGGAACGACGTTCCCTCAGGCCGCAGCAGCGTCAAGTCCGGCTCCAGGTTTGAATTGGAAATCGGCACAACAATACCAATGCGGGCGCGGCCTCTCGAGGGCCATACGGTCTGATTGTTCATGGCAGCACCACCGTTTTCAACGTTGAACGCAACGATACTCCCGCTCAAACGACGCTGCAATAATGATTTATGTCCGGCCGTTCAGCGGCGTTCTTCGTCGACCAACAGTTCGGCGAGGCGTCCGCTCTCCTCGTCGTTCAACGGCGAGACCGTATCGTCCGGGACATTCCGGTGGCGCCGCAGGAGAAAGACAACGCCTATGCCACCGAAAAGCAGGATGAGCAGTGGTCCGAGCCACAGGAACGCGGTGTGGAGCCCAAACCGCGGGCGCAACAGGACGAATTCACCATACCGCGCCACGACGAAATCCATGGCCTGCGTGTTTGAGTCACCGGCCGTTATGCGTTCGCGGATCAGGAGGCGCAAATCCTTGGCAAGAGGTGCGCTGGAGTCGTCGATCGACTGGTTCTGACATACCAGACAACGCAGTTCCGCTGACAACACGCGTGCCCGCGCTTCAAGTTTCGGGTCCTTGAGCACTTCGTCCGGTTCGTAGGCCATTCCCGGCGTTGAGGCCAGGAATGCCAACACGAACAACGCCAAACCGATCCGGAATATGATCATGCAGTCTCCGATGCGGCTGCCGGCTGTGCGCGCTTTTTCTTGGCGACACCAATGCGGTAACGCCTGTCGGTGAGCGAGATTGCACCGCCGATGAACATGATCACCGAGCCGAACCAGATCAGCGGAGCCAGGGGATTGAAGTACGCCCTGACAACATGAGATCCGGCTTTCGAGGGATCGCCCAGGACCACGTAGAGATCACCCGACCAGTATGGATAGATCCCCGCTTCCGTCGTGGGTTGGCCGTTGGCGAGATAGGTTCTTTTGTGAGACAGAAGCGTTGTCACGTACTCGCCGTCTGCTTCGACCTTGAATATCCCGGCTTCACCGCGGTAATTCGGGCCATCACGCTTTTCGATGCCGGTAAACGTTATTGTCGATCCGGCGATTTCCAGTTTTGTACCCGGCTTCATCACTTCGACCGATTCCACACGCCAAGCCGAAACCGCGACAATACCAAGAACCATCACGCCCACACCCGAATGTGCGAACACCGTGCCATAGGCCGAGCGCGGCAGATGCCGAAGTCGGTTGAACACCTTGCTCCAGGGATCCTTGAACGCTTTGACCCTGTAAGCCAGTTCCGACAAGGCGCCGAGTATTAGCCAGACCGCCAGGCCGAATCCGAGCGGCGCTAGTCCCGGGCCGTCGTGTTTAAAGGCAAACACGATGATGACCGTCAATACGGTCAGGCCGAACGCTGCGAGCAGTCGCTGAGAAACGGCCAGCATGTCACCGCGCTTCCAGGACAGCATAGGACCAAATGGAACGAGGATCAGGAGCGGGATCATCAGGGGGCCGAAGGTGGCGTTGAAGAACGGTGCACCGACCGAGATTTTCTGCCCGGTCAGGGATTCCAACGCCAGCGGATAGAGCGTTCCAATGAACACTGCAGCGCACCCGGACGCCAGCAGCAGGTTGTTCATGATCAGAGCACCTTCACGGCTGACCGGGGCAAACAGGCCGCCGCCTTTCAGGGTTGGCGCCCGCCAGGCAAACAGCGACAAGGCGCCGCCGACAAAGACACACAGGATTCCCAGAATGAAGACACCGCGCTCAGGGTCCACTGCAAAAGCATGAACTGACGTCAGGACACCGGAGCGGACAAGGAACGTTCCAAGCAAGCTGAGGGAGAAGGCCAGTATCGACAGCAGGATTGTCCAGGTCTTCAGAGCGTTGCGCTTCTCGACCACAATGGCGGAATGCAGCAACGCGGTTCCCACCAACCATGGCATGAAAGAGGCGTTCTCGACCGGGTCCCAGAACCACCAGCCGCCCCAACCGAGTTCGTAGTAGGCCCACCAGGAACCCATGGCGATGCCGACGGTGAGGAACATCCACGCCACCAGCGTCCACGGCCGGACCCAACGAGCCCAGGCCGCATCGACGCGCCCTTCGATCAAGGCAGCCACGGCAAAGGAGAAAGCCATGGAAAAACCGACATAACCGGCATAAAGCAGCGGCGGATGGATCGCCAGTGCCGGATCCTGCAGGACCGGGTTGAGCCCCCGGCCCTCGAACGGAGACGGGTCAAGCCGGATGAACGGGTTCGATGTCAAAAGCATGAAAAGCAGAAAGGCTACGCCAATCATGGCCTGAACACTCAGGACACGCGCCCTCAAACTCGGCGGCAGGGTTTGTCCGAAGGCTGCCACTGCCGCGCCGAACAGAGCCAGAATCAGCACCCACAGCAGCATGGAGCCTTCATGATTGCCCCACACGCCTGAAATCTTGTAGATCAGCGGCTTGGCCGAGTAGGAGTTTTCCCACACCAGTTTGACGGAGAAATCCGACGTCACGAATGCAACCGTGAGCGCGGCGAAAGACACAACGATCAGGGTGAACTGCACCAGTGCCGCCGGTGATGCCGACCGCATAAGGGCGGTATCACCACGATGGGCTCCGTAGAGTGGCACCGTGGCCTGATAGACGGCGAACGCAAATGCGAGCACCAGGGAGAAATGTCCAATTTCGGCAATCATGGTTTCACCCTACTGTTTGGTTTCCGGTTTCCAGTTGCCCTGTTTCTTCAGGGCATCCGCCACTTCGGGGGGCATGTACGTCTCGTCGTGTTTCGCCAGGACGCTGTCGGCGGCAAAAACACCACTGGTGTCCAGTTTACCCTCGGTAACGACGCCCTGACCTTCGCGGAAAAGGTCCGGCAAAATGCCGTCAAACTTCACCTTGAGCACTGCATTCTGGTCGGTCACGGAGAAGTATACAAGTTTACCCTCGCCACGCACCACGCTGCCGTCCTCCACAAGTCCACCGAGCCTGAACCGTTGACCGGGCGCGATATTCTTTTCCGCAATATCAGTTGGACTATAGAAGAACACGATGGTGTCTTCGAGAGCGAACAGCACGAGACCGACGGCAACACCGAGAATTGCCAGTCCGCCGCCAAGAAAAGTCATGCGTCTCTGTTTACGGGTCATGTCCTAGCAATCATTTCCTAGCAGTTATTGTGTTTCTGTTATTCCGAGTTCCGCACCCAAGGCGTTGATGCGCGCGACGTCTTCGGCCTTGTCCTGATAAACCTTGCGAGCCTGCGCAAGAGTCGTTTTTGCATCCTCGCCACGACCAAGAACTGTTTGCGCTCGGGCCAACCGCAGCCACTCCTCGACCGCTCCGCCTTCATCTTGCAGCCGCGTCGAAAGCCGTTCAACCATGCCCTCGATCATTTGCTGGCGCTGTTGCGGCGTCATTTCAGCAGCGCCCGCCATTGCCTCCTTCGACAAAGCAGGGGCCTTTGCGCTGGCCATGGAGGTTTCACCCAAACCGAGCTTGGCTCCAAACGCATTGATGCGGGCAATGTCTTCGGGTTTGTTCAGATATGCCTTGCGGGCTCGGGCGAGCGTATCAGTGGCAGCCTTGTTGCGCCCTAGAACGGTTTGGGACCTTGCCAGACGCAGCCAGTCCTCGACCGAGCCACCTCCGTCGCTCAACCGTGTCGCCAACCGCTCGACCATGCCCCCGATCATCTGCTGGCGTTGCTGCGGTGTCATTTCAGCAGCGCCCTGCATTGCCTCCTTCGACAATGCAGGGGCTCGAACACCGGCATCGGCGTCCTGCGGCACAGCCTGTGCCATGTTGCCCTGTCCTGTCGCCATCGCGATCTGCTGCTCGACCACGCCGCGCCAGGGGGCGTCCTGAGGAGAGTTGGCCAGGAGCTTTCTCCAGGCAGCAACCGCTTCATCCTTGCGGCCATCCTGGGACGCGCCAACCGCTAGAAAGTACTGCGGCTTGGGCAGCGAAGGCTCAAGTGCCAGGGCATGGGAAAAGGCCTTGCGGGCATCGTCTGAAACCTCACCTTCCTGAGCCATGACCAGCGCTTCACCAAGATCCGTCAACACCCTGGCATCGGGCCCCTGGATCGCCAGGATCTGCCTGTACGCGTTGGCGGCATCATTGAAACGGCGCAGCCTGAGATAAACCGGTGCGATGACCGTCCAGCCTTGCAGGTTATCAGGCTGCTGGCGCAATGTTCGCTCTACACGGGCCACCATTTCCGGGAAATTCCCTGCATCTACCGGCCCGGTCAATCGGGCCTCGAGAGGTCTGTCTTCCAGTTGCGGCGAGCCGGTCTTGAGATAAACGCCGACGGACAGCAAGGGCACGGCGACAATGGCCAGAGCCGCGGTTGCCGTGCGTCCGGAACCGGACGAACGGCCTGCCGCATCTTTCTTCATTTGCGTGTCAGCAGCAAGCATGCGCCTTGATAACTCGCGGCGCACATTCTCGCCTTCGGCTTCGCTCAGGACTCCTCTTGCCACATCGCGATCCACCTCCTTGAGCTGGTCGCGCGAGATCGCAAGATCAAAATCGGCGCGGTCGGCCGCCTGGCTGTTTGACCGCAAAAGCGGCCATAAAACCGCCGCCAGGCACGCCGCGGTCAATCCCGCCACTATTATCCATATCAACATGGGCGCATCATTTGTGAGACTGTTCCTAAAATCAATGCAACTCCGCGTCATCGCCCGCGCGTCTGTGTGTCGCAGTTTGGCGGTCTCGTGTCGCAAAAAATTGGAGGAGCATGCTTTGCGATGGTAATGTCTGCCCCGTCCAGAGACACGAATTCCGGTATCTTTGCCAGGTTACCCCTTCTTTGAACCCATTTAGAAACGTGTGCAATGAAAAGATATTCCTTTCTGTCACTTGCCCGCAATGCGGTCAATTACCACAAAGACTGGGGCCAGGCCTGGCGCAACGCCGAACCCAAGTCCGAATATGATGTCATCATAATCGGTGCAGGTGGCCATGGTTTGGCAACAGCGTACTATCTAGCCAAGGAACACAACGTCACTAACGTCGCAATTCTTGAAAAAGGCTGGCTTGGCGGTGGCAATACCGGCAGAAACACGACAATTGTGAGGTCAAATTATCTTCAGGACGAAAGCGTCGCCATCTATGAACTGGCGCGCTCGCTCTATGAAACATTGTCTCAGGAATTGAACTTCAACATCATGTTCTCGCCACGCGGCGTGCTGATGCTGTGCCAGACCGAACATGAACTGAGGGCGTTCAAGCGCACTGCCCACGCCAACAGGCTTTCGGGTGTGGAGGCGCGGATGATCGATCGCGCTGAGGTCAAACGGCTGGTACCCATCATCAACAACCGCGACGATTGCCGATACCCGATCCTGGGAGCCTACTATCAGCCTCGGGGCGGCACGGCACGTCATGATGCGGTGGCCTGGGGATACGCCCGCGGCGCGGATGACCGGGGCGTCGATATCGTCCAGAACTGTACCGTGACCGGCATCAATCGCCAGGGTGACCGGATAACCGGCGTAGAAACCTCCAGAGGACCGATCCGGGCGAAGAAGATCGCCGTGGTCGCAGCCGGCAACACGAGCGTCGTGATGGATATGGCCGGCGTCAGCATGCCGATCGAAAGCGTCGCCTTGCAGGCGCTGGTGTCAGAACCGATCAAACCGGTGATCGACGTGGTCGTGATGGCGAACACGGTCCACGGCTACATGAGCCAGTCGGACAAGGGCGAACTGGTGATCGGCGGTGGCGCTGACGAATACAACAACTACACCCAGAGAGGTAGTTTTCCTGCGGTCGAGCACACGGTAACCGCGCTTGTGGAAACTTTTCCAATCATCAGCCGCCTGCGCATGATGCGCCAGTGGGGCGGGATTGTGGACATGACCGGCGACCGCAGCCCAATCATCTCGAAGACAGACGTCCAGGGTTTGTTCGTCAATTGCGGCTGGGGGACCGGTGGCTTCAAGTCGATACCCGGATCGGGATTCGTTTTTGCCGACACCATCGCCAACGACCGCCCACACGCAATCGCCGAACCGTTCGGGCTGAACCGCTTTGCCGAAGGTCGCCTGATCAACGAAAGCATCTCGGCCGCTGTGGCCCACTGAGAACAAAAAATCGATCAAATACCCTGCATCAGGATGCAGTTTGATCATTGTGAGACCGATCAAATACCCTGCATCAGGATGCAGTTTGATCTAGGAGGAAGCCAATGCTTCTCATTACCTGTCCGGTTTGCGGCGTCGAAGGCGATGAAACCGATTTTCACTGCGGCGGCGAAGCCCATATCAAACGGCCGGCAACAGAAAACCCGGAAGACATTTCCCCCGAGGCCCAGCGGGACTACCTCTATGCCCGCAGGAATCCGCGCGGCTTGCATTTTGAACGCTGGCAATGCCTGCGCGGGTGCGGCAAGTGGTTTCATGCGGCCCGGGACACGGCCACACTCGAATTCAAGAAATATTACGGCATCACCGAACCGGCTCCCGATTTGAGCCAGGGTTCAGCTGAGAAGAGCGAACAGAAATGAGCGGCAAGCCTTACAGACTTTCAGCCCCTGCCTCCAGCGGCCGCGCGATCGACAGGGACCAGCCCTTGTCTTTCACGTTCGATGGCAAACCCATGAAAGGTTTCGCCGGAGACACGCTGGCCTCCGCCCTTTTGGCCAATGGCGTGCGCGTGGTCGGACGCAGCTTCAAGTATCACCGGCCGCGTGGTCTGATCGCAGCAGGATCTGAGGAACCCAACGCCCTTGTCAGCGTTGGCGAAGGGGCGCGGCACGAGCCCAACCTGCGGGCACCGCAAGTGGAGCTTTTCGACGGCCTCATTGCCAAGAGCCAGAACAACTGGCCGAATCTGTCGTTCGACGCCGGTCAGATCAACAATGCCATGTCGCGGCTGCTTCCAGCCGGTTTTTACTACAAGACATTCATGTGGCCTAACCGGCTGTGGCCCACATACGAGCATTTCATCAGGCGCGCTGCAGGCCTTGGCACGGCGCCAGAGGAACGCGACAGTGACACCTATGAGCAGATGCACGCGGATTGCGATGTACTTGTGGTCGGCGGCGGGGTCGCCGGTCTGGCAGCGGCACAGGCCGCAGCCGCTACCGGGGTCCGCGTCATTGTTGCGGATGAATCCGCCATGTTCGGAGGCCATGCCGATTCAGCAGGCGGGACCCTGGACAACGCACCACAAGTCGACTGGATCGCCAAAACTGCCACCGAGCTTGCCGCAGCGACCAACGTTCATATACTCGTGCGCACGACTGTTGCCGGTCATTTCGATCATAACTGGGTGCTCATGCACGAACGTGTCAGCGATCATGATCCCCGGCTGGCAGATGACGGTGCGCCACGCCACCGGCTCTGGAAGGTACGAGCCAAACAGATCGTTCTGGCGACCGGCGCCATCGAACGCCCACTGACTTTCTACAAGAACGATCGGCCGGGCGTTATGCTCGCGGCGGCCGCCCGTGTCTACGTCAACCGTTTTGGCGTGTCGCCCGGACAGCGCGGCGTCGTATTCACCAACAATGACGACGCCTATCGCACGGCCCTCGACCTGACCCGCGCAGGCGTTACCATTGCCGGTGTCGTCGACGTCAGGCCGCCCCATGAAAGCCCGCTTGTCGAAGAAGCCAGGCAGGCAGGGCTGAAGATTTCGTTCGGCCATGTCATTACCGATGTGCGGACCGGCATGAGCGGGATGGCGATCGATGGCGTGAATATCGCGCGGCTTCGCTCAAGCGGCCGGCTTGAAGCGCCCGAGGAACGCGTTTCGTGCGATTTCGTCTGTACGTCCGGTGGCTGGAATCCGGCGGTGCATCTGTTCTGTCATTCCGGCGGCAAGCTCGTGTTCGATGACGCCCTGCAGAGCTTCCGTCCCGGACCGATTCCTCACCCGCTTCGTGCGGTCGGTGCCGCCAACGGAACATTTGACCTCGATGCCCTTGTCAAGGAAGCCGTGCGCGAAGGTGAGGCAGCGGCGAAAGCAGCCGGCGGCGGACGCAAGAAAGCAGGTGCCGCCAAGCCGCCGAGCGCCAAGAGTGTGGATGAATCGCCGCTTCAACCATTGTGGTTCTCTCCGGGCTTCGGCAAGGCCAACGAGGGCAACAAGCACTTCATCGACTTCCAGAATGACGTGACGGCCGCCGATCTGGAGTTGGCGACACGCGAAGGTTATCGGTCGGTCGAGCATCTCAAGCGCTACACCACGCTTGGCATGGCAACCGATCAGGGCAAGACCAGCAATATCAACGCGCTGGGCATTGTGTCCGATGTTCTGGACAAAACCATTCCTGAAGTCGGTACAACAACGTTTCGTCCTCCCTATACACCGATTTCCTTTGGATCGATCGCGGGAACGCAGACCGGCCACCTGTTCCTGCCCGTGCGCAAGACCTCGGTCTGGGCCTGGCAGGAAAACCGCAAGGCCGACTATGAACCGATCGGCCAGTGGCAGCGGCCTTACTGCTATCCGGTGCACACGGAAGGCCGCCGTGATGCGGTCAACCGGGAAATCCTGGCGGTACGCGAGAAAGTCGGGCTGATCGATGCCTCGACGCTGGGCAAGATCGAAGTCAAGGGACCTGACGCCGGCGCATTGCTCGACCGGGTCTACTCCAACACTTTCTCGACACTTAAACTCGGGCGCTGCCGTTACGGCCTGATGCTCACGGAAGACGGTTTTCTGTTCGAGGACGGGGTTACGGTGCGTCTCGGTGAAGATCATTTCCTGGTGCACACCACGTCCGGCAACGCGGACCGGATTCACGGCTGGTTCGAGGAATGGCTGCAGACCGAATGGACCGACTACAAGGTATTCGTGACCCAGGCAACAGAGCAATGGTCGCAATTTGCCCTGGCAGGTCCCAGAGCCCGGGACGTCCTGGCCAAACTGGACAGCACAATCGAACTCGACAACGAGTCGTTTGAGTTCCTGACCATGAAAGAGGGAACACTTGCCGGTGCGCCGGTGCGTATCTTCCGTATCAGCTTCTCCGGTGAATTGTCCTACGAGATTGCGACCCCTGCCGGATACGGTCGGCACCTGTGGGATACGCTGATGGAGGCTGGCGACGAGTTTGGCATCGAACCCTACGGTACCGAGGCCCTGCACGTATTGCGCGCGGAAAAGGGTTTCATCGCGATCGGTGACGAGACCGACGGCACAGTGACACCACTCGATCTGGCATTGAACTGGGCGGTATCCAAGAAGAAGCCGGACTACATCGGCAAGCGCTCGCTGGAGCGGTCCTACCTGTCCGGCCCGGACCGCAAGGAACTGGTGGGTTTACTAACCGACGATCCGGCAACCGTTTTGCCCGATGGCGCCTATGCCGTGGAGAAGGTCGAGCCGAAACCACCCATGAAGATGATTGGCCAGGTCTCTTCCAGCTACTACAGCCCAACCCTCAAACGCTCGATTGCCATGGGGCTTATCTGCAACGGCCGTTCGAGGATGGGTGACACCATCAGTTTCCCTCTGGAAGACAAGGTGGTCACCGCCAAGATTGTCGATCCGGTGTTTTATGACAAGGAAGGAGAACGCCTCAATGGCTGAGACCGTTCACCAGAGCGCCCTCGAGCAGTTTGGTTACGACCGCCTGGATGCCGGTTATGCCGTGACAGTCCAGGAAGTTCGCGACCGGGGCATGATCGACCTGCGCGGCGACACCAAGGACAAGAAGTTCATGGCCGCCGCAAAAAGCGTCCTCGGTATCGCCCTGCCGACGAAACCCCGGACATCTGCCGCGAATGGCGACCTCGTCGTCCTTTGGTTGTCGCTCGATCAATGGCTTGTCACGATGCCGATCGACGACAAGGACCAGTTGGTCGAGGACCTGACCAAAAAGACAGCTTCCCTGTTTGCCCTTGTCTGCGACATGAGCGATGCCCGGGCGATCATCCGCCTCGACGGCGACGTGGCCAGGGAAGTTCTCATGAAGGGAACATCGGTCGACCTGACCCATGGTGACGTCAAGCAGGGCACGGTCCGGCGCATGACCTTCGCGGAAATCGCCGCCATGTGCCACTTTGTCGAGACCGGACCTGACGTCATCGATCTCTATGTGTTCCGGTCATACGCCGATTACGCCTGGGAATGGATCAAGGCTACGGCTGGCGACGCATCTCGTGTCGAGCTTTACGCCGAACAACCGGCTCCGAAAGTCTGACTGTTTTTGTTGAAATCTTCTTGCATGTTTCTTGTTCGGCTTCGGCCTTCCGTCGTATAGGATAACGCGACGGCTAACGTAGTGTTTCGCCTTTTGGACTGCTTCGAAGGGCCGACTGCCAGAGAGCCTGTGCGACCGAGACAAGGATTTTAGCAGAAATGCTGGGAGACACACCGCGCGAACTACCACAGAAATTCGCCCTGCTGCTGCTGCCGGAGTTCTCAATGATGCCGGTCACAGCGGCAATCGAACCTCTCAGACTTGCCAACAGAGTTTCGGAAAAAGAGTTGTACGCCTGGGAGATGATGACGACGGACGGCAACCCCGTAACGGCTTCCAACGGGCTGCTGCTAACGCCGGACAGCGACCACACCAAGTTTAGCGGACGAACCAGCATCATTGTCTGCGGTGGCCTCAACATTCAGGACTATGCCGGCAAGGCCACGCTGAACTGGCTTCGCAAGATGGCTCGGCAGGGTCTCGAAATCGGATCTCTGTGCACAGGGTGCTACGTCTTGGCGGAAGCAGGCCTTCTGGACGATCATACCTGCACGATTCACTGGGAGAACATGCCGGCCTTTGCCGAGGCATTTCCTGAAATTCGGATGAGTGGGAGCCTGTTCGAAATTGACCGTGACCGCTTCACCTGTGCCGGCGGCACAGCGGCGGTCGACATGATGCTTGCGGTCATTTCATCCCAACATGGTCCGGAACTGGCGTCGGCGGTTGCCGAGCAGATTATTCATTCCCCCATACGCCATCACAGCGAGCACCAGAGAATGTCGCTGCCGGCGCGTATCGGCGCACGTCATCCCAAACTGATTGGCATCATCGAGAAAATGGAAAACAATCTCGAAGAACCGCTGAGCCCGAGCATTCTCGCCCGGGATGCCGGTTTGTCGACACGCCAACTCGAACGGTTGTTCCGCCGCTATATCGACCGATCGCCGAAGCGCTACTATCTTGAACTGCGGCTCAAGAAAGCCCGCCTGCTTCTGCTGCAAACGGACATGTCCGTGATCAACGTCGCTCTGGCTTGCGGATTCTCGTCACCGTCGCATTTTTCCAAATGCTACCGTGCTTTTTATGGTCGCACACCCTACCGCGAACAGGGCGTGCCTTCCGATAGCCGCCAATCGAGCGAGCAGAAGATCGACGCGTGAACCGTGGTTCACAATTGAAGTGCCTGCCCGTTCCTGTCCAACTGTACAGCTATGACGGTATCGGCAAGTACCGTATGATTTCCGATACAACGGCTTTCAGTTTTTGAAGAGGGATTGGCTTGTCCATTCACGGCGACGATATTGTAGGGCGGTTTTTGGACGAAGTGCCTAACTTCAACACGTTCACACACGTTGTGGACTGTCTTGAGAACGCCTTGACTGAACTGGGATTTGATGGGTTCTACTTCACCACGGCTCGCCGCGAGGCCTGGCCCAATCCCAAGAGCGATGAAGCCATTTTCGTTGCCCGAGGACCATTGAAACTCAAGGCCTACGAAGTCCTTTATCTGTGGAAGGGGCATCGTCATGTCGATCCGATGCTATCGGAGTTGGCCCGGAGAAACACTCCGTTCCTTTCTCGACAGGTGTACGATACTGTGCCGCAAACCGCCAAGCAGAAGGAGCTTGTCGCCCTTACCAGAAAGTTTGGCCTGCATTACGACTTGAATATACCACTGCATACGCCGCGGCGGATCCAGGCGGTTGGTTGTTTTATTCTTGGCAACGATCCTGAGATCGAGACCAGGACGTTGGCTCTCCAACCTCTTCTCGAGAGGCTTGCATTCGCTTTTGCCGTGTCGATTAACGATTTCATCGACCTCGACATGCTCAAACTTCCCAATACCAGCCTCTCAATCCGTGAGCATGAATGCCTGGCATTGATTGCAGGAGGCCAGACGAACGCCGAAATCGCAGGCAGTCTCAACATTTCGGAGCGTACGGCAAAGTTTCACGTCACCAACATCATGAACAAGCTCGGGGCCAAGTCCCGGTCTCAGGCGATCGCAATCGCCGCGCGCGCCAATTTCCTGACCAACTGACAGGTTATTCGCCGCTCTGCCTCACAATGCATTTCCTGTCCAGATGGACAGGTGGTTTTCAAACTGGATTTCGAACTAGTGTCAAACTCAGTTTTGGGGTGGGTGTTGCAAATGGAACTAAAGGGAAGTCATTCCGGCGCACAACTGCCTCTTGCCGACGAACAAGTGCATCCGAAACACCGGATGAAAAACAGATGGCAGAGGCCGCTTCCGGCAACTCTGTCCAGCGCAGAGAGGCTTGACGCCGTGACAAAATTCACCGTAACCGCCTGGGCCATGACCGCCCTCATCGGCCTGACAACGCTGGCACACGCGGATCCCGCTAAGCGAAACTGGTGGATTGAAGGCGGTGCTCAATTTCTGTTCTGGGACGGCACCCGAAATCTGATTGGCGACGGCGTGGGTTCAATCGAACCCGACGACGGTTACGGTCTGTTTCTTGAAGGTGGTTATCATCAGCCGGACGGTCCGTGGTCGGCCAGTTTCGGCGCCAAATACGGAGAAAGTGGCAACAGCAAGGAATCGGTCAACTCTGTATCGTCCGGCGGCCTGATTTTTCTGGGTACGGACACCACCAACGAAGAGGAATTCATCCGCCTCGACGCGATGGCCGGATACGATGTCGATCCGGCAACGCTGCCTGATGCGGAAGTCAGGATAATCGGCGGCATTCGGTTCTTGCACTTCGACGTGGACGAAAACGGCACCGTTCGCGATAGCATATCCGGCCTCACCGGCCCCGACAGAACGGATCGCAAGTTCACCGGGGCCGGCCCCCGACTGGGCGTCGAGACAACCATTCCCCTGAATGAAAAGGCCGCGCTGGAACTCGACGCTGCCGGAGCCCTCTTGCTCGGTGAACGCCGGTTCAAAAAAGATCTGACGGTATTAAGCGGCGGTACTGTTGTGTTGAACGACAACACGTCACGGACCAAAACAATCGTGGTTCCCAACATCGAGCTTTTTGCCGGGCTTTCCTACACATTTTCGGAATATTCGCTGAAAGTCACAGGTGGCTACAGCGTCGACGCCTACTTCAATCTCGTCGATGCCGGTTGCCGCTGTTTCTTCAAAGGGGGTGACCGCGTCTTTCACGGCCCGACACTCAGGGCCAAAATTCCATTCTAGGGTCTGTTAAGGCACATACTAACCTGCCTCTGCAGCATCACCCTCGCTCTGCATGGCCACACGACCGCGCCGACGCAACATTTCAGCAGTATCGATACCAAACACCAGTTCGGTGAAGTTGGCGATAGCTTTCAGATAAGCTTCAGCACAACGGCTCTCTTCGCCGCTGCAACGCCGTACATCGTCCAATGAAATCTCGGCAATCGATTCGATGAAGGAGCATACATTTGACCGTACGTTGGCATAATCGGCATTGATCGGGATCTGGCTCAGCAGAGGCTGTACGCAAAGCATAAGTCGCACGACAAAATCGGCATCTTCAATCGCGCGACCATCAGGCCATTCCAAGGTCGCCGCATCGCCGCCGGTGTTGCGGCCCTTTCTGTACAATGCCAGTTTGATGAGACGAGGAGCAGCCTCAAGCGCGGATTTCAGGCTCGCTGAGAGTGCGTTTCGGATGGCGATGACCCGCCATCCCCAACCAGCCCTCATGTCGACGTCGACATGACTCATAAAACCTTCTGCAATTTCGAAATAGTGACCCAGGAACCGTTCAACCAGATCGATCGGCGCCCGGCCGGCAATCGCCTGCAGCGCGCCGTGGGCCGCCACTTCCATATCATGAAGGAGGCAGTCCCCGACAACCGACAATTCGGTTGCCCGGACAGCATCGTCCCTGTCTGATCCCACAATCTCGGTGACGATCTTCAGGATGTCTGCAGCACGTCTCAGACGGGAAGACAGGATCAGCAACAACAAATAGGCATGATCGGGCGCTTCGTTTCTAGCGTCCGCATACAATTTTGCGAACCGTTTTGCATCCTGTGCACTTACAGAATCCTGATGCTGAGGCAGGCGTTCAATAAATGTCAGGGCGGTTTCCGCACGTTCCAGAACGAATGCAACATCGCGGGCGTCCTCAAGGACACGATCACCACCGAGCCTTGCCGCCAGTCGCATGTACTCAACACTTCCGACTTCAAGCGGCGCAATCTGCTCGGCGAGTGCGTGATGACACAGAACGTGAAGCTCCCGGGTGCACCTTGAAACACTGCTTTGATCTTCGTCTATGAGCGCGCGTGATAGTATCTCGTCCAACTCGCCGATCTGTTCAACGGCAAGTTCGTTACTCAGCCAGTTCCAGATGGGTTCGATCGACTGCCGGTCAATGCGCCCGATTTGCTTGTCAGCCGTGGTCTTGTCAACGAGCAGGTCTTCAAACGGCCGGCAGAAAAGCCGCAGAGGCGACCCGACACGCTCAACCTGGTCTTCCTGATCGACCAGAACATTTCTCGCATAGGTCAAAATCAGATCGTGGGGGAAGGATTCACCTCCCCTGAGCCGGTCAAGTTCGACTTCGCGGATCAGGAATCGTGCAGCAGCCGGTGTCAGAGACGACAGGTAGGCTTCAAGCTGTTCTGTCTTTAGTGAACTTAAATTCATGTCCGCGCATTCCGGCATTATAACCGTCGCGCACACCCCGCCGTACGCTTCTGGTCTCTCCATGTAACTGGATTGTCTCTCAAATCATTTAATAATCTGTTCAATTGATTTACCTGCCGGTAACCATCTGCCAAATGCACGATCGACTCATGGGGCACCCAACCCGGCAGGCTGCGCAGCACTGACTCAAGAGCCGAAAACAGAAAGGCGGGCTCCCAAACCGGGAACCCGCCTCCTAATCAGTGAAGCCTGCGACCGGGGGCAATTAGGCAGACAACACCGCCTGTATTCTTAATCGGAAAACGCAATTATGTACATCAAAAATATTGATTGCACATCTCGCCGGACTGCACATATTTCGACGTCAGAACACCGCATCACGATTTTGAAACGTCGGGCTAACGAACTGAGAAACTTCTCGAAATCAGAACCTTCCTATTGATGCATCCATGTGGCAGAGATTGGAAAGCACACCAGATGTCAAAGCGGCCCTAGAAAAGTTTGGATTATGGATTGCCAAACCTTGATGCCCGATACCCGCAGCCTTCGGCTCACGTTCCAGGCAAAATCATGGTCACTCTCAAACCGCCGAGAGGGGAATCCGACAGCACTACTTCACCGGAATAAAGCGAGACCAGTTCCGCAACGATTGAAAGACCCAGACCGGAACCTGGCGTTGTTTCATCGAGCCGACGCCCACGCTTCAGAGCTTCGATCTTTTGTTCTTCCTTCAAACCGGGACCGTCGTCGTTGATGACAATCGTCAAAGACTGAGCCAACCGGGTAGACCCCTGACTGGCGTTGACCGCATTCCGGGATACATCAATCGAAACATTGCGGTCCGCCCACTTGAAAGCGTTTTCGAGAACATTGCCGATCAGTTCCTCGATGTCCTGACGCTCACCCTGGAATCTGATGTCATCGGGGCAGGAAACTTCCATCTGCAATTCCTTGTTAGCGTAGATTTTCGAAAGTGTGCGATGCAGAGCGTGTACCACGGGCGCCACTTCGGTGACCGTTCCCAGCGCCCGCCCACGTGCCGCCACACGAGCGCGGTCCAGATAGTGATTGACCTGATCGCGCATGATTACGGCTTGTTCACCGACTTTTCCCGCAAACGCGCCACGGTCTGCTTCAGCTTCATTGACGATGACACTCAATGGCGTTTTCAGCGCATGCGCCAGATTGCCGACATGGGTTCGGGCACGTTCTACAATTTCTTCGTTCGATTGCATCAGAGCGTTCAACTCATCAGCCAGGGGTTCCAGTTCCTCCGGATATGTGCCTGTCAGTCGGGTCTTGCTGCCCGACCGAATGCTGCTCAAGGACTGCTGGAACAGGCGAAGCGGCTGCAGTCCGAACCTCACTTGCAACAATCCGGTCAGGATCACTCCCAGACAAACCAGTGAGAGAGAGATTGCCAGAGTGTTGTTGAAGGTTGAGACTTCGCGTTCGAGTTCGTTGCTGTCGCCACCGACGGTAAATGAGTAAAGCGCGTCGGAACCTGCGAGCTGGATGCTCTGCTGGATCACCCTCAACCGCTGTTTCTTGGGGCCGTCGCTGTAATAGTGCACCAGCCCGTCATTCCCGGCGGACGTGATCGTCTCGGCGAGTGCGGGAAATGCCTGGTCGAGCAGGGAGCGGGAACTCAGGGCTTGGGTGTCGGGACTTCCCTTCGGTGGCGACACCTGCCAGTACCAGCCGGATTCCAGGAGATCGAAGCGGGCTTCACCAAGTTGCCCGAGCTGACTGAGACGACCCGCTTCATCCAGTTCGACTACACCGACAAGACCGTAAAGGTGGGCTTGCAACCGGGCGTCAAAATTGCGCTCCATGGCGTTACGAAACAGTGAGGACAGGACCCATCCGGTTCCCAGCAGAGCCACAATGCTCCACATCGCCGCATAGGTCAGCAGCCGGAATGCGAGAGAGTTACGCCGCATCTTCCGGATTGGTCAGGCAATACCCCAGACCCCGAACTGTTCGAATGTAATCGGCGCCGAGTTTTTTGCGTAGACGCCCGATGAAAACCTCGATCGTGTTGGAATCCCTGTCGAAATCCTGATCGTAAAGGTGTTCCACCAGTTCCGTGCGTGACACGACTCTTCCCAGGTGATGCATCAGGTAGGCCAGAAGCCGATACTCCAACGAAGTGAGTTTGATTGCCTGACCATCCACGGTAACCCGCGCGCTCCGGGTATCGAGTTGAACCGGACCGCAGACGAATTCACTGGTTGCATGTCCGGTACTTCGCCGCAAAAGAGCGCGGACCCGTGCCAGAATCTCCTCCATGTGGAACGGCTTTGAAACATAGTCGTCAGCACCGGCATCGAAGCCGGAAACCTTGTCGCTCCATCGATCCCTAGCCGTCAATATCAGCACCGGCATCTTGCGTTCGTCGCGACGCCAGTTTTCGAGCACGGTTACACCGTCCATGACCGGCAGACCCAGATCCAGAATCACGGCATCATAGGGCTCGGTGTCACCCAGGAAGTGCCCCTCCTCTCCGTCGTGCGCACTGTCGACGGCATAGCCGGCGTCGGTCAGGGCATCGGTCAACTGACGATTTAGATCAGCATCGTCTTCCACTACAAGCAGGCGCATCGTCAAAGCTCCCCGTTAAAGGCATCCAGTGTTGATATAGTGAAGCGATCTGTTAATTGCGACGACGAGCCCTCACCGTGCGGGAACGGTCACGGGGACCTGGCGGTTGCCCACCAAAAATATGATCTTCCAAAACCGGCTGCCGTTCCTCTGGACGAGCCGACCTCCCACAGCACGCGCGGAAGGTGGCAATCCGGCCATGCGTCGCGCTTGTCTTATAACATGTCGAGGGGGCCGGCCTTGGGCAACCCGAAAAGCCTGAGATGGCGGAGGCAGGGCCCGACGCCGGTGGGGCGAAACCGCTCTGAATGCTCTCCTCAAGCCTCTGCGCGCTTTCCAGCCCGCTGGCCTTGGAGCCAACGCCTCGTCGTTACTCTTCGGGATACTTTCGATACTTGCAGATTTGGATGCGAACAGATATGCCGCCGACGCCGGCGTGTTAAAACAGGCGGCAGACATCACCATCGCAAGGCACACGGGGATCGTGATACCCGATGCCCGGGCGCGCCATGCCAATATCCAAGTTCTGAGTTTCATGGCTCGACGTTATGATAGGCGACCTGAACAGTGCATGAACCGAAAACAGCGCATTCAGCATGCGTTTGCAACCAGTTTCTTTGCGCCTGCCGCCGCGAACCGTTCAATCCTTGGACACTTCCGTATCCACTGATGTGGTTTCTGCAAGTTTTGTCGCCGGATCCGAACTGGCGAGAACAACGGCATCCTGATATTGGCGTCCAAGCTTAAATCCGGTCACGAAAATCACTGCCCCGCAAATCAGAACCGTGATGCAAACCAGAAACATGGAACGAGCAGCCTCATGTCGCCGCTTGAAAATTTGTTTGTTTTGTCCCCTCGCCGAAATCACTTTGCGACTGATTTGTGCTTTCACACTCAACACCCCCAATTACTACACCCAGAAACACAGACTAAATTCACTGTACGGAACGCCTGCAGTTGCCTGTCGTGGCGGTCCGCCCAGGTGGTCCGGGGTATGTCGCGGGTCCCCTCACCTGACTCGCGACTCACCGATACCGTTTGCGAATCTTAAGCATTAAGGGATTCGTGACAAGGTGCTTTAGGCAGATCGATTGCATTTTGTTGCCGGCATGGGCATCAAGCCCTCCGAACGGTAACAATCTGTGTTGTTATCCCTGGAATGTTCTCAGTCCGGCTCCGACGATTCGTCAGCGGAATATTCATAGAGTGGCCACGGCACTACCGAATCAAACAATTCGTCCTGTGTCACGGCTTGTTCACTCACGGTCCTCCCGCGAACCGACACGCCGGCAACATGTACTGTCTGAAGATCGCCGGAAACCAGTGGATGCCACCAGTAGAGCTCCCGGCCTTCGTCTATCAGCCGATAAGCGCAGGTGGGCGGAAGCCAGCTTATCTCCGCCAGCTTGTCGCTCGTGAGTGCAAGGCAATCCGAAACCTTGGATGTGCGGTTGGCGTAATCGATGCACCGGCAGGTATTGTCATCAAACAGGCGGCAGGCGACATTTGTGTAAGCAACCTCGTCGGTATCCTCGTCTTCAAGCTTGACCAGGCAACATCGACCGCAACCATCACACAGCGACTCCCATTCGGCCTGGGTCATCTGCGATAGCGATTTCGTGCGCCAAAACGGTTCGTCTTTCTTGTACATTTGCTATATCATAACCATCTATTCTTAGTGTGTGACCGTGCGAGGGGCGTCGGTCGCCGTTTTGTCGGTACCAAGTAATTCTTCTCGTGTCTGGGGTGAGAGTTAAAAGTAGCGATAATCGTGGTGTCCGGAGTGGTTTTCGGACATTAGGACGCCAAAGGGCCGGGTGCACCATTACTGCCATTATTTTGTGTTGGTTGGTGCCTTGATTCAGTTGTCGGGGATCATATCTTGTCGGATTCGCAAAAAGAAAAACAAATAAACGAACGCCTCAACCGTGTCGATTCCTGGGTTGATTCGACAGTCTTCGTGATTTGGGACTGGCTGGGGCGGGCATGGAATGCGTATTCCTCCTCGCTGGAACGCTGGCGCGTCCGTGGCTTCAAGCGCATGATGCTCGAGTTTGTGTCGGATGGCGCAACCCTCTCTCTGGTCTTTCTGGTCGTGCTTTATCGATATGGTCTTCCTCATGTAGAAGACGATGGTGACATATGGAACCAAGGCCGGAAAGTCGCGGTAACTTTCCACAACACCGATGGCACGATCATCGGTCGGCGGGGCGTTCGACAGGACGATGCGGTCCCGCTTGCGGAAGTGCCGCCGGTCTTGATCAGAGCGGTTCTGGCAACAGAAGACCGCCGGTTCTTCGACCACATCGGATTGGATTTCCAGGGCACGGCCAGGGCCATGCTCGAGAATGTCCGGGCCGCCAACGTTGTTCAGGGTGGCAGTACCATCACACAACAGCTTGCGAAAAACCTGTTTCTGACGCCTGAGCGGACATTTGCCAGAAAACTGAATGAGGCGTTTCTCGCCCTATGGATTGAAGCACGCCTCAGCAAGGAAGAAATTCTCAAGCTCTATCTAGACCGAGCGTATCTGGGTGCGGGAACCTACGGGGTCGAAGCCGCGTCCCAGTTCTATTTTGGCAAATCGGTTCGCGATGTCACGCTGCCCGAGGCGGCCCTGATTGCCGGCCTATTCAAGGCGCCAAGCAAATACGCCCCTCACGTCGACCTTAAGGCCGCCCATGGCCGCGCCAGTGTCGTACTCGAGCGCATGGTTCTTTCCGAATTCATCAGCGAAAGCGAAGCGTTTGCCGCCCGGCGGGAACCGGCTGATTATCTCAAGCGAGACGCCTACGACACGCCGGAATACTTCCTCGATTTCGCCTACAATGAGATCCAGGCGTTGATCAAGGAATACCGACTTGAAGGCGAGTTCAACCTAGACGTCACGACGACGATTGACAGCAAACTGCAGAAAATTGCACAGGCGACCATCAACAATACGCTCGATGTCAATTCGAAGGCCTACAAGGTCAAAGAGGCGGCACTGGTTTCACTGACGCCAGAAGGCGCAGTGAAAGCGGTTGTGGGTGGGCGCGACTACGAAGTCAGTCAGTTTAACAGGGCAACCGACGCGAAGCGCCAACCAGGTTCTTCTTTCAAACCGTTCGTTTATCTGGCAGCGTTGCGATCAGGTCTCCGGCCAAGCACGGTCCTGTCGGACAGGCCGATTACGCTGGGGAACTGGCAACCGAAGAACTACAATCACAAGTATCGTGGACGGGTCACTTTGGTTACGGCTCTCAAGAAATCGATCAACACGATACCCGTTCATATCGCCGAGATGATCGGCAGAAAGACGATCATTGAAACCGCCAAGCTCGTAGGCCTGCAATCGCCTCTCAGCGCGAACAGGTCGATGCCGCTGGGTACCTCCGAAGTCACGGTCATGGACCTCACCGGTGCCTACGCCGCGTTTGCCAATGGAGGTACGGCGGTCAAGCCTCACGCAATCCTTGAAATCCGCAGATCTGACGGAAAAGTACTCTATAGCCGCGAGCGCAATGCGCCCGATCAACTGCAGGCCGTCAATCCGGTCTATATCGCGGATCTGAACTTCATGATGAATCAGGTGGTCCTCAGTGGTACCGGTCGTAGGGCGTTCCTCAAGACCACGCCGGTTGCCGGGAAAACCGGCACGACCCAGGACTACCGTGATGCATGGTTTGTCGGATTCACATCACGGTATGTTACCGGAGTATGGTTCGGGAATGACGATTTCACCCCGATGAAACGGGTCACTGGCGGGCGGTTGCCGGCACAGACCTGGCACGATTTCATGGTCAATGCGGAACGCGGACACCAGCCGTCGCCGCTGCCGGGCGTTTCCGTGGCCGGTGGTTACCAAGTAGCACAGGAAGGCTTCGACGAAACCACAGAGCTTGCGTTGCTGGAGGCCAGCAGCCGCGACCCGGTGGTCAAAATTCTGTACAACATGGCTGGCCTTTTCCGAAACGCGAAGTCGAAAACGGAAGGATCGAGAACTTACGATTCTTTTGCTGAGTTCCGAGTAAACGACGACGAACGGGTTGTTCAGGACCGTCCAAAGAAAAAGAAACGCCGCAGAACATCAAAACCTGATCGGGATCTTTGGAACGCGCCGATCGGCTCAGGCGGTTTTCGCTAAATAGTCAGGCCAGTAGACCGTGCGCTCACTCATTCAACTTGCTCTGTTTCTCTCTGTCGGCGGCGGCTTGGGATATTGTACCGCCGACTACGCCATGACGGACGGTTTGAAAACCGTGGCGGTCTCTAATGGGCCCTGGCGAACCTGGCCTGCGATTGCCAGCCCAAATGCGGACCCCTATACAAGGGCACATTTTGCGGAAATTGGAAAACTGGCAGTGACGTCGTTCGAGGCCGTGACCTATCGGGCCATCAATGACAGCGACGGCACTCCGCTCAATCTGGACTGCACCTACGAGGTCGAAAGCGGCCCACTGCCATCACGCTGGTGGTCCGTTACTGCCTACAACGATGCCGGGCAACTCATCGAGAACCCGGCCGAACGGCATTCCTTCAACAATACAAACCTACTTAGGCAGCCGGACGGGAGATTCGGCATAACAATCTCCCAATCGGCACAACCGGGCAACTGGCTGCCGGCAACCGGCAATGGCACATTTCGCCTCTTGCTTCGTTTGTATAATCCGGATCAA
>JAJFHC010000239.1 GCA_021775835.1 Hyphomicrobiales bacterium | reverse complement strand
CGCCGGAGAACCGGTCATCGCCGCCGTGATGCTGTTCTCCCAGGAAATGTCGACGCGGGGCGAACAGGACATGGCGCGGATGACCCGGGCTCTGATCGAACGCACACTTGAACTGGATGGCTCCTATTACCTTCCCTATCGGTTGCATGCTACCGACGACCAGTTCCAGCGTGCCTACAGCCGCGCTCCGGAATTTGTCAGCCGCAAGCGGGCTCTCGATCCTGGCCTCGTGTTCCGCAATACCTTCTGGGACCGCTACATGGCAAAACTGTAAATCTGGGAGGGTTTGTAAATGACCAAACTGCGATGGATTGCCGTCGGCTACACGATTGCGCTGCTGGGGGCTGCAAGCCTCAACTACGTACCGGGTTTGACGGATGCGGAGGGCCGGGCGTTTGGCGTCTTCGCGCTCGACATATTCGACGATCTGCTGCACGTGGCGTCGGCGGTCTGGGCCGGTATTGCCGCGGTTCTGTCGCACCGGGCCTCACGTACGTTTCTGCTCTATTTTGGTATCCTGTATTTCGCCGACGGGCTGATGGGACTGATCACCGGCTCCGGTTACCTTGATCTTGGCATCATCAATTACGGCATCCTTGACCTGCCGTTCGTTTTCAAGGTCATGGCCAACCTGCCGCATCTGGCACTTGGCGGTTTTGCAGTGTTGTCGGTGTATTTCTTTGGCAAGGAGGCTTGAAGGTGCGGTGGTTGTGGCGTCTGATTAAGTGGAGCGTGACAGCGGCAGTGTTGCTGGTTGTCGTGTCGGCCCTGCCCATTGCCTATATCGAAGCCGCGTGCCGGCAGGACCCGGTTCAGACCGGCTACAAGCCCGTGATCACGGACACGACGTATCAGCGTGCCGAAGCCAACAGCTATCTGACGTATCCTGAGTGGCACATTGTCTACGCCTATGAAGGTCTCGCCAAGGTGCTCGAGACCGGCGATGAGCACGGGTTTGGCTATATCTCCAGCGTTCACGATTTCTGGAGCGCCTTTTGTGATCTCAACCGCAAGGCGAACGAACATGGCGGTGGTGACTTCGAGACACGTGTGACGGTTCACACCATTGGTGTGAGCTTCACTCTCGAAATGATCCTGAAGGGCCTCTACGAAGAATCCGTCGGACGCCTTTTTGCAATGGTGCGGGGTCCGGAGAAGAGCCCTCAGGATGTCTATGCGGTGGAAATGGCAGCGGACTATGCACGCTTCCTGCAGCAGGTGCCCTGGTACAAGTATGATTTTGACAAGGCTGTCGCAGAACTTTGGTCGCGCCCGCTTGCCGACAACGTACGGGGTTGGGAGCGCAGGCTCGCCTTGGGCGGAGAGTGGAAGGCAAAGGCCGGTTACGCTAAAGTCATCGCCGGTGCGGTCGCGGCATCCGGTGAGGCTCAGGTTCGCATCCGAACGGTGGTTGAGGGGCTGACACCGGAGGTGCTGTCTGGCATGGCTGAGGTTGATATCGTGTCGGCGGCGGCGGATCAGGTCATCATCGAAACCCCGCGCTACCGCAAGTTTACCCGGATCCTGCAAGAGATTGCCGCTGCCGGCGGACAGGTATCGGAGATTGCAGGTAACGACGATATCATGCTGTCGATAATCGTCGTGCCGGGGAGTGGTCCGGCAAAACTGAAACATGGGACGGTGATCTCGACCGTTGGCCGGGACGGTTATGCCGACAAACGTGTCCTCGTCGGTGTGAAGGTGAAGGAACTGACGCCTTTGTTGCGAGAGCTGCAAACCAACGATCAGGCGCTCGAACATGTCTATGACTACTGAACAGCCTCAGGCAGGAGTCCCTTTCTGGAGCAGGATGCTGCGTGGCGCAGGATTGCTGCTGGCCCTTGTAGCAGGCTGGTTCGGCACGATGGCCGGTGTCATGCTCTTCACGGATATTGCCCCGGCAGCTGTTGCCATTGTCCCTGATGTGAAAAGTCTCGGGACGATCTCTCCCGATATCAAGTTTGTCCGCAGCGGCCGCCATGTGCTCGTGGTCTCCAGTGCCAGGCCAGGGCCCGGGTATGTGAAGCAGCTTTACAGGGCAGGGGCCTGGCTGGTCCTGCCGGCCTTGCGGAGTGGGTGTCTCGATCTGACAGCGGTTTCCAGGGTGGTTGGTCTGCCGCCCCCGGTGGCAAGCAAGTAGGGCGTTGTTCGACCTGGCCTGTTGAAGTTCTTCTGGTTGTCCCCGTGGTTACAGTGCTGCACTTCAATTGTCCGCAAACGCCTGCCTGATTATTTCAGTCAAGGCACGGACGGCGGAACCTGTCAGATCCTGCCGCTGGTCGAGCACGAGTTTCGAGACATGCATGTCCTGGAATGTTCCAGGTTCAGACAGAATGCAAAAGCCTTCCTCGATACTCGATTGCCCCAGCAACCCAACAGCTATTCCCGCCCTGATTGCAGTGGCTACACCGGCAACGCTCTCACTTGAGAATACGACCCGGTAGTCCCGATGGCTTCTGTGAAGAGTATCCAGGGCCATCTCCCGCCACCAGCAATCGTGATCAAACAGTGCCACAGGCAGCGGGTCCTGCTCATGAACGCAATGGTGTCGGGAAGATACCCAATATGTCCTTTCACTAGCCAGAACGTCGAGATGGGGTGAAGTCGATTCTACTTCGTATAGGGCGACGTCGAGCTTGCCCGCAGCGATTGCCTGCGCATAGGTTGCGCCCGATGCACACTGTACGACCAGTTCCACTCGCGGGTGCGACTTGGCGAACTCGGCAACAATGTTCGACAGGACCGTCTTGCTCCGATCATCGGGAATGCCAAGCCGTATCAAGCCAGCCAACTCGTCCGACTTGATTTCCGCCAACGATGCGTCCAGCAACGATACCGTTTGGCGCGCCGTGGCCTCCAGTTTCTCACCTGCGGTATTAAGGGAAACACCTCGACCGTGTCGTTCGAAAACAGGTCTGCCCAAAACGGATTCCAGTTTCTTGATCTGCATGCTCACAGCCGTTTGCGAGCGGCCGATGCGCACAGCACCGGCACTAATGCTGCCTGTGTCGATGATCGCCAGAAATGTTCGCAGCAGATCGCTGTTCAGATTTTCCATAGGCAATGCTACCGGAATTTCTTATATCTGACATTCGAAATATTCGTTTTTAGGGTGGGTAGGTATTGACTATCTTGAGCGCAGGTACCGGAGAACGGAAATGCCCGAACAATCTGCGAAACTTCGCCCAAATCTTTCGTGGCCCATGCTGATAAACATCGGGTGCCTGATGCTTGCACTGGCGGCTATAGGGTGGCCGGACGCGGCCTGGGCGGTGTCGGTTTACGTGGCAAAGAGTCTTGTCAGTGTTGCGCCGCTGGTCATACCCGGAATACTGCTGGCGGCCTGGATAACGGCAAGCGGTGCCAGCGACGGCATCGCAACGGCGTTCAATGGCCGGATTGTCCATACAGTGCTGATTGCATCGGCAATTGGAGCAGTCACGCCCGTATGCGGCGTGACGGTTCTGCCCCTGATGGCGGGTCTGCTCGCGTCGGGCGTTCCGCTTGCCCCAATAATGGCGTTCTGGCTGTCGTCGCCGATCACGGATCCTGCAATGCTGGCAGCGACGGCGGCCACGCTCGGGATATCATTCGCCGTCGGGAAGACACTTGCCGCCTTCTTCCTCGGGATATTCGGTGGATTGATCACGGCCTGGTTTTCTGACCGGCCCTGGTACCGGGAGGCTTTGCGCAAGAATTCCCTTGTCGGACGCATCGGCGCAGGATCGTGTGGTGCTTCTTTGAGTTTCGACTACGCGGTCTGGAATTCGAGCGAGCGGCGGGCCCGATTTGCACGAGAGTCCTGGTCAATAACGCGCCTGATCCTGCTCTGTCTCATTCCAGCCTTTGCCGCAGAATACGCACTGAACGCCGTGCTGCATCCCGGAGCTCTTGCATCCTACCTGGGCGCAGACCAGTGGTGGTCCGTGCCCGTGGCGGTGTTCGTTGGCGCCCCGGCCTATCTCGACGGGTATGCCGCTCTGCCGCTCACGCGCAGCCTGATCGATCACGGCATGTCGCCGGGCGCTGCGCTGGCCTTCCTGGTCTCCGGCGGCGTGGTCAGCATCTGGGGAGCGATGGCAATCTTCCCCGTTCTCAAGGTCCGACCCTTCCTGTTGTACCTGGCGTTGGCCGTTGTCGGATCGCTGGCGACGGGATGGATCTTCGATTTATTGGTGTGAGTCTATCGCGACGCATGTCAGTTTTTCGAATAGTGATTTTCGATATGCCCTGCAAAGTCCGTCATCAGCGGCTCTTCATTGTATAGGGCCGCGTAGGCACGATACTCGGCCATGGCCTCAGACTTATCGGCGTAGAGCCCATTGTCCAGTCTGTGCCTGAGATCGCTCAGGGATGCTTCACGGCCCTCCACCCAAATTTCATTGTGCAACTCAGAGGCTCTTAGTCCGCTGATCCTAGGCGTTATGCCGTGGCCGAATGTATAAAATGCGGACTTCAGGGCTTTGATCGTAAGGGACCAGTTGTTCCTGAAATGCTGGCCGAAACTGAGCCCGTGGCGATGCAAATGCTCTTTCATCATCGTGCTGTCCTTTCATTCAACGTGGACCTGAAATTCTACACGAGCTGTCAAGAGGCAATTGTCCTGCGCCCGCCACACGTTGAAAAGCGTGTACTGAAAATTCTCAAAGCCGTTGCCGCACGCAATGAAATGGGTCTTGGGGATCTCATTGAGGGGATCGTGCTACACAGTTTCGAAGGGCGTTCTCCTTTCGGAGCGGAGACCCTGGAATTCATTGAGCAAATGCGATCGGCCTATGGGCTCGATTTGACGGCGGCCGACAGTCACAAGTTGGTGGAGCGGTAACGGCAGGAGAGCTGTTGCCGGACGCTACTTGAGCCAATCGAAAGCGGAGGACAACGGGCTGCGCATTCTGATTCTCTGCGCAGCCCTGGGATAAAAGTCAGGCCACTGCTGTACGTAGGCCCGCGAGGTGCTCGTCCCAACCGGAATCGAGCGACATTAGAAGGCCGAGGGCCGCATTGCTCGCTGCGGCGCCCACGCCTTCATGGCTCAGCGACAGTTTTGTGCCGCCATGAGCTTCTTCCAGGCGCCACGTAACCGTCGTCATCGCGCCGCCGAGAGGCTTCACGGTAAAGGACCAGACAAGCAGCGATGGTTTGGCCATGTGGAGCACCGTGCCCCAGCAGATATTCTCGGTGGAGCCATCGTCCAGGGTCTTGATCAGGGCATAGGGCTTGCCGTCCTCAAGATCTGCTTCAGCCGGGTGAAACCATAATCCGAGCTTGTCCTTTTCCGTGAGAAACGACCAGACAGTATCGAGCGAGGCGGCAAAGAAAGCGGTCTTGGTCAGCGTGTCGTCAGTCATGGTGTGGTCCTTCGTGTTCTTCAGTGTTGTTTTCGTTTTCGATGGCAGTCCTCAGGTCGGCAAGGCGTGAATCCCAGAACCGGTCGAAATGGGTGAGCCAGTCGGCAGCCGATTTCAGGCCTGCGGGCTCCAGCCGGTTGATGCGCTCCCGGCCCTTGGCATGTACCGAAATCAGGGCGCCTTCTTCGAGAATGGTCAGATGTTTCTTGATGGCGCCCCGCGTCATGTCGAATCGCTCGCAGACAGCGCCGATGGTCATGTCTTCATCACTCAGGTGCATGAGGATCTGGCGTCTTGTCGGATCCGCCAGGGCCCTGAATGCACCATTTACCGACGTGTTCACTGACGTGTTCATCATGTAGCCTCGCCAATTTGAGATGAGACACCTTGGGGCAGGGGTTGAGAGAGTGACAGCAGCATGGTGTCTCCAATGTAATACCTTTTGGTATCATTATTAATAACACCAAAAGGTATCATGTCAAGGGATCAATAGTGGTTGGGTCTGCATGGCCCCGTGGTAGGATGGAGCGAAACAGTTTGAGATGACGATGGGTGTTCTGATCCATACAGCGCATGAAAAGGCAGGAGATATTTATGCGAAAATTTGAGGAAGGCGAACGCCGCGTTGCCAACATCCATACGGCTGAATACAAACCGTTTTATGGCGAAGACCAACCGGCCACGGGCGAGGATGTCCTCCAGCTCAACCCGCACAACGAAACCGGTGTCGGCTTTCATGTCTACCGCATGGCACCGGGGACAACCACAGTTCCTCATATCCATACCGGTGATGAAGAGTTCCTCGTGCTTGAAGGAGAGATCGTCGACAATGACGGTTATGTCTATCGGGCGGGCGATCTGGTCTGGTTGAAGCAGGGAACCCAGCACTCCTCCCATTCGAAGGATGGCGCATTGCTTGCGGTTTACATCCCGACGGCTGAAGAGGCGGTTACATAGTTCGCCGGAAAATGCCGTTGTCTCCCCAAGGCCCTTACCGGGAGGGCTTTATTTCTGGCTCTGGTCAGGATCGTCGCCCAGTTGCTTCAATGGCAAGGCAGACCAGGGCTTTATGGTCTGTCCTACAATGCTGCTCTGGAGGTCCATGACGCCTTCAATGCCACCGATCTTTCTGGCGAGCTTCGAGTAACTCGGCATGTTGCGGGCAACGGCATGCACGATGTAATCGGTTGCACCTGACGTTTCGTAGCAGGAAAGAACCTCAGGCATCTTTACAACCTCAATTTCGAAGGGCACCGGTTCGTCTTCACCGTATCGTTTTGTTCTGACTTGAATGAGGCCCTGTATGTCATACCCGACCGCTTCTGGGGAGACGACCGTCAAGATGGATTGTATGACGCCGGCCTCCTTCAACCGGCGCACGCGCCTCAGGCATGGCGACGGCGACAAGGCTATGCGTTCGGACAGGGCCACATTGGATATCAGGGCATCCTCTTGCAGCGCGTCGAGGATCTTCAGATCGTAAGGGTCAATTGTAAGTTTTGGCATTATTGAAACTTTATTTTCTATATTTGTACTGATAATTGCGCAAAATGATATCGAATATGAGCGAATCCGCAAGGACAGGCTTCCCAGATCTGCGTTAGTAATGGTCTCGACACGATGCTGAAGGCGGTCATTTTGATGACCAAAGCGGAGAGGAAGCCATGATTGAGGAATACAACAGACAGGGTTTCGCTTTTCATTCGGCTTTGCTTCACGCCGGTGAAATCAAGATCCTCAATGACGAGATTGACCGACTCCTTGAGCAGCCGGGGGACGACAAGAAGTTCATCTGCGAGAAAGATGGACGCACGGTGCGTTCAGTCGTCAACCCGCATCTGTGGAACGATACGTTCGCGCAATTGGTCCGCAGTCGGAAATTGCTTTCCACGGTCGAAGAACTTGTCGGTGAGCGCGTATATGCCTGGCAGATGGCGGTGAACTGCAAATCGGCATTCAGTGGTGACGCCTGGTTCTGGCATCAGGACTATCCGGCCTACTACGAGGACGATCACATTCCCGAGCCCCGCATGGTCAACGCCCTGATCTTCCTTGATGAGGTCAACACCTTGAATGGACCGTTGATGCTGGTGCCCGGTTCCCATCAGTTGAACGTCGATGTTCCGGACGAATCCAAGGAGGGCACGTCATATGCGTTTCGTTACGCTTCCCGCGATGTCATAGAGGCCGAAGTTCGTCGGGCCGGTATCTCCGCGCCTACGGGATCAGCGGGTTCCGTGATCTTCATGAACGTCAACACACTGCACGGTTCGGCAGGAAACCTGTCACCATGGTCGCGGCGCATGATCACACTCACCTACAACGCCATGTCCAACAAGGCGACACACAAGAGTGTCCGGTCCGATCACATCGTCCCCGACGACCGCAACGCTGAGGCCCTCGAAGCGCTTCCTGCCGAAGAACCCACTGAAAACGATCTGGGTAATGCACCGCAAGACCGTCGCGCCCTCGCACGGCCTTTGTGGACCGACATCGATCTCAGGGCGATTACGCACAACATTAATGTGATCAGGGAGATGGCCGGCCGGCCGGTCCAGTTGATCGTGCCTGTGAAGGCAAACGCCTACGGCCACGGCATCGTCGAGGTGGCCCGGCATCTTGAGTGCATCGGTGTGGAGGGCATTGCCACCGCAAACGTCGACGATGCGGTGGCGGTGCGGCAAGCAGGCATCCGGTTGCCGATCATCGTCTACGGTGCACAATTGCCGGAGGGTAACGAGTTTCTCCTGGAGCACGACCTGACACCAACCGTTTATTCAAGAGAAGGAATGGACGCCCTGGCGGCACTTGCAAAACGAACCGGTCAGAATATCAATGTCCATGTCAAGGTGGACTCCGGCTTTGGGCGCATTGGCGTCCGTCTTGATGAGGCCGAGAGCTTTGTCCGGGATTTGCTGACGCGTCCCGGTCTTGAGCTCGAGGGACTCTACACACACGTCCCCTTTGGTGACGCACAAGGCGAATCCTGGTCGCGGCGGCGCCTGGCGGCATTCGCTGACCTTGTCGCAAAGATTGAACGTGACAATGATATCCACATTCCCTTTACACAAGGGGCCGCGAGCGCCGTCTTCATCAGAGCTTTTCCCGATGCGCTCAACACACTATCGCCAGGCCACCTGGTTTATGGTCTGTCACCGATCCCGGATCTGCCGGTCGACAGGTTCGGATTGCGCCGGGCACTCAAGTCGCTTCGGTCGCGGCTCATTCACATCGGTGAGAGACGCCAAGGCGATGACCTCTGCGGAACGGGGCCCGATGGACTGGACAAGGATGGCAGAGTCGGCATCATTCTCCTTGGCATGGATAACGGTTACCGGCCGGCGACTGCAGGAAAGACGGCGACCATGCTCTGCAGAGGCGTGCGCTGCGATGTTCTCCTCGTGACGGCGGAGTATGTGACCATTGACTTGTCGAAGGTGCCGGACGCCAGCCTTGGAGATATCGTCACGATCATTGGCAACGATGGTCCACACTGCATCGCATTCGAGGAAGTCGCGGAATCCCAGGAAGTGCCCAACGCCGTCTATTGGCTGGTTGGTCTCAAGAACATCACACCGCGCTATCACCAATAGTGTGCATGGCCGGGTACGTCTTGCCTCCGTCACACCACGGAGGATCAGGAGTCGGTTTATCGTTCCGCGGCTTGCCCCTTAAATGTGGATTGCCGGTGCTGCAGATTTCATGCCTTGTTGCCCGGTGTGTTCCATTGTCGGATGATACACAGCAAGCCAGTTCACTATCAGGAGAGTTTCGTGATGGTCGATGATGTGGAGCGAGAGTCGGCGCGTGATCCCCAGGATCTGGAACGACTGCTGATCGCACGGCAATGGATAGCGGACGTTGATGGAATGGTGGCCCTGTACGAACCGGATGCTGTCCTCGATAGTGGAGACGGACGATTGACGTG
>JAJFHC010000238.1 GCA_021775835.1 Hyphomicrobiales bacterium | reverse complement strand
GACGCATGTAAAGATGTTTCGCAACTGCAAAAAAAGGATCTTCGGATGACCGAACAAATTCAGACGAGTGCCACCGACTTCCCAACCTACGAAGAGATCGACCGCCTTATGCTGGTAGCCAGGAAAGAGCGCAGTGTTATGTTTCTCACATTGATACGAAAGGCTTTTTCTCTCATTTCTGCGATAACTGGTGCGTTTTCAAGACAATTGGTGCAACTTGTTGGCAATTCGATGGACCGATGTGTCAGGGCATTTTCAGAGTTGGCAGCCGCTGTGCATTTGAAAAAGCGCGACTCTACGGTTTGAGAAAACCACAACACGATTTCCCGACAAACATGCTGCACTGCAGCGCGGCTTGAGAGTGCCCGCCCGGTTCATGAGTATGGCGTTGGCCTCAACCTTGCGGTCAGTCCGCTTCGCCGGCGAGTGCACGAACAAACTTAGGATCAACGGGTTCCAAGACCAATTTCACAGGCTCGTCGACGACGACTGTCGGGAATGGATCATCC
Source organism: Hyphomicrobiales bacterium (assembly GCA_021775835.1). The sequence continues at coordinate 7,509 of JAJFHC010000238.1, read as the reverse complement.
AGCGCACTCAAGGTTCCCGCTGATCCACACGCTCAGCAGTTGAGGTCATGATGCAAGAGTATGATTCATGCGTTCCTGTGATTAGACAGCTCAAATGCGATGAGATGAGCTTGCTCCATACACATCTGCTGCGGTTGGGACAACTGAGCCGGACCATGCGCTTTAACCGTCCCGTGAGCGACCAGTTCATTGAGGAGTATTGTTTTCATATTACATCCGAAAATTGTGCTGTGTACGGCCTGTTCCTACAAGGTGTGTTGCGTGGGTCGGTTGAAATCCGATTTAGGACAGTGTCCGATGCGTCCGAAGCCGAACTGACCCTCAGTGTTGAGGATCTGTGGCAAAAAGCAGGACTGGGAACTGTTCTGGTGGCGGATGCCTTTTCGACCGCTCGAACCATGGAAATCACCAAGGTATGTTTGGTCTGTCTCCGGGAAAACTATCCTATGAGGCGTGTGTTGGCGAAAACCGCCGCGAGATTTCGGACAATGACATCCGTCAGGGGACCGTCACATTAATCGACTGCGCCGAGCGGATCGATAAGGTAGCGTCTGTCCATGAACAAGATCAGCTACCGCGGTCACCGCTTTCCGCCAGAGGTCATCCGCTACGCCGTCTGGCTGTACTTTCGCTTTGCCTTGAGCTTCCGGGATATTGAGGATCTGCTTGCTGAACGCGGCGTCGACGTCAGCTACGAGACCGTCCGGCGCTGGTGCCTGAAGTTTGGGCAGGCCTATGCCGCAAGCCTCAGGCGACAAAGACCCCAAGCCGATAAGCGCTGGCATCTGGATGAAGTCTTTGTCTCGATCAATGGTCGGCGGTTGTATTTGTGGCGAGCGGTCGATGCCGAAGGCGAAGTCCTGGATATTCTGATCCAGTCCCGCCGCAATAAGAAAGCTGCGCTCAATTTGATGCGCAAGCTGCTCAAGAAACAGGGCTTCTCTTCGGACATCGTCGTGACAGATAAGCTGCCTTCCTATGGAACGGCCTTGGCCGATCTTGGCATGAAGGACAAACATGTCACCGGCGGGCGCCGCAACAACAGGGCGGAGAACTCCCACCTTCCAGTTCGGCAACGGGAGCGACGAATGAAGCGGTTCAAGTCAGCCCGATCAGCGCAACGTTTTCTGTCCACCCACTCTGTCGTTTACAACTGTTTCAACGTCCAGCGCCATCTGATCAGCCGCAGAACCCTTCGCCAGTTCCGAGATGAGGCGATAAGCACATGGAACCTCGCGACCGCTGCAGCCTGACGATCAAGTTCAGTCGAAATTCGCTCGTCTGCCGTTCTTCAACGTGACAGTTCCCCATGGAGCGCCCTGCCCTTCTGGAATTACTGGATGAGATCAAGGCCGGGCGGGTCGATGTGGTGGTCGTCTACAAGATCGACCGGTTGACCCGGTCGCTCATGGACTTTGCAAAGATCGTTGATGTGTTTGATGGCCACGATGTATCGTTTGTCTCTGTGACACAGCAGTTCAACACAACCACCTCCATGGGCCGGCTCACACTGAACGTCCTGCTGTCCTTTGCCCAGTTTGAACGTGAAGTAACGGCTGAACGTATCCGCGACAAGATTGCGGCATCGAAGAAAAAGGGCATGTGGATGGGTGGACCATCACCGCTTGGTTACGATGCCATCGACAAGCAGCTTGTGGTCAACGAAATCGAAGCAGAAACAGTACGACACTTGTTCAAGCTTTATCTTGAGACTGGCAGCGTCCGGCGGTTGAAAGAGCGCGCTGACGAGCTTGGTATTCTCACGAAACACCGACGCCGTCGCGATGGCAGCGCATGTGGTAACAAACCGTTCTCGCGCGGCAATCTCTATCTGCTGCTCTCCAACCCGATCTACATCGGCCGGGTCGTCCACCATGGCGAAACCTTTGACGGCAAACATGATGCGATCATCGACCACGAGACCTGGGATGACGTGCAAAACATGATCGCTTCGAATGCTGTCGAGCGGTGCTCATCGTCCAACACGGACTCGCCCAGCATTCTGACAGGGCTGATCTTCGATGAGACTGGCGATCGGCTCTCCCCCTCACATGCGGTCAAAGAAGGTGTTCGCTACCGCTATTACATCTCTCATCGATTGATGGAGGCGCGGCGCAAAGCGTCGGATGGATGGCGGGTGCCCGCTCGGGAGATTGAACGACCTGTGATAAGCACAATCGTCCAGCACCTCACGGATGAGTTGAAGTTCATGAAGTTGCTGGACGTTGATGATCTATCGCCTGATGCATATCGCAACGCTTTTGCCAGGTCGGTTGGCATCTCAAAACAATTGAATGCGACACCACACGTCGAACAAAAGGAGCTGCTGAAGAGTATTCTGCATCGTATTGAACTTCACCCGGACAAACTGGTCATCGAAATTAATCCAGCGAGACTCTGGCAGATGTTGGAGGTGGATGTCAGCGACACGAACAACACGAAAGCGCTACTACGGATGCAACGAATTGAGTTGTCCCACAAACTCAAGCGACGCGGTTTGGAGACAAAGATCGTGATCGGCTCAAGCGACGCCCGCGACACAAATCCCGACCAGAACCTGATCATGACGGTCGCCAACGCACATCGCTGGCTCCACTTGCTCACGAACGGCGACGTCACTTCCATTGATGAACTTGCGACAAATGAGAACATAGATCGAAATGAGGTCAGTCGGTTCCTGCCGCTTGCATTCCTGGCGCCCGACATTGTTCAGAAAATCCTCGACGGCAGACAACCTGTCGATCTAACAATACGAAAACTACGCAACATCGAGGCATTGCCGATGAATTGGGCAAGCCAGCACGACGTCCTTGGATTTGGACCACAATCCTAAAAGATCATCCACCATCAGTTCGCCAAACGTCTGGTCCCGAAAAATGGCCCACAGAGACGAATGGACAAAATCCGCGAAAACAACGCGTATTTGCAGTCTCTGTACCAGACGATGACCTACATTAAGGGGCTAAGCTCCCGTAATGTGGGGATCTTTTGGCAGGTCCTTGGAAGGTCGCTGTCAAGGGAGGACTGAATGGTGGTGGGGGCAGTCTTGAGCGAACCCGTCTCCGCGCCAAATACCCTGATATAAGGGAATATACAGGGAATTGTTGTAAATTTAGCTGTTCTTCGTGGAAAATAACCTGTAATACTCCCACAAAAACAGCGACTTAGCAGACGAATTCCCTAAAGAGTGGAACAGGGAATGTTTTCGAGCGAACAGGGAATTTTTTGAAGATAGCAGGGAAATGCATTGGCGGATCAGGGAACACTGCAGCGATCTTGCAATAGGTTCAAATCCCGGGCACGCAACCATCTTAACCTGCTCTTCGATGCGCCGGGGCTGCGGCAGCAATATCTCGTTGAAAATAAGGTCGTCATCACGAGGTTTAGGTCGCGGCTATGCGCAGCTACCGGCCCGCTTCAGCCTCAATTTGCTTCAGCGTCCATTCCAACTCTCCGCTGCTGCACAAGCTGAAGAAGACAGGGTCCTTGTCTCGCCAGTAGCTCGCCTGCGTCTCGCTTACTAGCACGAGCGCTTTTCGTACCAAAACCGGGAACAGGCCTTCGATTCTTTGAAGGACGTAATCGAGCGTTTTCTCGTGAAGATAGGTATAGTCATTATTCCACTCGTCGCGGTCCATCTTGTACAGCTCAGGCAGAGGCTCCATGGGCCACTTGTGGTTAAGGTAGAGTGAGGCCATCTGGCATGCCTCGTACAGTGCCCTGAATTGAAGGTGCCGCTCGGCTTCTACCTCCATGAAGATGTCGCGGTTCTGGTTCTCGCGAATAAAGTCACCAAACATCTGGACTTGGTTTATAAGGTTGGTGATGTGGAAGATGAACTGGCTGTGGAGCGTCTCGCGCGCGTAGAACCAGCGGAACGTTTTCAGGCCGCCGTCTGTCTTGAGGTCAAGCCTATCCGCGAGCTTGAAGCTGATCGTGTCCTGGCTATCGAAGTTGTCGAACTGCGCTCTAATTGCCTCCTGAGCAGCGACGAAGTAGATGTTTCTGGCAGACAGGTCGGCGACGAACAGGAACACCGGCACCGGAAGTCCAAGCCAGTAGGCGGCGGTCGTAGTCTTGATCGACGGCGACCTTGCTAGGCGGAAGCCCTCGTCGGACGGTTTCCAGTCAATCGTTTTCACTCCTTTAAGCTGGACCGAGATCAACTGCCCGGTAATCTGGCCACCCGCCGAGACAAGCTCGATATAGGCATCGATGCCATAGTCTCTCTCGGATACCTCCCGTACGATCCAGTGCTTTGGCGCAATGCTCTGAAGCAAGCGCCAGGACTCTGCTTCCGTAACGTGGGTATCGGGCCGCTCAGGATATTTCATTGCGTTGCCAACATGCTCGCATTACCGCCCTTATTTTGCCGCTAACATTGGATCTTCGAGCCATTCCGCCAGCTTTTCGACTTCCTCGATAGCCTTGAAAAACGCCTCGCGGGAGACATGCACATTCGGAGTCATTCAAAAGACGTCCTGCATTTCCGTATCAGCATACATTCTATGCTCGGCCTCACTCACAAATAACGGGTTCGGGTATTTTTCGAGGTCCTTTCGAGCGTGATCCACGTGTATGGAAGTGATGCGCTCTTGATGCTGATCGCAATTGCGTGCCAGAGTGATCTGCTCAATTAGCTCAAGATCGGCGGGGCAGTCATCCCAAGACAAGCCGGGCACGTTACTAAAGCACTTCTGATAGCCCTTTAAGAAACCGTTACTGAAGGCGCGCTTGCGCTCCCCTTCCCCCCAGCGAACGCCAAGTTCGGACTCCCAGGTCCTGAAATAGAGCTGGAGCGGGGGTGACAGCATGGAAAGGCTGGTGCGCCCCAGGACTTCGAGCCCGTCGGCAGCGTTCATCCACTCTTCCAGATATGGCGGCGCGGCGTTTTCGCTGTAGGGCGGATTGTCGAACGGCTCCTCCTCCTCCTCGATTCTGCGCATAGTCTCACGGAACGGTTCTCCGGCTGTTTCGTAAAAATGCCGGATGAACTTGGCGCGCTCTTTTAAGAAGAAAAGAATTTCCATCTGACCCTCAGCGGAACGGCGCTAGCATCGCCAGCTCGGTCATCAACACGGGCGGTTAGTCCTTCCTGTCATCCCAATAGAAGAGCTTGTCGTCACCCTCTGGCAGAGATGTTTCAATGCGGTAGCCAAGCTTGACTTCTGGGCCATGCGGCACGTTTTGCGCTTCCAGCTTTGGGAAACCGTCCGCAACCGTCTGCGCAGTATCCTTGTCGCCGAAAAAACCGATCACACGCATCGCATGATTCCACTCGAGCGCCCATGACCAGTAATCAGCGCTCGGGTGCCGTCTGAGTGCAATCTTGTAGAATCCGTCTGCGTTGCTGGCAAAGACACGCGGCTCCCATTCCACGACGGCATCGGCAAAGGCGCGGTGGACCGGATTGCCCCAATTAGAGCGACCCGCTTCCAGAATCGGATAAAACCCGCCTGGCCACCAGTAGCCACGATTCTCGTTCTTCTGGAATGTGATCCAGTAGAAAAATCCCATGAGTTGAAGTCGGGAAAGCTCAAATACGCGATCCCTGTCAGCCTGTGGCGGGCCGGTGAACTTAAAGAATATGTTTACGCATTGCCCAAGGGCCCCATTGATAGTCATTTCTTCGTGGCTGTCTTTGACCGGCTTTTTGGTGCGTCGGCTAAAGGCACGTTCGGCCTTGCGCTGCCCATCCGATGCGCCCGCCTCATCCTCATGGCCATAACGCCCAAACACATCAGGCTGCATGGTGATTGCGGAAATATCATCCTCAAGATCGGATTTTGTGCCGTTACAGATCTGGCAGGCATTGACGATCAGGTTCCAGTAGCCATGCAACTTGCCCTTGGGCACGAAGCGCCGACCAATCACATGCTCCCTGGTAGAGGTCGCCTTAATCAGCGCCGCACCACAATAGACACACGTGACGTTGTTCAGCCGGATCACCCTGTTGTCCGGTAGCTCCTTCAGGGTCGCTCCAATGCGATTTTCGTCCTGTTGGGTCATGCCAAATAGATAGTAAACGCTTGGATCATTGTCACTAGGCGATGTGCGATGTCTCTGGGGGAATTGGACGCTTCTATGATCATTTGTCATCCTGGCGATATCCATAGCCTCCACCACTTGGCCGGAGCAAAAGTACACCACTTGGGCGTTGCGGAAGGTTGTCCATGGACCCCGCACTGGGACGTGCCCCAGATGGCTGACGACGCAGGGCGGGGGCTTTGGGCAAGCTGGGTATTGAGAGCTTTGATCAGGATTGTTTGGCAGTGCGCTTGTGGCTGTGTTTGAGCCGGAAGCTTTCACCGTTCATCTCCAGGATGTGGACATGATGGGTGAGCCGGTCGAGCAGTGCGCCGGTGAGGCGTTCGGAACCGAAGATACCGGTCCATTCATCGAACGGCAGGTTCGATGTGACGATGGTCGAGCCGCGTTCGTTGCGCTGTGAGAAGACCTCGAAGAGCAGTTCGGCGCCGGTTGGCGACAGGGGCACGTATCCCAGTTCATCGATGATCAGGAGCCTGTATTTGGCCAGTTGCCTTTGCAGGCGCAAGAGGCGCTTCTCGTCGTGGGCTTCGAGCAGTTCATGAACCAGGGCGGATGCGGTGATGAAGCCTGTGGTCAGGCCTTTCTGGCAGGCGGCCAGTCCAAGCCCCAGGGCGATGTGTGTCTTGCCGGTTCCCGAGTTGCCCACGGCGATGATGTTTTCCTGTGCATCGATGTAGTCACACCGCGCCAGTTCCAGAACCAGCATCTTGTTGAGGCTGGGGATCGCCTTGAGCTCGAAGTTGTCGAGGCTTTTGACAACAGGGAATTTAGCCGCCTTGATCCGCCGCTCGACCATGCGCCGTTCCCGGTCGATCAATTCCAGCTCGGCCAGGCGCAGAAGATAGCGGGGATGGTCTACACCTTCGGACGCACACTGCCTGGCGACCTTGTCATACTCGCGCAGGAACGTCGGCAGCTTCAGGGCCTTCAGGTGATGGGCGAGCAGCAGTTGGGGTGTATCGCTCATCTGTCCGATCCCGACAGCAGGCGCATGTAGGCCCCCGGGTGTGTGGGCGCCACATGGGCCTTGGGCAGATAGGGATAGACGGTCAAGTCAAGGCGTGGCGGACGCCGTTCGATCCGGCACAACACCAGATACTTTACCGCATCAAACCCGATGGTGCGGCGCTCCAGAGCACTGTTTATTCCGGCCTCGACATCATCGAGTGAGAATGTCTCCATCAACCGCAGGATCTGAACGAACTCGCGCTTGCCGTTTTTGCCCATGCGCGCCTCAAGCAGGCGGCGCAGCGTGGTGAAGGCTTGCGGCAGTTCCCAGCCGGCCAGAGGGGCTGCCTGGTCCAGGGCATTGGTCTTGCGTTCGATCAGCGCCAGATAATGCAGCGGATCGAAGACGAAGTCTTCCTACTCCCATGAGCGCCGGTGCCGGGCAATGATCTCGCCCCCGCACGAGATGACGACGTCATGGACGTAAGCACGCAGCACCACCTCACGGTG
>JAJFHC010000237.1 GCA_021775835.1 Hyphomicrobiales bacterium | reverse complement strand
CTGATCCGGTCCATCAAAATCACCAGCACTACAGGTGGATTTGAGTAAGATTTCTAATTGTTACCAAACTTGGGACCACGGACATCATAAGGGGTATCCTGTCTCCAGCGGTCCATCAGGTCGTTCAGGCGCGGATCTTCCCAGTCAGGCAGGATGATCTTCAGGCTGACAAGCATATCCCCGGCACTGGCGTCGTCGGAACCCGGCACGCCTTTGTTCTTCAGGCGCAATGTCTTGCCCGAACTGCTGTTGGCCGGCACGCTCAGGTCAACAAATCCATCCAGGGTAGGGACTTTTACCTTTGCGCCCAGAACAGCCTCGTAGAGTGTGATCGGGAGATCCACCAACAATGTGTTGCCGTCCCGGCGAAACACCGGGTCCGTACCGATGTTCACTGTCACGATGCCGTCACCCGCCGGCCCGCCTTGCACGCCCGGTTTGCCCTGTCCTTTGAGCCGGATCTGCTGGCCGTCCTGCACGCCCTTTGGAATGCGCACATCCAGAGTCTTGGCATTGGCGAGAGACACCCGTTTGGTGGCGCCCGACATTGCATCCCGAAAGGTCACCTGAAGCTTGTAAGATACGTCCTCGCCCTTTGCCGGACGCGGCCCTGAAGGCGCACCTTGCGCACCGCCAAACAATTCCGAGAAGATGTCTTCCGGCCTGAAGGCCCCGGAGGAAAACCCACCTTCCTGCCCGCCTCCCGGAAAACCGCCGGATGCACGGTGCCGTCGCCCGTCGCCGAACGGGTTGAAGCCTTGAAACTTGGGATTGCCGTCGCCGTCAATTTCACCACGATCGAACTGACCACGTTTTTCCTTATCGCTCAGGATATCGTAGGCGGCTGTCGCCTCGGAGAACTTGGCTTGAGCGGACTTGTCGTCCTTGTTGCTGTCGGGATGGTACTTCTTGGCGAGCCCGCGATAGGCCTTTTTTATCTCAGCGTCGCTTGCGTCACGGGAAACGCCAATAACCTTGTAGGGGTCACTCATTCTCAAGCCACTTTTCAAAAAAAATCGGGTGACAATCATGGCGGCTGCTCGTGATACAGGCAGCCGGAATTGAATACAAAATCGTATCCGTACGGGAGTCTAATATCACGAGTGAATTGAACAGGCCAGACACACGAATCTGTCCTAGCGTGCCAATCCTAAAACGGTCTGGTCAGAGCAGAATTCAAGACAGTTGGCGGGGGAGCCTCAGGACACGATGTTCCAGGTACCGTCCTGCTGTTGGCAGGCGGTGCCGTCCACCGCTTCGTTTTCGCCCTTGACCCACATCGTGTGGGAAAACTTGCGGCAATTCTGGCCAGTCTGGCTGGTAAAGCTTGGGGTAGGATCAACGGTCCCGTAGTGGCCGGTCTGCTTGTTTGTCCAGCGCGTGGTACGCCCGGTCGCAAAAGAGTTCTGGGCGGCGGCAAAAGCCCGCTGCTGATCCTGTTCGTCAAGAGATCGGCCGATTTCAGAGCCGATCAAAAATCCGATCGTGGCCCCAGCAGCCGTCGCCAGGACACGGTTGCCTCCGGAACCCACGGTTGATCCGATAGCGCCGCCGGCAACGCCCCCGGCGAGGCCTCCGGCCAACTGTTTGTTCCCACCACCATTGGTAAGACATCCGGTCAACGGCAGGGCAACAACGCCTACGGCCAGGAATTTCAATACTGTCGGGAAATTTGCAATCATGGAACTACTCTTGTATCTGGCCTCTTGCGGTTCAGAAATCATATCCAGGACCTGACCCGCGCTCTACTCCGCGCTTGTGGCAACATCATGGCGCCCGAACACAAAAAATCCTGTGTAACCAACGCCGAATGACTCACATAGGACATCTATCACATGCCCGTGTGAGTAAGACATGAACCAGCGGTTCATGTAGTGTTCACAATCGCCCAATGCCGCATCTCTTCAGCAGTAACGACAATACCACCGGACGACATCAGATGCCAACCGATATGCCCAGTGCCAACGATAATTTGAACATGCAGGCTCCCGATTTGTTCCATGAGAACGACCCCTTTGCCTTGTTTGATGCATGGTTGAACGACGCCCGCAAACACGAAATCAATGATGCCGCGGCGATGTCCGTGGCCAGCGTCGATGAAAACGGAATACCCGATCTGCGCATCGCCATGATGCGTGGCGTCGATGAGCGTGGATTTGTGTTTTTCACGGATTTCGACAGTCCAAAGGCGGCTCAACTCCAGACGAACCCTGTCGCAGCGCTGTGTTTTCACTGGAAGTCGCTGAGACGCCAGGTGCGCGTCCGGGGGCATGCGGCACAAGTTGAAGCCGAGGCTGCTGATGGGTTTTTCAACACCAGGACCCGGGACGGCAAATTGATGCTTTGGGCATCGCGCCAATCCAGTGCCATGACAAACCGCAGCCAGTTCTACGATGAGGTTGAGCGTTTCCGGCAAAAATTCGACGGCGACGACGTTCCCCGTCCGGAACGCTGGTCGGGCTTTCGGGTTGTACCTCAAGCGTTCGAATTCTGGCACGACAGCTCCGACCGGTTTCACGACAGGGTGAAGTATTTCCGCGATACTGACGAGGGCCCGTGGCAAAAAGAACGCCTGTTCCCCTGAACTCGTGATACAAGTCAGCCCGTCTTCAAATGAAATGACAGATATGACCACAACACCCACCCAAGAACGCAGGACACTGATTCTGACCGGTGCCAGCCGGGGGATCGGCCATGCCACGGTCAAGCGGTTCTCGAGTGCCGGCTGGAGGGTCATCACCTGTTCACGCCAGCCGTTTCCCGAAGACTGCCCCTGGGAAGCAGGCCCGGAGGATCACATACAGGTCGATCTTGGCGATCCGGAAAACGTCCGTGAAGCCATCGCCGATATACGCACCCGGCTCCATCGGGGGCGCATCGAAGCGCTCGTGAACAACGCAGCGATTTCGCCCAAGGGCGAGAGTGGCGAACGCCTGGGCACGATCGACATGAACACCGATGACTGGAAACAGGTCTTTCAGGTGAACTTCTTCGCCCCGATCATGCTCGCGCGCGGTCTGATCGACGAGCTCAAGGAGGCCAAGGGCTCCGTCGTCAATGTAACGTCGATCGTGGGCAGTCGGGTTCATCCCTTTGCAGGGGTCGCCTATGCCACGTCAAAAGCCGCTCTTGCAGCTCTGACCCGTGAGATGGCTGCAGATTTCGGCCCCATGGGCGTGCGCGTCAATGCCATTGCGCCAGGTGAAATTGATACGGCGATCCTGTCGCCTGGCACAGAGAAAATCGTCGAGCAGATCCCCCTGCGCCGTCTTGGCGCGCCGGAAGAGGTTGCCAAGACGATCTATTTCCTGTGTTCGGAACAGGCAAGCTACGTAACCGGCTCCGAGATCATGATCAACGGCGGCCAGCACGTTTGATCCCGCATGTTTCCCAGCGCAAGGCCGGAAAACATGCAGTACGTCTCGTTGGATGCTATTCTCAGGCTGCCCGCAGGTTCTCACCTGACACCCAGGCTTCCGCCCGGTTGAGTGCCGTTTCAAGCCTGTCGAACAGTGTGTTGAGTTCCTCTTCTGTAATGATCAGAGGCGGGCACAGCGCCACGTTGTCAAGCACGTTGCGCACGATCAGGCCCTCTTCCTGGGCGAACTCAACAACCTTTGCCGGCACCATCTGGGATGCATGGAACGGTCGCTTGGTGGCCTTGTCCGCCACCAGTTCCACAGCGCCGATCATGCCCTTGGCGCGGGCTTGGCCCACCAGTGGATGATCGCTGAGACTGGCCATCCGTGCCTCGAATGTCTTCGACACTTCCTGTGTATGACCGATGATGTTGTCGCGCTGGTAGATCTCGATTGTCTTGATGGCGACGGCCGCACCCACCGGGTGGCCAGAATACGTAAAGCCGTGGCCAAAGGTGCCGATCTTGCGGCTTTCATCCAGCATCGCCTGATAGATGTCTTCAGGAATCAGTATCGCACCCACCGGCATGTAGGCCGATGTAATCGCCTTGGCCGTCGATATCGTGCTGGGTTTCATGTTGAACGTCTCGGCGCCCCACATGTTGCCGGTCCTGCCGAATCCGCAGATCACTTCATCGTCGATGAACAGAACGTCGTATTTGTCCAGAACCGCCTGGATCTTCTCGAAGTAAGTGGCCGGCGGGATAATCACGCCTCCGGCGCCCATGATAGGCTCGGCGATGAAAGCCGCGACCGTATCGGGATCCTCGTCCTGGATCATTTTTTCCAGATTGTCGGCAAGACGGGTAGCAAAATCCTCTTCCGACTCGCCCGGTTCGGCAAACCGGTAATGGTGTGGGCACTCGGCGTGCAGGACGTTTGCGATCGGCAGGTCGAAATCCCGGTGGTTGGCAGGCAGGCCGGTAAGGCTCGCGCTGGCTATTGTCACACCGTGGTAGCCCTGCAGACGGCTGATGATCTTCTTCTTCTTTGTTCGTCCAAGGGCATTGTTGTAGTACCAGATCAGTTTAACCTGTGTGTCGTTGGCCTCGGAACCTGAACAGGTAAAGAACACCTTCGACATCGGGACCGGAGCAATTTCCTTCAGCTTTTCCGCCAGTTCGATCGCCGGGTCGTGGCTCTTGCCGCCAAAGATGTGGGTATAGGACATCTTGCGCATCTGTGCGGTGGCCGTCTCGATCAACTCTTCATTGCCGTATCCAAGCGACGTGCACCACAGGCCGGACAGGCCTTCAATGTACTGCTTGCCTTCGGAGTCCCAGATGTAGATGCCCTTGCCCTGGTCAACGACCGTCGGGCCGACCTCGCGGTGAGTTGCGAGATTGGTATAGGGATGAATAAGGGTTTCGATATCGCGGGTTGCGGCGTTGCTGAGCGGTGACATCTGATCGTCCTTGAATGCAGTGAATTCGGTTCTAGCCTGCATCAAGATGAGGACATCTTGCCATAGGCCATTTGATATATATCCAATTTCATAGATTTTGTCGTGTCAGTGCAACCTGTTTGTGTTCGAACAAACGCAGGACCGCTGAAGATCATTCTGTCTGCAGAGATTGACGTCAGGAGAAAGGAGACGGTGTAACAAATTTCCGGTGGACGTTCTCAAGCAGGGCGGCGACGGCGATGGTCGTGCGGTCTTCCTGATATGGTCCTACGATCTGGACGCCGATCGGCATTCCGTATTCGTCCTCTCCGGCCGGGGCTATGCTTGCCGGCAGGTAGGTGGGTGTCGCCAGGGTCATCCAAGGCAACAGATCCATGTAGCTTCGCTCCTTGCCGTCAACAAAAATTTTCCGGTCGGGGACACGGCGCTCGGTGTCGTGCCTTATCGCGCCGACCGGACCAGCTGGACACAGGAAGACGTCGACGTCTTCAAAAAACCCGGCCCACCGTGCTCTCGCCTGTTCACGTTTCTCCCACAGAACTATGGCATCGCGATAGGTGAGGGCGCTGCCTCTTGCCTGCAGTGAAAGCATGTCACGGTCATCGGACGAGACTTTTGATGCATAAGCGGTGAGCCACTTGCGGACCGATTTGGGAAACCCGGCGCTGATGATGGCTGTCATGAGAACCACGTGGAGCTCAAGCAATTCGGAAAAGGCGATGTCCGGACGGGCGTTGAAATCGACCTTCGCACCGGCCTCTTCGAGGCTGCGGGCGACAGCCTTGAGAGATTTCTCGGTCGCCTCCGAAACCGGACAAAAGGCATCGTTGACACACATTGCTACCCTAAGGTCTTTTGGCTTCGAAAAACGGGCGGTCGGCAATTGCAGCGTCGTCGCCTGGTCCTCCGGGCGGGGAGCAACCAATACGGACATCATGAGGTCCAGATCTGCCGCACCGCGACCCAGGGGGCCCGTTACGGAAAGATCTCCGGTGGATAACAGTCCCGGAGGCCCTGGAATGTGACCCCGGTTCGAAACCAGCCCAAAACTGGGTTTATGGCCGAACAGCCCTGTGAAATGTGCAGGAAGGCGTATCGACCCGCCAATATCACTGCCGATATCGCCTCCCGTGAGGCCGGCGGTCAGCGCAGATGCAGCACCACCGGAAGAGCCGCCGGGGGATTTCCTCACATCTCTGGGGTTGTTGGTCCTGCCGTAGACCTCGTTGAAACACTGCCAATCGCCACTGTAGAGGGGTACATTTGTCTTGCCGAAGATTATCGCACCAGCCTCGCGCAAGCGTGCCACGGCATCGGCGTCCACATTCGGTCGATGCTCTCGCCATTCGGGCGCGCCGCCTGTTGTCACCATCGATCTTGTTTCAAAGGCATCCTTGATCGTGAACGGCACGCCGTGCAGCGGGCCCCAGGTCTCGCCGCGGGCAAGTGCTGCATCAGCCTCATCGGCACGAACTCTTGCCGCGTCGAGATCTGCCGCAACAATCGCATTGAGATGCGGGTTATGCTGCGTCATTGCCGTGATGTAGGTTTCCAGCAGGTCCCGGGCGCCTATCTGCTGTGCGGCAACCATTGAGGCCAGTTCAGATGTGGGCTTGAATCTGAGTGCATTCATGATCACTGTGCCTTATGAGGGACTAAAGATTTGTATCGTTGTTGACCGCTCCATCGGCGGTTAAAACGGCGGTTCAATTTTGAAATATCGAGCGTGAACAAAACGCCAAGGGGAGAAGAGATGCAAGGATTGATGCAGGATTGGCCGCTTCTGGTCCACACCGTTCTTGATCATGCCAGGACATATCACGGAGATCGTGAAATCGTGTCGCGTACGGTCGAAGGGCCGATCCATCGCTACACCTATACCGACCTCGATGCCCGGTCCCGTAAACTGGCCAGCGCCATGGCTAAACGCGGCCTGAAGCTGGGCGATGTGATCGGGTCCATGGCCTGGAACGGCTACCGTCACATGGAAATCTGGTATGGGCTGATGAGCCTCGGTGCGGTGGTGCACACGCTCAACCCACGGCTGTTTGCCGAGCAGCTGATCTACATCATCAACCATGCCGAAGATAAGCTCATCTTTGTCGACCTGACATTTGTGCCTGTCCTCGAAGCCATCCAGGAAAAGCTGCCTGCCGTGAGCGGCTACGTCATCATGACCGACCGGGAGCACATGCCGGAGACATCGTTGCGCAATCCGATCTGCTACGAGGATCTGATTGACGAAGGCGATCACATGGAGTGGCCCCGGTTCGACGAAAACACCGCCTGCGGCATGTGTTACACATCCGGCACCACGGGCAACCCCAAGGGGGTCGTCTATTCGCACCGTTCCAACGTCCTGCATTCGCTTATAACGGTCGCCGGTGATGCGCTGGCCATCGACAACCGGCAGACCATCATGCCGGTCGTGCCGATGTTTCATGCCAATGCCTGGTCCATGACCTTCTCCTGTCCGATGTCGGGGGCAAACATGGTGATGCCCGGCGGCAAGATGGACGGAGAGAGTGTTTACGAACTGCTCGATTCCGAAAAAGTCTCCATGACGGCAGCCGTGCCTACTGTCTGGCTGATGCTGCTTCAGTATCTTGAGTCCACAGGCAAGAAACTTCCCCATCTCAACCGGGTCGTGATCGGCGGGTCCGCATGTCCACCGTCGATGATCGAGGCGTTCGAGCGCGACTACGACGTCGAGGTCGTGCACGCCTGGGGCATGACGGAGATGAGCCCGCTCGGCAGCCTCGGCGTCCTCAGAGGCGGCATGGAGAAACGTTCCGAGGCCGAGCAGTTTGCCGCCAAGTGCAAGCAGGGACGCCCGCCCTACGGCGTTGAAATGAAGATCACCGACGATGACGGCAAGGAAATGCCGCGCGACGGCAAGTCCTTCGGCCATCTCCTGGTGCGAGGTCCCTGCATTTCCCAGTCATACCTGAAGGGGGAGGGCGGCCAGATCGTCGATGACGGAAACTGGTTCGACACCGGCGACGTGTCAACGCTCGACGCAGACGGCTTCATGCAGATTACCGACCGCTCGAAAGATGTCATCAAGTCGGGAGGGGAATGGATTTCCTCGATTGATCTTGAGAATATTGCTGTCGGTCACCCTGATGTGGCAGAAGCCGCCGTCATCGGCGTCGAACACCCCAAATGGGATGAACGCCCGTTGCTTATCATTGTGAGGAAAACAGGGTCCGAAGTGTCGGGAGAAGATGTTCTTGCCTACATGGAAGGCAAGATCGCCAAATGGTGGATGCCCGACGACGTGGCTTTCGTCGATGAAATTCCCCACACGGCAACCGGCAAAATCCAGAAACTCACCTTGCGCGAGCAGTTCAAGGGTCACCGTCTGCCAACGGCTTAATGGCCGACACTGGTTCGAGCACTTTTGTGCTGGTCCACGGCGCCTGGCACGGCGGATGGTGCTGGGCGCAGGTTGCCGACATTCTCAAGGGTCAGGGGCACACTACGACGACGCCGACCCAGACGGGCCTCGGGGAGCGGGCGCATTTGTTGTCGCCGGAAATATCGCTGGAGACTTTTCGGCGCGATATTGTCAACCACATTGTCTGTGAGGATCTGACTGATGTCGTGCTCGTCGGTCACAGCTTTGGAGGCTGTGCCATCATTGGTGCGGCAGACGAAATCCCGGATCGCATCCGGCAGTTGATCTTCCTTGATTCGATGATTGTGGAAAACGGCAGGTCGCCGTTCAGTTACCTCGACCCGCAGGTCAGGGCCGAACGTGAGGCCCTGGCACAAAAAACCAGCGGTGGTGTCAGTATTCCGCCTCCCGGGGCATCCGCATTCGGCGTCACGATACCGGAGCAGGCCGCATGGCTGGAACGTTGTCTGACGCCCCATCCGCTGAACACGTTCGTGACGTCTCTCGATCTCCGACACGATGTCGGCAACGGTTTGCCCCTGACCTACATTATCTGTGAGGATCCGATCTATGAACCACTGGCCGGGGTTCGTGAGCGAGTCAGAAATTACGGTTGGCCCACGGCCGGGTTGCAAACGGGCCACAACGCCATGATCACGGCACCTCAAGAGACTGCGGATCTATTCATGACACTTGCGGCGGACTTCAAAGGAAGTTCGAATTAAAAACGGGAGAGAAGCGATGACGGAAAAGAGCGTTGCGGAACATTATACCCACGGCTCTCTCGTGGCCGAACTGGAGGCGGGCATAGCCCGGCTCGGCAAGACTACAGAGACCGTCACACTCGACGACCTGGCACCGGTTGATGAATTTCACATCGGCGGCAGGCAGGCCTCCGAGGCGTTTCTTGACCAGTTGGCAATCGATAATTCACACTCTGTCCTGGATGTTGGTTGCGGCATTGGCGGAGCCTCGAGATTCACCGCAGACCGATACGGCACGAACGTCGACGGTATTGATCTGACCGATGAATACATCGAGACCGGAAATACGATCAGCTCATGGGTTGGCCTGCGTGATCGAATTACCCTGCGCCAGGCCAGTGCTCTGGAAATGCCGTTCAGCGAGGGCACTTTCGACCGTGCCTATATGATGCACGTGGGCATGAACATCGCCGACAAGACGGCCCTGTTTGCGGAAATCCACCGGGTCATGAAGCCGGGCGGTGTGTTCGGGGTTTATGACGTCATGCGATTTGGCGACGGCGACCTTGCCTATCCTGTTCCCTGGGCGGCAACACCGGAAACCAGCGCTCTGGCGCCGCCGGAGGCTTATCGCGCGGCACTTGAGGCAGCCGGATTCACGATTACCGCAGAACGCAACAGGCGCGAATTCGCTTTGGCGTTTTTCGAGAAGATGCAGGCCAGAGCCGCCGCTGCCGGCGGGCCGCCGGCACTTGGTATCCATCTGCTGATGGGTGAAAGCCGGGCAGTCAAGGTCAAGAACATGCTCGCAAACATCAAGGACGGCATCATCGCACCGGTCGAGATGGTGGCCACGGTGTAAGTGGCTGCGTTGTAAAATCGTTTCCCGGACCAGGGACAGCGCGTAAGCGGTGCGCCGCAGAGGCGGGACCCAACCCAAAGCGTCGCATCCGGTGGCAGGGCCATTGGACCCCGGCGCGGAGACCGGGGAACGGTTTTAGTTTGGGTCGCATTGCCATCCATTCGAGTCACTTCAAGCGAAACTCGGAAAATATGCCGGGGACGCCGTCGGTGACCACGACCTCCCGTTCGATCAGGTGTTCCAGCTGGGCAAACGTAGACAGGCCCGCCGCCGGGAACAGGCGTGGATCCACGCCCACATAGATTTTCGGCACCATGTCCGCAATCGTCCGGTCGCCTTCTCGGAGGCGGTTGAGGATAGCGTCTTCCCGGCGGCTGCGATGTCTGATGAATTTTTCCACGAACGGAAGGGGGTTATCGACATGGGGCCCGTGCGTCGGCCAATAGACCGTCTCGTCACGTTCCAGCAGCAGGTCGAGCGACGCCATATAGTCCGCCATGTTGCCATCCGGCGGAGCGATGACACTGGTCGACCATGCCATCACGTGGTCGCCAACGAACAAGGCCTGTTCCTCGCGTAAGGCAAAACTCATGTGGTTAGATGTGTGGCCCGGGGTAAAGACGGACTCCATCGTCCATCCAAGGCCTTCGATCACGTCGCCATGTCCGATCTGCACATCGGGCACAAAATCCCGGTCGCCGCCGGCGTCGAGCTGGAGTGCCGGATCCGATTCATCGGCACGGGCGCGTCCGGACCCGTGCGGACCGAACGCATAAGTTTTTGCCCCGGTGATCTGAGACAGACGCGACGCCAGTGGGGAATGGTCGTTGTGAGTATGTGTCACCAGGATATGGCTCACCGTCCGGCCATCCAGTGCGGTCATGAGGGCAGCCAAATGATGTTCGTCCATCGGACCGGGGTCGATCACGGCCACATGATCGCGCCCGACGATATAGGTGCCGGTGCCCGTGAACGTAAAGGCCGAGGGGTTGTTGGCGATGATCCGGCGCACCAGCGGTGACAGGTCCTGCACCTCGCCGTATTCAAAGTCCATCTCGCGGCGGAACGGAATTTTTTCTGACATGGTCTGCAATCCGGTGCGACAGGGAAACTGCTTGTCTGAACGAGTGCGGGACAATATACCAATGTTGTGTTCGAAGACAGGTGTTACAGGCCAGCCGTCTTGGCCGGATACCGGATAACAAACAGGATCAAGATAATGGATCGTTCTTCCACAATGCAGCCGACGCTTGTGTCAACGCTCTGGCCGGCTGCCTCTGCTTCCAACGTCGTGCGGTGGGGCGTGCTTGCCGTTGTCGGCTCGCTTCTTCTGACGATTTCGGCGAAAGTTCAGGTGCCGTTCTACCCCGTTCCCATGACCATGCAGGTTCTGGTGGTGATGCTGATCGGTGCAGCCTATGGCTGGAGACTGGGTGGCGCCACCTTGATGTTCTACATGGCACAGGGTGCTGCCGGCCTGCCGGTTTTCGCAGGCACGCCGGAAAAGGGCCTGGGCATTGCCTACATGGCAGGCCCCACGGGCGGTTACCTGCTCGGGTTTGTTCTGGCAGCCATGCTGGTGGGCTGGCTTGCGGAACGCGGCTGGGACAGGTCTCCGGTCACAACTTTCGTGGCGATGGTCGGCGGTGTCCTGGCGGTCTATGTGCCGGGCGTCTTGTGGTTGTCCTCGCTCATTGGCATGGAAAAAGCGCTCACCTTCGGGCTCTACCCCTTCGTCTATGCCGACCTCCTGAAGATTGCCCTGGGTACTGCCATCTTGCCGGCGGCCTGGTTCGCGCTCAAGAAATTCGGCGGCCGCTGAACAGTCTGTAAAAATGGCGGGCCGGTGCACTGCCGTCCCGTCTGATCGCTCTCCACTGACCGTAGTGTGACGACTAAATCCATGGCCGGCGCGGCCCGTAAAGCTGCCGTGCTGCAGTCTCGCCTTGGCTGGAGACACCGAAACCGCCTATTGGGTGGCGGTCAACGGATGGACGGCCTGGCCGCGAACGATTGCCACCTTTTCATGGCTCTGCTTCAAGGTTCTGCGCGGGCGGCGAGGCTTGCTCCGATCTTGCCGAAAGCGGGGAGTTTGATGGCCAGATCCTGCGGGTCAATGCCAATCGTGAGGCCAAGAAAGTTCAACTCAAATCCCTCAAACAAGGCAAATGTACCGCCGACAAGTCCCGAATAGGAAAACTGCCATCCGGTTCCTGACGGTGAAGACCCGGCATTGAACCCTTGCCCCATAAAGTCCTTGCCGACAGCCGTGGCCGGCATTTCCAGTCCAAGTTCCGGAACGGAACGCCCGACCCAGGCCACGAACGTGTTTGAGTTGGGGCCTGGCCAGATCTTGTAACTTCCTCTTTCGTGAAACGGGTACGACAGGACTGCGGCTTCGATCTTGGGAATCAGTTTTTCGGCCCTGGTGCCACGAATTTCACGAATGACGTTGGGAGCATTGCTGTACCAGCGCCCATCGACCGGGTAATTGTTCAGCCGTACCGGGTTCCCCCAGCCAACCACGTCGTAGCGGTCGAAATGGCGGGCATTTTCCCGCTTGAGCGCGATCCAGGTGTGGACGGCGAGTACCCCCTTCCAGTGTCCCGTGCGAGCGGCATAGATCTGGACGATAGATTCGCGGTCGGTTGCCGGATCAGGGGCGGTTCCGGCTGACGACCAGTCGGCATCATGCCAGCTCGATGGCCCGCCCTTTGCGGCATACAGTGCCGCGCCCGCCCCGATGGGCAGGACAACAACGGCAAGAATTGCGATGACAATTATCCGGAGATTTCTCATCAAGCCTTTTCCGAAGGATTTGACACCGCAGAACAATACAGCATTTCAGAACACCGATAGTCCGGGAAGCGATAGTTTGGTTACCAACTTTCCGTGAACCACGTGGCAGCGCAGGGTCCTGTATTCAAGAAGTCGGCGCCATTTTCCTCTTGTTCGCAGACGATCTTTGTTTGCTTGACCGATCCGTCAACGCGGTAATCAGAGAGTCCAGGTCATGCATCAGGCGTTCATAAGTGTCGGCGCCTAGGGTGTCCTCGATGCTGTCGTAGAGATCTTCCGAATGGCCGGAGGCCTGGTGAAAGAAACGCCGGCCTTCAGGGGTGATTTGTGCATTTACCAGTCGTCCGTCCGCGTGTGAGCGTTCCTTGATCAGATAGCCCATGGCTTCGAGGTCGCGCAGGATACGCGACAGGCTGGGCATGCGTATGCAGATCAACTGGGCCAGGGCACCGGCATCGAGTTCGATGTGTTCCGACAAGGCGCGCAGCACGCGCCATTGCTGTTCGGTCACCCCAGAGGCATTGAGGTGAGGCCGGAAACGGTCCATTACCGCCTCCCGGGCTTTCAGCAGCTTCAGGGGCAGGGAGTTGTCGAGGGGCCGCATTGTCTCTACCGCTTTCAGTTTTCGTCTTCGACGATGTTGGAAAGGCGCCCGATGGTCGGCGAATAGACTTCGACCGTGTCGCCAGGCACCAGATAACGTGGTGGATCGAAACGTACGCCCGCTCCCGGTGGCGTACCTGTGGCAATGATGTCGCCGGGAAGAAGCATCGTAAAGGTCGATATGTACTCGATGATCCGGCCGAACGGAAACATCAGGTCGGCTGTGAAACCGTGCTGGCGTTCCTCACCGTTGACTGTTGTGACAAGCTCCAGGCCGTCGGTGGGACCGGCCTCGTCGATCGGCACGATCCAGGGGCCGACGGCGCCACTGCGATCGAAATTCTTGCCTTGCGTGACGTTGAACTTGCCGTGCCTCAACCAGTCGCGCACCGATCCCTCGTTCATCAAGGTCAGCCCGAAGATATGATCATGGGCCTTGTTGGCAGGAATCCGGCGTCCTGGTTTGCCGACCACGATCACGATTTCGCCCTCATAGTCGAACTGTTCGGACTCCGGCGGCCGGATGATCGGCGTATCGTGGCCCACGAGCGATCCGGCGGTGCGCATGAAAAGGCTGGGGTATTTGGGGAGGTCGGACCCGTCCTTGTATTCAGCATTGCGATTCTGATAATTCACACCGACACACAGGATCTTGTCGGGCGAGAGAACCGGCGGCAGAAGCGCTACATCGTTGAGCGAAAAGTCGATGTCTGCGCCTACGCACGCACGGCGAGCATCTTCAAGTCCGTCTGCATCGATCAGGTGACGGAGGCTCCGGTACTGGCCATCCAGACGGGCGCCCAGGTCGACAACGCCATCATCGGTCGCACATCCGAAGTGGTCCTTGCCGTCGTGGCGAAAGGAGACGAGCCTGGTCATGCCACAGCCGCCTCAAGCAAACCGGCGCGCGCGAGCACACCGTCAAGCCGTTTCTCCAGTTCCGGCGTCGCCGGCGCCATCGGCAACCTGTGTTCATTTTCCGGGATGATGCCCAGTTTCTTCATCATGTACTTCATCGGGATTGGGTTGGTGTCATAGAAGACCGCCTGGTTGATTTCCAGAAGCTGCTGGTGCAATGCGCGGCCTTGCATAAGATCGTTGTCAAACACGGCCTGGCACATGTCCGCAAGCACGCGCGGCCGCAGATTGCCGACCGCGTTCATCAGTCCGCACGCACCAACCGCCATCATGGGAAAGCTGAGTTCTTCGAGGCCTACAAAGATCCGGAAATTGGGGCCGAACTCACCGAGGCACTCGGACACGAAGCCCAGATCGTTGACCGCATGTTTCATCCCCACGAAGGTGTCTGACTCCGACGACAATGTCCGGAGTGTGTCGAGCGTGACGCTTACCGCCGTACGGCCGGGGATGTGATAGATCATCCACGGCAGGTCCGTATTCCTCACCACCTGGAGGTAATATTCGATCAGGCCGCGTTGCGGCGGCTTGGCATAGTAGGGTGTCACGATCAGCAGGGCATCGGCACCGGCGTTCGCCGCATGATCGGTCAGGGCCTGGGTTTCCGCCAGTGACTGCGATCCGGTCGCGGCCACGACCGGTACGCGCGATCCGGCGGCCTCAATTGCAACGTCTACCTGTCGGTTGCGTTCCTCGATGGTGAGGCTTGACGGTTCCGACGTGGTTCCATTGACCAGGATGCCGTGAGTGCCGTTGACGATCTGGAAATCGACAAGTCCGGCAAACGCATCGTAGTCGACCGCGCCGTTCTTGAAGGGCGTGATAAGAGGTGGCATTGAACCGACCAGGAAGTCGGAATCGAGGGCAATCATGCAATTCTCCATCAAACAATTGACGATGAAGTCGATAACATGTTAACGATCACATGTAAATGAATATCACGATCCTTGTGGAGACCGTCCGTGCCGCATCTCATTGTCGAGTATTCCGCCAATCTTGAAACACAGGTCGACATATCGGACCTCGTTAGGGTTGTGCACGATGCGGCGCTGGAAACCGGCATGTTTCCAAAGGGTGGCATCCGGACCCGTGCGGCGCGAAGGGAGATCTACCGGATTGCCGACGGACACCCGGACAATGGCTTTGTACACGTCAGCGCGCGTGTAGGGTCGGGCCGCCCGGCGGAGACACGGACCAAGGCCGGTGAACATATCTTCAACGCCTTGTGCGGGGCTTTGAGTGAAGTCTTTGCGAAGACCCCGCTCGGCCTCTCGTTCGAAATGTCGGAGATCGACCCTACAGCAAGTTTCAAGCAGAACAACCTGCACGATATCCTAAAGGACAGGGAAAACCGATGAACGATCAGGCGGCAAGGGCCACATCACCTGAACTGGCTTCAAACCTCGAAGCGCTGGAAACCCATCTTGCCCGTTTTCGCCGCGACGGCGTCAAGCATTTCATTGACGGTAGGGCCTGTGACAGCGCCGACGGCGGAACCTTCGACGTGGCCAGCCCGATCGACAACCAGACGTTCTGCACAAGCGCCCGCGGCACTGCCGACGACATCGACCGTGCAGCGGCCAGCGCAAAGCAGGCCTTTGGTGCCTGGCGGCAGATGGACGGTGTAGCCCGGCGCGAAATTCTGCATGCCGTAGCCGACACGATTGTCGAGCACGCCGAAGAGATTGCCCTGTTGGAGAGTTTTGACACGGGCCAGCCCCTTCGGTTCATGCGCAAGGCCGCTGAACGAGGGGCCGCGAACTTTCGCTTCTTTGCCGATCGGGCGCCGCAGGCTGGTGATGGACTGGCACTCCCGGCCTCGGAGCATATGAACTACACGGTCCGTCATCCGATCGGGCCGGTCGGTGTCATCACGCCGTGGAACACCCCGTTCATGTTGTCGACCTGGAAGATTGCCCCGGCCCTGGCCGCCGGCTGCACTGTGGTGCACAAGCCGGCGGAATGGAGCCCCGTGACGGCAACCCGACTGGTCGAACTGATGCACGAGGCAGGCCTGCCGCCGGGCGTGCTCAACACGGTTCACGGGTTCGGCGAAGACGCGGGCAAGGCATTGACGGAACATCCCGACATCAAGGCCATTGCCTTCGTGGGTGAGTCTGCAACCGGGTCTGCGATCCAGGTGCAAGGGGCGCCGACGCTGAAACGGGTGCACTTCGAACTGGGCGGCAAGAACCCGGTGATCGTCTTTGCCGACGCGGACCTCGACCGGGCGGTGGATGCCGCGATCTTCATGATCTACTCCCTCAACGGCGAACGCTGCACGTCCTCCAGCCGGGTCATTGTCGAACGCTCCATCCACGACGCGTTCGTCGAAAAACTGGCGGCACGGGCACGCCGGATCAAGGTCGGCCATCCACTCGATCCGGCGACCTGGTTGGGACCTCTCATCCACCCGCGCCACCTGGATAAAGTGACGACCTATTTCGACATCGCTCGCGAAGAGGGAGTCGACATAAAGGCCGGCGGCAAGCGGCCCGAAAACCCGCCGACCGACGGAAATTATGTCGAAGCCACACTCTTTGCCGGCGCTACGGCGGCCATGCGGGTTGCCCGGGAGGAAATATTCGGGCCGGTGCTCACGACATTGGCGTTTGACACCGAAGACGAAGCCCTGGCGATTGCCAACGATGTGCCTTACGGGCTTGCAGCCTACATCTGGACGGCTGACGTTTCCCGGTCCTTGCGCATGAGCCACGGAGTTGAGGCCGGCATGGTTTGGGTCAATTCCCAGAATGTGCGCCACCTGCCTTCGCCTTTCGGTGGCGTCAAGGCCAGTGGCATTGGTCGGGACGGCGGCGATTACAGTTTCGACTTCTACATGGAAACCAAGAACATCTGCCTTGCCCTGGGCGACCACCGCATTCCCCAGCTTGGCCTTTAGCCCGGCGCAGCAACGCAACGACTACCGGAGATCATCATGTCCGTTCCCCTGCCTAACCTCGACCCGCCTTTCAACATCATCCGTTGCAGCCACGCCGATCTGACCGTGCGCGATCTAGGCCAGACCCGGGCCTTCTACGAAACATTGCTCGGCATGAATGTGACGGGCGAGGAAGACGGTGTCTTGTACATGCGCGGGATGGAAGAGCGAAACCATCATTCCCTGGTCTGTCGTAAGGGAACGGAACCGGTGTGCAACAGGCTGGCTTTCAAACTGGGCAGTGAAGAGGATCTGGATCGGGCAGAACAATGGTTCACGGCGCAAGGCATCGGCTCAAAATGGGCCGATATGCCGTTCCAGGGACGCACGCTGCATGTTTCCGATCCACGCGGCATGCCACTTGAATTTTATTTCAAGATGGACCAGTCGGAGCGCATTCTTCAGAAGTATGGCCTCTATGGCGGCGTGCATCCCATGCGCATCGACCATTTCAACTGTTTCTCCGATGACGTTCAGTCCTCGGTCGACTTCTACAACACCATCGGTTTCCGCACGACGGAATTTACAGAGTCAGAAGGCGCCGACCCGGAACTGTGGGCGGCGTGGATGCACCGTAAGGGCAATGTTCACGACATGGCATTCACCAATGGCCGGGGGCCAAGACTGCATCACGTGGCATTCTGGGTGCCGACAGCACTCAACATCATTCATCTTTGCGATGTCATGTCGACCACCGGTTACCTCGACAACCTGGAGCGGGGGCCGGGTCGTCATGGTATCTCCAACGCGTTCTTTCTCTATATTCGCGATCCCGACGATCACCGTATAGAGATCTACACCAGTGACTATCTCACCGTTGATCCCGATCTGGAACCGGTGCGCTGGACCCTGCGCGACACCCAGCGCCAGACCCTGTGGGGCATGCCGGCACCCAAATCCTGGTTCGAGGAGGGTTCGGTGTTTCCCAGCGTGCCGGTGAACGAACCGAGGCTCAAGGCTCAGCCGATTGTGGCACATTGATGTGTTCAGGGGCGCCCGACGCTGACGCTCTCCTCTCGGGTTTGCTTGGGGGCGAAATGCCACTGAGAGGTGTTCGTCGTTCCCGAAAATCAACTGTATGGGTCACAGCAAGGCGCTGATCCAATCATCGATCCTCTTGATGACCTGATCCTCCAACCCCAGAAACCCGTGCGGCGAGCCACCGCGACAGTGCTTGCTTGTCTTCTTTGTACTGGAGACGACAAACAGTTCGGCTTTGACACCGCTCTCTTTCAGTTCGTCCACTATCGGACTGACGTCGGAGAGACGTGTCGTTTTGCATTTGTCGCCCTTGTTGTGAACGAACAGCACAGGCACTTTTAGCCTCTCGAGCGGCAAGTCCTTAAGTGATTTTCCCTTCTTGTTGGGCTTTGCAATTGATGACGTCAAAACCACGCCGACAATGATACCGTTCGTCTTGCCAAGCGCGACATTAACCGCGGAGACTGTGCCCCGGCTTGTGCCAACAACGAAGACTGATTTACCGTTAAGCTTGTTCAACTTTCTGGCGACTTTTGCAAGGTCAGTCCCATGCTCCGCGGAGGCCCGGAAGCCATCAAGAAGTCCTGGGCTTGCCCTGCGGTCCGTCGGTGCATCAACAACAGCTGCGAGAAATCCAGCATCGGCAAACAGCTTGCGCGTGCGGACGACAAAATTGTTGGTCTTGTTCTTGATTTCTCCTTTTCCGGAAATCTTCAGCACACCGTTACCGCCAGTGAGCAACATAACATTGGCTTTCGCGGTTTCAGGATCACCGACAAGCAGTGTCCGCAGTTTTGCACCGCTTGTGGATTTCATTTTCAGAACCTGCTCGGCGGCAAGCAATTTGTCCCCGAGCACGATGAACATGACAGAAAGGAGAACCGGACTGAAAAACCTGTAATGTATCGACACGCTAATCCATCCTGATTTCGAAGCCCAACGGTGAATGGACATTGAGTGACGTCAGTTTTCCAGACTGGAACCGGTCACACAATATTCCCTCGCCAGTTCCCGAGCAGGTTTGTCGAAGGCGATTTGAACTGCCAAGGAGCAGTGCTCTGAGCAGGAATAGAACTCTGCGAAAACCGATTCTAAAACCAGACCGTCTTGCCACAGAACGACCAGAGCGCGTTCACTTTAGCATCGCTGGTTAGACATCTGCAAAAATCCCGAAAGAAATTCTTCCGATCACACCCAAAGTTCGTGAGCCCATTTAGGGCCATTCGCATTGATTGCAACGATATCAGCCCACCCTGTGACCAGAGCGGGCTGATGGTTCTTCAACCGTGCGGTATGGATCGCACGCAACCGGGACTACTTCAGTTTGGCAACGCCCAAGGGCACGTTGAACTTTTCGCACCACACGTAAAGCTCGTTGTATTTCGACGGGTCCACCGAGGCCGGGATCTTGTAGACCTGCAGGCCCTTGATCTTGCCGAGATGGGCAATCTTGGATTTGGCGTCGTACTTGCCGTCCTTGCCAAAACCGAGTTTCGGGTCCGGTGCACCGTCCAGCGAGAAGTCGCTTTCCAGCACGAGGATCGCACCGCTCTCCGTCTTGACGACAGAGATGCCGCCGGTTGTGACATGGTCGCTGGCACCCGTGAAGGTGCCTTGCGTGATGATTGAGCTTGCGGCGTTTGCAACGGTTACCGCCGAAAGCGAAAGTGCCGTGATGCCGGCGATGACAAGGGGTCTGATGAGTCGTTTGAACATTGAATGCTCCCAAGAGAATAATCTGAAATTCCGGTCTGCATTACCGGCTCATTCGCGAAGTAATAGTTTTTGATTGATCAGTCAAGAATTGACCCCATCACCTCTCCATCATAAAACTGTGAAGATGACGGGGGTGGCCTGACACGAGTAATGCCCCATATCTTCGCCGGGGTTTTCAAGCAGTCGTTCGTAGTCTGACAACGGTCGACCGGACGGCAAGCGGCGCAAAGGAGCAACATGGCAAGACCAAGGGAGTTCGACCGGAAAACTGTTCTGGCAAGCGCGACCGACGTGTTCTGGGCGCAAGGATATGCTGGCACGTCGCTTGACGATCTTGACCGAGCGACGGGCCTCAACAGGGGCTCTCTCTACAACGCGTTTGGGGACAAACACGGATTGTACCTGGAATGCCTGGATCTCTATGGCGGCCATGAGATCGGCGCAGCCGTCACGTTGCTGGAAAACACAAGCGCCGACCGGCCGGCCATTCGGGCGTTGTTCACGTCCGCTGTGGATGCCGTTCGTTTGAGGGACGACAGACGGGGCTGTCTCCTGTGCAATGCCGCCATCGAACTTGCCCCGCACGACCGCGACGTCGAGCAGAAGGTTGTCGAACACCTTGGCCGGCTGCGCACCGCCTTCACGACGGCTCTCGAACACGACGGCTCCACTCGATCCCGGTCTGATATCGCCAGCCTTAGCGATCATCTCACTGCAAGCTACATGGGGCTGCTTGTCATGGCCAAGGGTGGCTTTCCAATCGCACATCTGAAGCGAATTTCCGACAGCGCGGCAGCACTGGCCAACACAACCTGACGCCTCGAATCGTTTCTTTCCGGTTGTAATCTGGTGCGCTTAAACCGTGTCCGGGACCGGTACAGTTGACCGTACCATCCACCTTGTGAGTATTATCAAGTCTTGAAACTCCTCATTCGAGACGACACATGACTGTGAATAAAGGTTAGGGGAGGGGTCTTTGATGGAACGTAAAGGGAGCGTGCCAAAGATGACGACGACAAGCAGGCAGTTTATACGCAGGCAGTTTATACGCAGGCAATTTACACGCAGGCAGTTTGTAGTGGGCGTCGCGGCGACCGGTTTGGCCCTACCGGCAGGCTCGACGTTGGCCGCCACGAACTTTGCCTCCGGCGCACAAGCCTATTTCGCCGGACCGGCGACGGATAACGGCGTGACGTACCGGAAGACAAACTTCCAGAAGATCGCACCGAAATGGCGCCGCCAGGTGGTGCAGTATCACAGCCCCGAGCCACAAGGCACCGTAGTCATCGACACCCGGAACCACTTTCTCTATGTAGTCTGGGAAAACCAGACGGCATTGCGATATGGCGTCGGTGTCGGGCGCGAAGGTTTTAAATGGTTCGGCAAGGCAAGGGTCGACCGAAAGGCGATCTGGCCCAATTGGGTGCCGCCGCCGGAAATGCTTGAACGCCAACCTGAACTGCCGAAATTCGTTGCCGGAGGAGCCGAGAATCCGCTGGGGCCCCGGGCACTGTATCTCTATCGGGAAGGACGCGATCTCGGCTACAGGTTGCATGGTACGCTCGAACCCTGGTCGATTGGATCGGATGTGTCGAGCGGCTGTATCCGGATGTTTTCCGAAGACGTGATCGACCTGTATCAGCGCTGCCCGAAAGGTACGCGGGTCCTGGTCCTGAAGCATTTGGGATCGCCCGACGCATAACCGACCGCGGTAGGATAACCGAAACCCGGAGGGGCGGGGACAGCAGGGGAGGTACAGGAAATGGCACAGGTCGTGGCGAGAAATTCGCGCAAGGCCCGGCTGATCGTGCTGGCAATTCTGGGGCTCAGCCTCGCCGGTTGCCAGTCTCTTGGTCTGGGGTCCCTTGGGTCGGGAGATTCAAGGACCGCGACGGGAACCAATGCCCCGGTCGACGCGTTTGCAAACCTGAACACAGGCAGCGAAGAAGATTTCATCCTCAATGTCGGACGCCGTACGCATTTTTCGAAAAGCTCTGCTGTCCTCGACGACACGGCTCGGACGACGCTCGACAAACAGGCGGAATGGCTACAGCAACACTCCCGCTGGCTGATCAAGCTCCAGGGTTTTTCCGACGATCCAGGGTCGCCCGCTCAAAACAAGGTCTTGTCGAAAAAACGCGCGCAGGCCGTCATGGATTATCTGGTGTCGCGCGGCGTATCCAGGAACCGCATGTGGGTACGCGGCTACGGCCGGGAACGCATCGTGCGCGATTGCCCTGACATTTCATGCAAGTCACAGAACCGGCGTGTGATTTCAAACTTGCGCGCCGAGCGCGAGACCTGAAAGGCCTCAGCTTTCATTGAGACGCTTCAGAATTCCGTCAAGTGAATCCGAGGTCAGGGAAAACCATCCGGCCATTTTGAGAAACGACAGGGATTGATCGTTCAGTCCACCCGGCGTGAGGGCTTCACGGCCAAGGTCTTCAAACGAAGACGCATCCTTGGACACCGACTGGGACGAGAGCGCGTGAAACATGGAACTGACATAGGCTTGTGCCCGTTCCGGCGGAACATTCTGGTGTTCAAGCCAGCTCTGCACTTCAGCTTGAAATGTGTGATAGGCGGCAATCTGGGATGTGACTGCCCCCAGCGCACGCATCTCGGTCTCGTCCCGGGCAGCGACTGCCGTGCCCATGCCGCCGAACATCAGTTCGAGATTTTCGTTGTAGGGACAGTAGGCGACCGGTCCCAGGCCGTTGGCATTCGGCGGCAGCGGGACGGCCTTGAACAGATTGGCGCCCGGTGCCACCAGAGCTTTCGCGGCGTCGAACGTCAAGGTCGAAACGCAGTTGATGACATTCTGTCCCGGCCGGAATTCGAGTGACTGCAGCACGCCTTCGGCAACATCCGGTGTGACGGTGACAAACGTCCAGTCGCTGCCGTCGACCACTGTCTGGTTGTCGTCTGCGACAGTCACAATGTCGTACTGTCCGGCGAGGCGTGATGACCTCTCGGCACTGCGCGGCGACACGACGACCGACCGAGGTGGCGAGGCGGAAGAACACAAGCCATGGATCACCGCCTCGGCAATCGCTCCGGTCCCGATAAACCCGATTTTCATTTGACCAACCCCAGGAGATTTTGAAGAAACTCGTCGATGTTATGGCACGGCACAACGCCCGCTCCTGCCAGTTCACGCGTCACATCTGTTGGCAGGCCGCTATTGGTCCGATCGGAAACCCGGTTGAGCATGCCACCAATGAACACCGGTACGTCGAGACACTCAGTCCTCATATGTTTCCGCAACGCCTGTGAAAATTCCAGCCCGATGCCGTTATAGGTGCTGATCGCAATGAAGTCCGCACCCGACGCCCCGGCTATTGCTGCCACTGCTTTCGGATCGGCGCTGACACCGCCGTCGATTGTCTCAACACCAATCCGGCTGCAAACCGACTCGATCTGGATTTTCCCGTATTCGTGTACGTCCGTTGCGGCCACGCAGCCCTTGAGCTTTGATGCCTTCAGCGCTGCCCTCGGCCGATCTTCAAGAGCATCGGTGTGCAATCGCGCCGTCTCCTCGAGATCGGCAATCGTATTGGATTTCACTATAGGTTGGCGGCCACGGGCTTGACTGGCGTCATCGGTGCCCGGTCCGAAAAGCTCCTCGATCCGCCGGGCACCCAGACGACGGAGGCTGAGGAGAAGTTCAAAGGCATCGTTTGTGTCGATGCCGGCCTCGGCGAGGCCCTGGATCACGTTGTCCTTGAATTGACGGCCGCCCTTGACGATCTTCCGTGCGGTCATTCCGACGGCGGAGTCATGCGAGTAGTCGAACATGCCGTCCATAAAACCGGCGCGCTCGATCAGCCGGTTGGCGAACAGGTGCGCATTCAGGATTTCATCCACGTCGGGAATCCGGAAAGCTTCGGTCACGGGAACCGGGTTTATGGCATGGCCGGTCGGGCGGTGCTTTTGCCACATGATGTCGTGAATCAGATAGCTGGCGAGTGCTGCATAGTTGGTGGCATCGCCGCTTTTGTCATAAATCGCGGTGTTGCCGAAGACCATGGAGCCCGGTTGGCTTGCCACTTCGGCTGCTGCCATCTGGAAGGCGACCCGCAGGACCGGCATGGAAAAGTTGTGGCCAAAACAATAGGACACTCTGGCGCCCAGCAGATCCTCGAAAATATACTGTTCGACCAGCATCCAGCCGAGCGCGCACGACAGGTCGACAAACAGGGCGGCATATCCATCGTTGAGGTTCGACTGCACCGTCGCCGGATGGCTCTGGCGCCCGACCATCACCGCGGCCTTGATGGTTTCGCCGGTGACATGAATGTCATCGTCAAAGCCGGTGGCGCGATAGGCAAAATACTGGCCAATGTTGCCGATGGTGGTCGATCCGGCGAGGAGTGCTGCCCCGGTATTCTCGACCGACGCGGGCATGCCGACAAGAAAATCACCAAAATGAGGTGCCGCCGGTGCCGTGCCGGTCAGCGCGATGAATTCCTCAGGTTCCCGCAGGATCAGGGCGGTGCCTTTGGGCATCGTGTCGCGCATGGACGACGGATATCCCATGTTCTGATCGAAGGAAAACCCAATCCGGTCGAGCGTGTAGCCGGCCTTGTCGATCTTATCGTACAATTCCTCATACCGCCGCCGTGTCAACGCCGGATCGCGATATCCCATCTGGGCGTGCAGCATGACCCGGCCCCGGGCCATGTTGACTCGCTTGTATTCGGATTCCGATGACACGTCGTGACGGTCGTGGAATGGACACCGTCCCAGCGGGTACATCCGGGCCAGTCTCTCGCCTTCGCTTATGAGCGCTGCCGTGTCCGGTAATTCGGGTTCAGGAAGAATGTCCCGTCTGTTCATCGCCAGTCTGTTCTGCAGGAAACAATGGGTTTAGTCCGCGCAGAATAGGACAAATGGCGGGAATTGCGAGCTTTGTGAAACGCACTCACAGGATGAGTGCCGGTGTGGCTTCAGGCATAGGGTTTGACGAGCGCACGCTTCACCATTTCAAGGTGGTCCTGGCCATAGAACATGTCGTTGTCGACAAAATAGGTCGGGGAGCCGAACACTGATCGCGCAATCGCCTCGTTGGTGTGTTCGTCATAAAGACCTCTAACGGTTTCTGACCCGGCCTCATCCAGGAGGGGCGCCGGCGGCAGTCCGGCCTTTGCCACAAGCGCCTCAAGCGTCGCCCGGTCCGCAAGGTCGGCGTCGTCTCGCCAGTGGGCTTCCAGAAACACATGAGACAGTTCGTCGATATTGATGCCCTGGTAAAGCGCTGCGATCAGGACGCAGTTTGGCAAGGTAATATCGTTATCATGATGGGTCGGCGTGCCCTTCATGACCGGGGCATTCCGGTGTTCCGACCATCGCTCGATTTCCCGACCAAAGTAATAGTCGATATGCGCCTTAGTGCGCTTTGCAATGGGTGGTGAACCGGTCGACGGCAACAGTTTGCGCAGATCGAACGGCTTGTGCACGATACGGTGACCACCCCCCTTCGCCATCTCGAACAGCCGTCGCGAGCCCAGATAAGCGTAGGCTGAATGTGCTGCATAGAAATATTCGATATCGGCCATCTTACTATCCTGTTCTCGCTACACGCTTGGTTCCGCTTTGCCAGCTACCTTCGAGACATGGGGTGAGGTCAGCCGCATGAATCGGATTGTCAGCAGAATTGACGTGACGATCAACCCAATCGCCAAGCCCCACCAAAGCCCGCGAGCGCCGAGTCCCATGGGAAAGGCCAGCAGACATCCCCCGCCGATGCCGAGCACCCAATACCCGAAGCCCGCCAACCAGAGCGGAGCGACGGTGTCCTTGAGGCCACGAAGCGCCCGTGACGATATCGCCTGCAATCCGTCAGACACCTGAAAGATCGCGGCAATGAAGAGGAGCTGACTGGCGATTGCGGCAACATCCGCGTAGCCCGTGTCGCTGGGGTCCATGAAGACACGAACGATTTGCTCGGGCACTGCCAACGGGATGACCATCATGAGGGTCAGCGCGACGACACCGATCACCATGCCGAGGATGCCGACTTCCCGAGCGGTCGTCACGCCGGAACGGCCCATGCCATGAGCGACCCGAACCATGGTCGCTTCCGCCAGGCCAAGTGCTACGACGAACGGAATGCCAACCCAGCCCATGATGATCTGGTGGGCGGCAAGTTGCTTTGCGCCGATCACGCCCGACAATATGGAGACGGCGACGAACAGCCCGGCCTCCAGCAACACCAGAGCAGCGATCGGTGTTCCCAGCCGGAGAATTTCCCGGCACAGGACCGGATCGAACTTGAGGCGACCGAAGAACACGCCGTAACCGCGCAAGGCAGGCGTGTAGAATATGTAAACGGTAAGGCATACAAGCATGGCCCAGGAAACGATGTTGGTGGCCCATCCTGCTCCCGCCACACCAAGTGCGGGCATGCCGGCATATCCGTGCACAAGGCCGAGCGTCAGCAGATAATTCATGCCGACCGCTGCCACTGTGATCACCAATACCGAGCCCGCCCGTGAAATTGCCGCCACGAAATTCCGAAGCACTGAAAACCAGAGCACCGGCAAGAGGAAACCCGAAAGGCCGCGAAGGTAGGGCGTGGTCAGCGCAATGACCTTCGGATCCTGCCCCATCCAAGAAAGAACCCAGTCGAGATTCCAGATCAGGACAGTTCCGGGAATCCCGATCGCCGTGGCGACGATAAATCCCTGGCGCACCGTTTGACCGGCATCGCGCTTGCGTCCGGCACCCTCGGCATGAGCGGCAAGGACGCCGACGATGGACAGCAAACCCATGAGCACAACAAGCAGCTCGAACGCCAGATCTCCTGCAAGGCCGACCGCCGCCAGTTCATGATAGCCAAGCCGACCGACCACCATCTTTGTTGTCAGGAACATGGCATACTCCGCCACGTAGGCACCGATCAACGGCAGGGCGATGCGCAGCAGAAGCCTGGTTTCTACCCGGCGAAGGGAAGACTTGTTCGGTACCTCCGTTTGCACGGGGCTGTTTTGGTTGATGCCCAAAGGGGTCATGTGAGCGGCCTGACGGCAGATAGGGATGCGACAACACAAAGACGACGTGTAGGGCCCACAGTTACACCCTTGGCACCTGATTGGCATGCATAAAGTGACGCGGTAAACCTGTGTCGTTCATGTCCTAACCGTGATACCAGACACGAGTGAGGCCGCCGCACGGCCGGGACTGTTGACGAGGGCTGGGCCGGGATGGAACGCAAGCAAAGTATCGACGTCTTTGGAGCCTCGCTCTTGCTTGGGTTTTCCCTGCTTCTCGGTCTCAATCAGGTGTTGATCAAACTCGTGAATGCCGGACTGCAGCCGGTTTTTCAGGCCGGGCTGCGTTCGGTGTGTGCCTTCTTCCCGGTGCTGATATTTGCCTGGCTGGCCAAAAGAAAACTCTCGGTCACGGACGGCAGCCTCGTGCCCGGCGTGATCGCAGGCTCGCTCTTCGGTGTGGAATTCCTGATGCTCTTTGTTGCTCTGGAATACACCGCCGTGTCGCGGGCATCGATCCTGTTCTACACAATGCCGTTCTGGGTCGCCGTCGGCGCTCACTTCCTGATTCCCGGCGAACGTCTCACACTTCTCCGCATCGCCGGTCTTCTGCTTGCCGTGGGAGGGGTTGCCTGGGCGCTCGCCGACGACACGGCACCGGCGACCGAACACGCCCTGTTCGGTGATATTCTGTGCCTGGTCGCGGCAACATTCTGGGCAGCGATCGCCTTGCTTGCACGGACAACGGCATTGTCCAGGTCCGGACCTGAAATGCAGTTGCTCTACCAGTTGTCTGTCTCGACCTTCATCCTGATCCCGGCATCTCTTTTCTTTGGTGATCTGGTGCGCGACTTCACACCGGCCATCGCCGGGATATTCGCCTTTCAGGTGCTGGTGGTTGTGTGTGTCGGATTTCTCACATGGTTCTGGGTGCTGTCGATCTATCCCGCCTCTGATATGGCATCGTTCGGATTTCTGGCCCCCCTGTTCGGGGTCTTCTGCGGTTGGCTTATTTTGGACGAAGCAATTTCGATATCCATAATCGGCGCGCTGGCTCTGGTAAGTATCGGTATTGTTCTGGTTAATCAGAAACCCAGAAAAATGTCGGAATGACGCTGTTTCGCCCCGCCCTGACCACGTAGACAGGTTCGCCGTACGGAATTCAGCGTACGGGTCTTTTGAACTTTGTTCGGACGCGTTCGGCCTTGGCTCTGATCGCACAGTCTTCCACGTGATCGTTGATCAGTCCATCGGCCTGCATGAAGGCATACACCGTTGTTGGCCCCACAAACTTCCATCCCAGTTTCTTCAAGTCCTTCGACAGGGCAATCGACTCTGCAGAGGTCGAAGCCGTTTGTGGTTTAGCAAGTTGCCCTGGGTCGGGCTCGTAGCGCCAGAAGAACGCTGCCAGCGAGCCATCCCGTTCGACGAGTTCCCGAGCCCGTTGCGCATTGTTGATCGTCGCTTCGATCTTGCCGCGATGACGCACGATGCCCACGTCGTCGAGCAGGCGCGCGATGTCCCGATCCGTGAATTCCGCTACCTTGTGGAAATCGAAGCCGTGGAACGCTGCGCGAAAGTTATCACGCTTGGCGAGAATGGTTCGCCAGCTCAGTCCGGACTGAAAACTCTCCAGGCATAGCTTTTCAAACAACTCGCGATCATCGCTGACCGGGAAGCCCCATTCTGTATCGTGATAGTTGAGAAACTCCGGTGCGGCACCACACCAGCGGCATCGTGGCTTACCGTCCGGTCCCGATATTGTTGTGTCCATTTGTCAGCAGTTCCTGGATTGATGTGACGATGCGAATCTTGTTCAGTCGAGCAGGAACGCCAGCCGATTGTCGGTTCTTGACGGCGAGATTTCCAGGATCTCGGCACGCACAACATTTTCTGCAACAAACGGATCATCGTTTACCCTGCTTTGCAGATCCTCCAGAGATGTGTTGTGCGCCATGACTCCCCCGCCCAGGTTGGGCTGGAGGCTGCCGACCATCAGGAAAACGCCGTCATCAAATCCACGCTGGATCCAAGCCTTGTGCCCTTCCATGAATTCGCCAGCCTGGGCTTTGTTGTCGGAAAATTTGAGGCTTACAACAAACATCGAAATGATTCTCCCATCATGGCCACGGGTTTGGTTTCGGTATCGTCAATCTAGCGGGGTGCTCCTGACAGCATCATGTCAGGAGCGGTCGGTCAGTGCCGCGAATTCCGCGCCGCCCTCTTAGACCGGAATACTCGTGTCGAGCTTGATTTCCTTCAATACCAGATTGGTTTTCACATTGGCGATGCCCGGAAGTTGGAACAGGAAATCATCGAGAAACGCGTTGTAGGCGCTCTGGTCCCGGCACACCACGCGCAGGTGATAGTCTGCGTCGCCTGTTGTGGCGAGGCATTCCAGAACTTCACGCCGGTCAGAGATTTCCGCAATGAAAGTGTCCACATGGTTCCGGTCATGCCGGGTCAGGGACACGTGAACGATCGCGCTGAAAGTAATCCCTGCCTTGTCCGCGTCGACCAGAGCCGTATAGCCCTTGATGACGCCGGCCGCCTCAAGTGATCGGACGCGACGCCAACATGCGGACGCCGACATGGCGGTTCGCTCTGCCAACTCCTGATTGGAAATGCGGCAATCCGCCTGAAGCTCTGTCAGAATGGCCTGATCCTGAAGTGAGAGAGAATTCATATAGGGATCTCGTATCGGTGAAATGTATCAATAAAAAGTAATATTTGGCAGAATATACCATAATTTGATCAAAAATGGAGATCTTGTGGCAGGAATTTTCAATCGAACTGCGCGAGAATCGATTTATGAACATACAAGCCACGCCTCCGGGTCCTCCAGGTTTTCGAAATGTCGATGAAACATACCGGTTGGGTGACAGGTACGAACGCACCGGGGGACGGGTATTTTTGACCGGAACCCAGGCCTTGGTCCGCATTGTGCTGGATCAGGCGAGGCGGGACCGGAACGCAGGACTTAACACGGGTGGATTTGTATCCGGCTATCGCGGCTCCCCCCTTGGCAGCGTCGATCTGGAGATGTGGCGTGCGGTACCTTTGCTTGAAGAAAATGCCATCTCCTTTATGCCCGCCATTAACGAGGAGCTTGCGGCAACGGCAGTGCTTGGTTCGCAACAAGTCGAAACCCAACCGGGACGGACGGTCGATGGTGCCTTTGGGCTTTGGTATGGCAAGGGGCCGGGCGTCGACCGGGCAGGAGACGCCCTCAAACACGGCAATGCCTACGGCTCCTCACCCACCGGCGGTGTCCTCGTGGTCGCCGGCGACGACCATGGTTGCGTGTCATCCTCCATGCCGCACCAGTCGGACGTGGCTTTCATGTCCTGGTTCATGCCGACATTGAATCCGGCAAGTGTCGGCGAGTACCTGCAGTTTGGCGAGTATGGCTACGCCTTAAGCCGGTTCTCCGGCATGTGGGTCGGTTTCAAGGCAATCTCCGAAACAGTCGAGGCTGGAGCATCGGTCGCGCTTGAAGACGACCGTGCATTCGTCGTGCCGGCGCACGATCAGCCGCCCGGTGGACTCCACTATCGCTGGCCCGATTTGCCAGGTCCCCAGATCGAGGAGCGCCTGGAAGCCAAGAAACAGGCAGTGTTCGCGTTTGCCCAGGCCAATCCGATTGACCGGAGGATCCATGACCTGCCGGATGCCCGTTTCGGCATCGTCACCACCGGTAAGGCGCATCTTGATCTGATGGAAGCCCTGCGTCTGCTGGGTATCGATGATGAGACCTGCAGTCGGCTGGGCATCGACATCTACAAGGTTGGTATGGTCTGGCCGCTCGCCCGCCAGGATGCCCTTGAGTTTGTCAGGGGCAAGCGTGAAATCCTGGTAATCGAAGAAAAGCGAGGCATTATCGAAAGTCAGTTCAAGGAATACTTCTACGATTATCCCGGTGACAAGCCCGAGTGCATGGTCGGCAAGCGTGACGAAAACGGTAACCGCCTGGTACCCTGGACGGGCGAACTTGCGCCGCGCCAGTTGGTGCCGATTGTCGCCGCAAGACTCGACGGCATGTTTCCAGGCGAAGGATTTGCTGCAAGGGGTCAAGCCATTGTTTCGTCGCCTGCTGTCATGCTCGAGGTCTCAGGTGCGGCCCGCACGCCCTATTTCTGTTCGGGGTGTCCTCACAATACGTCCACGAAGGTGCCGGAAGGTTCCAAGGCTTTGGCAGGCATTGGCTGTCATTTCATGGCAAGCTGGATGGACCGGGAAACAACATCGCTCATCCAGATGGGCGGGGAGGGCGTTAACTGGGTTGCGTCATCGCGCTTCACCGGCAATGGTCATATATTCCAGAACCTGGGTGAAGGCACATTCTATCACTCCGGTTCCATGGCAATTCGCCAGGCGGTCGCTGCTGGAACGAACATTACCTACAAAATTCTCTTCAATGATGCGGTCGCCATGACCGGCGGCCAGCCCGTTGACGGACCCCTGACCGTTCCGACCCTCGCCCATTCGGTGCGCGCGGAGGGAGTCGAACGCATCGCCCTGGTCTCCGACGAGCCTGAAAAATACAGATCCGCTCAATTGCCTGCAGGTCTCACCCTCCACCATCGACGCGAACTTGATCCGGTCCAGAAGGAGTTGCGCGAGGTGCCGGGTGTGTCCGTATTGATCTACGACCAGGCTTGTGCCACCGAGAAGCGCCGCCGCCGGAAGCGTGGTCTCGCAGAAGATCCTCCCAAATACGCCTGGATCAACGATTTGGTCTGCGAGGGGTGCGGCGACTGCTCGGTCGAATCGAACTGCCTGAGCGTTGAACCGCTCGAGACACCGCTTGGGCGCAAACGCCAGATCAACTTGTCATCGTGCAACAAGGATTTCAGCTGCCTGAACGGTTTCTGCCCGAGTTTTGTAACCGTTGAAGGTGCCAGGCGGCGCAAACGCAAGGAATCCCGAGACGATCCGGAAACCCTGGCAGCAAAACTCGCCCTGCCGGTGATGCCCAATCTTGAGGCACCCTACGACCTTCTGGTCACTGGTGTCGGTGGCACGGGCGTTGTCACCATCGGTGCTCTCATCACGATGGCGGCTCATCTGGAGGGCCGAGGCGCATCGGTCCTTGATTTTACCGGGTTTGCCCAGAAATTCGGGCCAGTGCTGAGTTTCATCCGGCTGGCGCGCAGCCCCGGCGACGTCAACCAGGTGCGTATCGACACCGGTGCTGCCGATGCTCTTATCGGCTGCGACGTTGTTACATCGACATCGCCTAAGGCATCGGGCTGCTACCGGCCCGGCATGAAAGCCGTCCTGAACACCGCCGCCATGCCGACAGGAGACGTGGTGCGTTTCAGAGACGCTGACTTGGCGGTCGATACGCGGATCGCGCAAATCGGTGAAGTCATAGGTTCTAGTAACCTCAAATCAATCGACGCTAATCAGTTGGCAGAAAACCTCATGGGCGATGCAATCTATGCCAACGTCATCCTGCTCGGCCTGGCCTGGCAAGAAGGACTGGTGCCCGTGTCGCTCGAGGCAATTCTGCGTGCAGTCGAACTCAACGGGTTGAAGGTCGAGTCCAACAGGAAGGCGTTCGCCTGGGGGCGGCTTGCCGCGATTGAAGCCGCAAATCCTGAAGTGGTGAAGGAAACGCTGGAGGAACTGGTCAACCGGCGGGCTCTGTTCCTGGCTGACTATCAGGACGAAGCCTATGCGTCCAGGTACAGGGTTCTCGTTGGCCGGGTATTCAAAGCCGAGGCAAGTCTTGGCAAGAATGACCTGGCCGATACAGTGGCGCGAACGGCGTTCCGTCTGATGGCCTACAAGGACGAGTACGAAGTTGCACGATTGCATACCGATGGGCGGTTTGACGCCCAGCTCAGGGACGTCTTCGAGGGCGACTTCAAGATAAGGCACCATCTGGCACCGCCATTCCTGCCAACCGGAACCGACGCCAGGGGACGTCCGCGCAAACACTCATTCGGACCTTGGATCAGGCTGCCGTTCCGGGGTCTGGCTTCCCTGAAACGTTTTCGAGGGACACCTCTGGATGTTTTTGGATATTCAGCCGAACGCCGGATGGAGCGTAATCTTGTGGAGTGGTATGGCGGTCTGGTTGACGATGCCCTGAAGATACTGAATGCAGACAATCACGGTGCGCTTATAAAGACTCTGGCAAAACCCTTGGACATCCGAGGCTTCGGTCCGGTTAAGGCCGAGGCCGCGAAAAAAGTATGTCCTGACGTTGATGCGGCCATGGCCGGTCTGGCCCGCAACAGCTGACCTCAAGGGGCGGGCGCCAGAAAATCGCGAATTGCTTTGGCCGCGGTCAGTGTCAGGCGTTCCGGGCTGGTTTCCAGAGGCATTGCCCGCGACGAGAATTTTGCCACCACCACCTGGTTCGCACGATCCACGTAAAGGTTCTGGCCATGGATTCCGATGCCGAACACCAGGGGTGAAGCCTCGTTGAGCACATACCATTTGCTCCGGTAGGCAATCGGCATGCCCGGAAAGTCTGCCGCGAAGTCTCCGGTGTCCCAAGCTGGTCGATCTCCGTCTTCGCAGATATCGTCAACCCAGTTCTCAGGAATCACCTGTGTTCCGTCGCGGGCGCCGTTCTGCACCAGAAGCTGACCGAGACGCGCAAGGTCGCGTGTGGTCATGCAAACTCCGCCGGCAGCGCGCGGCGCACCCAGTCTGTCGACCGTGATATAGCCGCTGTGTTCAGCCCCCATGGGCTGAAAAAGCC
>JAJFHC010000236.1 GCA_021775835.1 Hyphomicrobiales bacterium | reverse complement strand
GTGCTCACATTCGGCTCCTATCGCCTGGCCATTGTCACCGGCCTGGTCGCCGTCCTGTCCATGGGCCTGAGCATTCTGGCGCTGGCCATCTTTCAGTATCCTTTTGGCATTCAGGCCGTCATTGGTGTCATTGGTTCAATCGGCGTTTCCATCAATGCCGCCATCATCCTCATGACGGCCCTGCAGGCAAACCCGCGCGCCATGACCGGCGACGTCGACCAGATTGCCGGTGTCGTGCTGGCCCAGAGCCGGCATATCGTCTCGACCACACTCACCACTTTCGGTGGCTTCTTGCCGCTGATACTGGAAGGTGGCGGTTTTTGGCCACCATTTGCCATGTCGATTGCCGGCGGTGTGCTCTTGTCGACGATAGTGTCGTTCTACTTCGTGCCGCCGGCATTCGCACTTCTGACAAGGATTGGGAGATTGCCGGGTACCTCAGAACCGCAGGCCGGTTTCGCTTAGGCCCTATGTGCACTGTGAGTTTGTCCGGACAGCGTCAACGGTGCGGGCGTTGATATTGCACCCCAGAGCAACGGAGGGGTAAGAAAGAAAAGGGGCACCAGAATGGCTTCGGAATTGAATGTGCCTTGCCGAACGACAGCATCGAGCACCATAGCCGCTGAGATCCCGACGACGGCCACACAAGCCCATCTGACCGGAGCGCTGCCGGCACGTTCGGCAAATCGTGAGAGGATATACAGACAGCCTGCGAGCAGTGTCCAGGTCGTCGCGAATTGACTGACTCCGCCATGTTGGTCGGTGAAATAATTCGGCAATGAAAATACGGCAATCCAGAGCACGATAAGGATTTGGATTGTCACGAACATCCCAAAATATTTCGCGATCCGTGCCAACGTAACGCCCTCGCAATTATGCCGTCCATCTCCAGCAATCTGTGACGAAACAAATTTGTTTCGAAGAAATCTGGAGTCGTGGCACCCTGCTGCTACTTCCAAACAGTAACGCCAGCAACACGATCTCACAACCTCTCACAGAACGGCATTCCATTTCTGGGAAAGGGGATCGTTGGAACCTGTTCGACCCCAGTGAAGAGGGCGGAAGACTGAAAGCCGGCTCCAGGGTATTCCACTTTATCGAAGAGTTGGGATTATTCTCGGTGGAGTTTAGCCTGGTCTGGCTATGGATCTCCGGGACAATTTGGCGGAAGGTATGTGAAGTGGTGTGACGGGAAGCAGGGCAACCCAGGCGCAAAATGCTGTTGTTGGCGCAATCGAATGCCGGGAGGACGTATGATGTCCCAGATGAGCGGGAAGAGTGATGCACCTCATACCCTGGACATTCGCCCGATCGCCGGCGCACTGGGCGCGGAGATTGGCGGTGTTGATCTTTCCCAGGACCTGAGTGACGACACCACTGCGGAGATTCGTCAGGCGTTGCTGGACCACCTGGTCATCTTCTTCCGTGATCAGAACATTACGCCGGATATGTATTTGGCCTTTGCACATCGTTTTGGCGACCCAGTCGAGTATCCGCTGGTCAAGGGGCTTGAAGGTTACCCCGGGATCATGAGTGTGGTGAAGCTTGAACATGAGAAGATCAACTTCGGCGGCCTCTGGCACTCCGATACCACTTATCTCGAAGAACCTCCGATGGGCTCGATCCTGCTGGCGCGTGAATTGCCCCCTTACGGCGGTGACACCGAGTTCGCCAACATGTACATGGCCTACGAGACACTGTCGGACGGCATGAAAAGGCTTCTCGCACCCTTGAGAGGCATTAGCGTTTCAAACCTGCCCAAGGCCCAGCAGACACGACAAGCGCGCGTGGCCGACGGTGCGAAGACGGCACCGGAGACTGTGCTGACAGCCACGCATCCGGTCATACGGACACATCCGGAAACCGGCAGGAAGGCTCTTTATGTCAACGGGGCGCATACGATCCGCTTCGACGGTATGACCGATGAAGAGAGCGCGCCATTGCTGAAATATCTCTTTGAACACCAGACACGGCCCGAATTCACCTGCCGGTTCCGTTGGGCGCCGGGGTCAATTGCTTTCTGGGACAACCGTGTCACGCAGCACAATCCGATAAACGACTATCACGGGTTTAGACGCGTTATGCATCGGATCACCCTGGCTGGCGACAAACCGTGTTAGGGCATGCCGAATTTCCGCGTACGTGCCTAAGTCGACCACGCCAGTCACATTTGGCGGCTTTCTGCCCGTCATTCCGGAAGGCTGTGCATAAAGTCCGCTCGTGTTACAAAATGGCGTTGGCTTTCGGCTGAAGCCAGCGGTTGATTGGTATGGTGCGGCTTTTGGGAAGCAGTGTTTTGGATCAGTTCGACGATATGCAGGCCATCCGGGACGGTGTCGCAAAGATCTGCCAGCGGTTTGATGATCAATATTGGTCTGACTGCGACAGCCAAGCCCGGTTCCCGGCCGAGTTCCACGAGGCGATGGCACAAGGCGGCTGGCTCGGCGTGAGCATGCCCGAAGAATACGGTGGTGCAGGCC
The DNA here is from genome assembly GCA_021775835.1 of Hyphomicrobiales bacterium. The sequence continues at coordinate 638 of JAJFHC010000236.1, read as the reverse complement.
TTGGCGTTGAAGCGGCTGCCGCGGTCATGTACGAAACCGCCCGCCACGGCGGCGGTATGACAGCGGCCTCATCGATCCACATCAACATGTTCGGTCCGCATCCGATTGTCGTTCACGGTACACCGCAACAGAAGGCGGCCTGGTTGCCGCGTCTGATCTCAGGCCAGGATCAGCTCTGTTTCGCCGTGACCGAACCCGATGCCGGCCTCGACACGACGAACATTTCAACCTTTGCCCACAAGGTTGATGGTGGCTACCGGATCAAGGGGCGCAAGATCTGGACGACCACGGCCCAGATCGCCAACAAGATCCTGATCCTGGCCCGCACCACGCCGCGCGATGACTGCGACAAGCCAACTGATGGCATGACAATTTTCTTCACCGATCTCGACCGCACGCAGATCGAAGTGCAGCGCATCGAGAAGCATGGTCGGGCGGCGGTCGACTCTAACCTGACTTTCATCGATGACTATTTCGTTCCCGAAGGGCATCGCGTCGGCGAAGAGGGCCGTGGCTTCAGATATCTGCTCGACAGTTTCAACCCGGAGCGCATCCTGATCGGGATGGAAGCAATCGCTATCGGCCATGACGCGCTTGAACGCGCAGCCGCCTACGCGCGCGACCGCACGGTCTTCGGC
>JAJFHC010000235.1 GCA_021775835.1 Hyphomicrobiales bacterium | reverse complement strand
GCCGTTACATTGCCATCAACCTTGGCGTCTTCGGAAATCAGCAACGTTCGGCAGGTGACATCGCCTTCCAGAATGCCCTTGAATTCAATGTCACCAGAAGAGTTTATCTCGCCCTTGATGTACAGATCGTCCGCAATAACTGATTCCGACATACCTTTAGCTCCCATTCAAACGCTACGTGGCTTCCCGATCCTTACGCAACGCTAGGGAAGTCAACTTGATACATGCCTACAAGACTTAAACGGCGACATTAGCTGAAACTCCCGCCAAATCCTGCCGCTGGATCTCAGGATAACTCTGAGTGTGCCCAAACGGCCACTGATACCGCCGCCGTCTGTGACCCTGAGGGCATCTGTGGATAAGCCTGTGGATAACTCATATCCAAAATAAGACCGGCAACTTCCTGACAGGAGGCAAATCTGTCAGCGATTAATTCTTGACGCTGGTCTCTCCCGGCTCCAGCCCTGTCCACCGGCTGAGTGGACTACTGGTGGCACAGCCTAGCCTAATTGCAACCTCACATGATCGGTCGCGAGCTTTCGAGCGACGTCCTTCGCCCAAGCACTTCTTGCTTCGAAGCTCAGCCCGGGATGCTCCTCTCGTGCCAATTGCCATGCGATCTCCAAGACCTGCCGATAGGCTTGCACATAAAGGCGCTTATAAAGGCTCTCCGAATTAGGCTCGTTCGGAGTACTCGACACCTTTTTAGTTTCTGTCATGTCCGCCTCCAAAATAGTCGAGTGCAGCCATGGCATCTGATTCGCATAAACTCCGTCCACAATTACCTGTGGGTAGAGCCGAGATTTATTTTGAGGTGTGACCAAAAGGACTCAGCGCCTTGCAGCATCCTCAAACCTATTCGAGGGCTGTCTGGCGATTTGCCTGTACTATCCTTGAGGATACCAATGTCCGCTATTGGCTAAAAGCAGACGATCCAGCCTATGCGGATTTATATCCACCGTCAGGGGTGCACTCCAGTTTTTTTGAGTCTATTAACCAAGTTTTTGGAGCGCCGTGATATCTGAAGAAGGTCATGGAGGACCAGAGATTGCACGGAATTCCACAGCTTACAATTCGGTTCAAATTTTTCATCCTTATTGGACTGTCACTGTCAGCCATAGCTTTGATTGGTGGGGCGTATATTTTCAGCCAGCGCAGCACGACGTTGGCATTCGACAACCGGGCAAGCATTGAAAAAACCCGCAGCGTTCTCAACAAGATTGAACTGGGTATTGCGGAAGTGCGGTCGGGCACACAACGGTTTCTGATCGAGCGCACAGGCGCGGCCGCTACCGCCTTTCCCCCGGCGGTTGTCGTAGTCCGCAGCTTGATTGAACGGCTGACCGGAACCTCGGATGAATCATTGGAACAAGGCCTTTCCGATCGATTGGCCAAATTGCTGTCGGAGTATGAGTCCGTGGTTGCATCGGTAATCGAGGCTCAGAAGAAACTCGGCTTCGTAGATCAGTTAAGCATTGAGCTTGCTGACGAAGGTGGCATCAGGGAACTGACAGGACTGACCGTGAAACTGAGCGACGCCGCTGCTGCCATCGCAAAGCTTCTTTCGGAAGAAATCGAATTCAATGAGGGGATCACGTTGCACAAGATGTCATCGCTTCTGGCTTCAATTTCGGAGAAAGAAGTGCGGCTTGTCGTTTATGGTGCGCCCGAATATCTGAACATCATAGAGGGGCATATCTCGAAGTTTCGCGATCTCATGAAGTCCGAGAGTGTTGAAGCAGAATTTGCCGAACGGGTAGCGCCAATCCTGAACAGCTATGGTCAGATTCTGGCGGAGTGGTCGGCGGCAAATCAGTCCCTGAAGGGCAGGACCGAGGGGATCAAGGGTACCATGAGTGAGCTGGAGACCGCCGCGGGTGATGCTCAAGACTCGGTAGACGCAGCTCTGGGGGCTGCTGTTTATGAGTTTGCCACGGCACGCAGCATCGCTAACTGGACTGTCCTGGCTGCTGTCCTCTTCTCGTTCGCAGCTCTGTCATCCTTCGGATTCGTATTTGGTCGGTATCTGTTGCGTGCCCTGCGCCAACTGACCGAAACGATGGGAAGGCTGGCGGAGGGCGATACCGACTTCGAGGTCACCGGAAAACCCCGCAGTGATGAAGTCGGTGCCATGAGGCGCGCGGTGCTCGTATTCCGCGACAACGCCGTCGAACGGACGCGACTGATGAGCGAATCGGAGAAACAGCAAGAGAGCCGTGCCGCACGCCAGAAGGCCGTCGAGGATCTCATCGATGCCTTCCGCGGTGAGGTCACGTTGCTGCTGGAGGAGGTCGCCGGCAATGCTGAACAGATGCAGACGACCGCCAAGACGCTTTCAGCCGTAGCAACGCAAACTTCAGCGCAGGCTGGGGGCGCTGGCAGTGCTTCTGAGGAGGCATCGCAGAATGTCCAGAGTGTCGCCGCTGCCGCCGAACAGCTGTCGGCCTCCATTGATGAGATATCCCGTCAGGTGGCTCAGACCTCAGGCATCGTGAAACAGGCCGAAGAGGCAGCCCAGACCAGTGACAAAAAAGTCGCGGGACTGGCTCATGCCGCCGATAAGATTGGAGACGTTGTTTCCCTGATCCGGGAGATCGCTGAACAAACGAATCTGCTGGCGCTCAACGCAACCATTGAAGCTGCGCGCGCTGGCGAGGCAGGAAAGGGCTTTGCCGTCGTCGCCTCCGAGGTGAAAGAACTCGCCACGCAGACCGGGAAGGCGACAGAGGAGATTGGTGCCCAGATTGCCAGCATCCAGTCGGCGACGGGAGACGCCGTTGAGGCCATCCAAGCTATCGCTGAGACGATGAAAGAGGTCAGCAGATCGACCACGACCATTGCTGCTGCGGTCGAGGAGCAAGGGGCATCGACGACCGAAATCTCACGAAATGTGCAGCAGGCCGCAGCTGGCTCCAACGAGGTCTCACAGAATATCTCCGGCGTGACCGGAACTGCGGGCGACACCTCGCAGTCGGCGGATCAGGTTCTTTCTGTGTCTCAGGATGTAGCAACCAAGACACAGAAACTACGCACGGTTGTGGATGCGTTCCTGGAGCGCGTCGCTGCAGCCTAAGAAACAGCTTTAAAATGAAAGCCAAAAGGCCATCAGCCGCAGGGCCGAACATCGCAAGCCGACTTCATAGAGAAGTGAGATCGTTGCGGTGCAAACAGCAATCACGGGAGTAGTGACAAGGCCGTCGAGTGAGTAGGACACAGACGTGACCTCCATCGATCTTAACTCCTGCAACACCATTTTCATCCATAGTAATTTCCGTAGCGCTCATACTCTGTCCAAACAGAGCTAAAACAGGAAACTTACCCTTCGGCGAATAAGAGCCTCATGAAGTTTCTTCACCCAAACGCAGAAATGGTGAGTCATTTGGCAGGGGCCTATGACCCTGCTCTGGTCGCTCTTTCGATTGCTATAGCAGTTTTGGCCTCTTCTTGTGCGCTTGATGTTGCGGACCGGGTCAGGACATCGCGCAGGCGTATCGAGAAACGTTTGTGGCTGGTTTCTGGCGCCATTGTCGTTGGCAGCGGCATTTGGGCCATGCATTTCACGGCAATGCTGGCACTCAACCTTCCTGTACCAGTCAAGTATGATTTTCTGACCACTCTCATCTCGGTCATTCCCGCCCATTTAACCGGTGGCGTAGTTCTCTACATAGTGAGCCGACAAAGGTTACGAACGAAGCAACTGCTCATTGGCGGCGTCCTTTTAGGGGCGGGCATAGCGGCGATGCATCACGTTGGCATGATGGCTATGCGTTTGGCCGCTGAAGTTCATCACGATCAGCTTCTGTCTATTGTTTCCGTTGCGGTTGCAATACTCCTCGCGATAGCAGCGCTCCATGTCGAATCAAAAGGCAGGGACAAGGCATCGAGGCTTCACTTCCACAGCTCGCGGATTGTCAGCGCCTTGGCGATGGGCCTGGCCATCGCGGGAATGCACTACACGGCCATGATGGCGGTATCATTCACTCCGTACGGCACTCCGGACGCAGAACTAGTTGGGCTGGGGGCCTATGAAATGTCTGTCTGGGTAGGATTGGTCGTGCTGGGAGTAATCACGCTCTGGAAGTTCACGAGTATTTTTGGTCAGCAACAGGAAACGACAAACCAGCTGGAACGCGAAATCCGCGAGCATAAACGAACCGAACAAGAGCTTAAGACGAGTGAGACCCGGTTCAAAGACGTCGCTGAAATCGCCGGGGACTGGATCTGGGAGATGGACTCTGATCTGCGCTTTTCCTACATGTCGCCAAGGTTCTTCGAGATATTTCCCATTGCGCGCGAGGAGTTCATCGGCAAGACTCGCCAAGAGTTTGCGGGCGGTAGTACCGATGACGAAAACTGGCGTGCGCATCTGGATGACATTGCCAATCATCGTCCTTTTCGTGATTTCCAGTATAAGGCCACTGCTATCAATGGCCCTGACAGACATATTCTGATCA
>JAJFHC010000234.1 GCA_021775835.1 Hyphomicrobiales bacterium | reverse complement strand
CATCGATCTGGATGAATCCGATGCCCGGGGGTTCGGCGAACTGGGTTTTGCCCACCTCTACCGCAAGGAGCACGAGCCGGCGATCAGCGCCTATGAGCGCGCGATCAAGCTCAACCCCAACGATGCCGACCTGATGTCCGATATGGCCGATGCGCTGGCGCACTCGGGCCGGTCGGAAGAGGCCATCGAACTGCTGCAGAAGGCCATGCGTCTCAACCCGTTTTATCCCGACCAGTATATCTGGCACCTGGGCGGGGCTTACTTCAACCTGAAGCAGTATGAAGAGGCGGTGCGCGCGATCCAGACCATGCAGAACCCGACCGAGGGCCGGCGCATCCTGGCCGCCAGCTACGGCCACCTGGGCCGCGAGACCGAGGCCCGGGTGGAAGCCGCCAGGGTGCTCGCAGCCCACCCCAACTTCGACATCGATCACTGGGCCGCCGTCCAGCCGGACAAGTATGAAGAAGATGTGCAGCACTTTGTCGAGGGGCTTAGGCGGGCGGGGCTTTAGGCGTGATTCTCTGAGGGGTTGGGAGATTAGATTTGTGCACTGTAATTGTAGTTCCACGGGTATCGCCGACGCAGCACTTCAGATTGAGCTCACTGCGATCGCTTGCAATCTGAAAAGAAATCTCAATCTCAAACGGACCTATGCAGTGTGAAACAGAAATTCCGATAACTGCCTGCGTCGTGCATAATTTTCATCCCTGACTGTGCTCGTAAACAACACTGATCCCAGAAAGCACGCAAAATTAGTCGAGGACAAAATTCGCGTACAACCTGTTTATTTTGGTTTGGCACAAACCAGATGCAATTCAAACGTCCTGTAATGCGGCGGAATGGGGGTGTTGATTGGTCCCTTTGCCCGGCAATACCAACCAATTCTCCGAGTGCCGTCAAAAATAGCGTTCGAGTGTGTAAAATTTTATTCGGATTGATTGACGGCCGAGGAACAGGCACCAGAAAGTAACAACCAATGCGGTTTGCAAAACGCCAGAGCTTCCCGATTTTCCGAGTTTATTCTACCGACGCCTGACAGATATTCCATTTTTGGCAATTCCATTGGGCAAGTTAACCGGTTTGATGTTCACTGTGCCAATTTCGATGTTCTTTGGCGGATCAGCCGCAAGGGACTCCTCTGCAATGAAAATTACAAACATCAACGACGCCAACAATTTTACAATTACTCTCGTCCAGCTTCTCCGATCGGATAACTCCACAATTCGAATTGCTTCGGTCATAATCGTCTTCTTCAATTTTGAAGAGTGTAGTTAGATTGCAAAAGGGGCGTGAGAGCAACGTGACACATGCATTGCTGAGGAGATGGTAACGCAGATTACAATTCGCTACGCCTACTTAAGCGATTTACTGTCCGGGCTTCCGGTATGGGGCTTCATCTATCTTGCAATAGAAACTGCCGGCCGCGTACACATGCTGATCAAATTTTCCGACCACATCAACTACAGTTAATGTAAACTTGAGACCATCGCCAAATTGGCCTACATCTGCATTCATAATATTTGACGTGTTTGATGTTTGCCCGCCCGGGCCGATGCAGTGGAGAGTGCAGGTGTTTTTCCTGTCACATCTTGGATTTTCAATCGCAGATGCCTCGGCGCCTATTGCACCATGAATGGTCATGTTTGCCGACATTACGACAACCATGGCGAGCAGGCCGACATGTTCTCTCATTCTTGAACTCCATTCTATTCGATGAGTCAGGTAGCCAAGATTGTATATGGTCTGTCGCGTGATTTATTCGTGAATCGTTTGTTCCCTGCCGAGTTTCAACAAACCGGCACGAGCTTTCACGGCTGATGTAAGAAACAGACGCTTTCCAAATTGCGGCTCATCCTCCTGTGCCGTGTGTTCGACCTTGTCCATACGGTCCATTCGGTTTGTGGTGCGCAGCCGGAAATTTCCACGTGCAGTATGTTGGCTAGTATGAGCCATTCACGATCGTTCAGGGGCGTCCCTTTGACAGCGAATGCATTCGCCTTGACGGTGTTATCCGCATGGCGACGATATTGGATAGAGCGATCTAGAGAGGGACACCGCCCATCATCCTACCTGCACTTTGATAAAAGGATGAGTCCAAGCATGAAGTCCTTCATGTCCGTGTCGGTGGGTTTCGCTTTGTCTTTGATGAACTTGTCCTGTAGGACTTTCAGGATGCCCTCAACGTATTTGGTGTTGATCTTGGAGCCATCCGGCAGTGACATCTTGTACTTACGGCCTGTTTCGTCCTTCGAGAGATTGAGTTTTGAATCCGCCTTGCCGTTCGCAAGATGGGCCCTTTTGCCGGAGCCGTCGATCATGATCGTAGTGGTGGGGACCAAAACTTTCGTATGCAAATCCTCAAGTAGCTTCGTTCCTTCACCAGCGCCTTTTTTATATTTTCCGACATTGTTTCTGAGGTAAGTTCCGGCGCGTTGTGTTCCGGAGAAGTCCGGCTGCGCGTCGCTTGCGGCCTTTACGATCTTGAAAGTCATCTCTTGTTTCCTTTTGATGTTTTGACGTTGGCGATTAGTACAGAATGTTCGAGGTCACTTCACTGGCGCCGGATCTCCGGCGAACGCAACCAGACGGGGAAACGTATAGAAGTCTGAGCTACCCGGATCGAGGCGGGTATCGGGGATCCATTTATCATGCAGGATCGACGTTTCGGCCGCTTCGATCGCAGCGTGTATAGTTTCCAACACGATCCGACTGCCAACGGGACCAAGCGTCAAACCACTCCCAAGAAGCTGCGCCTCCTTCAAAACATAGAACCACAAAGGCGGATGTTTGCCGATCAATGCCCTCTCCTCAGTGGTCAGTTTATCTACGAACGGTTCATCTTTAAGAACATCATCCGGTTTCAAAACTTTGAAATCCGGCCGGTCGATCTTGTCAGCAACGAGGGTTTTGTGGACAGCTTCCGCGATAGCCCGACCGTCCATCAGTTCCAGCGCGTGGTGCATAAGGAGCGTGCGGACTGCAAGATTTGGAAGCAGTGTGAAGGGTTTCGTACCACAGATAGGGTCCGGCAATGCTTGTTCCGGAATGCGGCCCAATTGCCGCGCGAGATACGTATTGATGGCGGCCGAATGGATTACTGCGCCACCATCAGCTACTTGGGCAGCTTCATATCTTGTGCCGGCAAAATCGAGCAACCGGTACCAATTGTTAACCCAAACACCGCCTATGCCCTGGTGATGAACACCAAAATCGACCCCACTGTTGTAGGTTTCGTCCCAGAATGTCTCGAGATCTGCATCCCGATCAAATACCCAGTTTCGATAACGAGAACGGATCATACTATGGCCAAAGCGGAAAGCCATCGCGAACTCGATCGGAATCTTGAACGCGCGGCGATCTGCGTCTGACATTCGCCTTGGCGCCACCAATGCACGCCAGTTCTGCTCGACATCGTTCCAAACATCGTCATCGCAGACTTTCCGCAAGTAGTCGTGTAAGACAACAGACTGAAAGTGCTTGGTGCAGAGTTCACGCGCTTCACCCTCGTCTGTGGCTACGCTGGCAACACGGTTGGCAAATTTCATCATCACGACGTGGGTCTGCGCCACAGGCAGCACGTCGTCATTACGCGGATCACCGACAATCGCCTCGTGACTGGGGCGTCTCGGAAGATCTTCGTGAAAAAAATCAACCAGGTCGAAGTTCCCGGTACAGCCGATAGGCAGCGGTCCAGAGCTATCCGTGCAGGGATACGAAACGGCCGTCTTGTCATATGCATAGATGCTGTCGAAATCGAGTCGCGGCGTTCGGTAATTGTTTGGTTGGTTCGAACTGGACCGCTGCATAAAAGTCATATCGTGCGCGATGAACTGGCCGAGATATGTATATGCCGAAGGAATGCCAGATTCGTCCGGATCGCCAACGTCATCCTCGTCGTCGGGCACCATTACCCACCCGAGTTTCTCGATAAGTTCCTTGTTCAATACCTGTGCGCGGTCTAAAAAGATACGAGTGTATTCTGTGATAGGTCCCAAGCAGTTTTGGTGTTCATTTGTATCGGTTGTGACCTTTGGGTCAATTGGCCCAAATAGTTCGCGGGATTTTGCATCAAATAGAAAATCGCCTTCTTCCGTCTGCCGACCCTCATGCGTGAAGATTTCTCCGTCAACCACATAAGCGTATGTTCCATGCCTGTTTGACATTTCAACCCCGCCCCAAATTCTGTCTTTCTTTTACCACATTGAGTACGGTCGCCAACTACTCAATATGTTTAAAGGCCACCATCAGGTGATTCTAAGTCGATAGTAATGTACTAACAATCTTCCTCCGCAATGGACTATTTCGCTTTGGACATGGAAATACTTTTTTCTGTATTTCATTTTATGAACTTATAGATCATTTCACTTAATACCCAGATAGGTATCGAAAGATATTTTTCTCTTTGCATTTTCGGTATTGTGCCTCTTTGGAAAGACATGGAGACTTGTCAGGTTACCATGACAGTTTACTTAACCCCAACCTCTTACACGTTACACTCCATGGCCCGCGTCGCCCGGCTTGTTGTCCCCCGATTGCCTCAACACATCACTCAGCGCGGTAACTGCCGCGAGCAGACGTTATTTTAACACGCCGACTTTGGTCTTTGTCGGTATCTGTTGCCCCAGAGCAAAGCAAGGGCTCGGCCGGAGGGCCGAGCCTACTGCCTGATGCCCAACCCTGTCCATGTCATCACGGTTCCCAGCTACGAAGACGGACTGCGCCGCACTTTTGTCGATCTGCATCGTCGCTATACCGGATTCATCAATGCCCGGGCCCGTACCACCGGTGTCTGTGGCAAGGCCGCCAGGTTTCCGTCGACATGGCCGAGCGCCATCTGATCAATACAGTGCGCCATGTCACCCTCAATCCGGTCCGTGCGCGGCTTGTAGCCAGCACCGGGGACTGGTCCTGGTCGAGTGCAAGGGCGCATCTGAGCGGCGTTGACGGTCTGGCGATCAAGGGCGCGCCAGTGCTGGAACGTGTCGGTGATTTCGCCGGCTGTCTCGATCAGCCGATTGACGACGCGGCAACCTAGGGCGCGCTCCTGCGTGGTAACTGGAGGGGAGCACCGGGGCTCGCTCATACCCCGACGCAGAGACCCCAGGCGGACAAGGCAGTTATTGGAAGTGCCATCGATGCCTATCTAGGCTTTAAGTAAGCTGTCACAATAAACAGGATGGCCATGGGACTGCGATGTTGAAATTAACTATTGCAATAATGTCGGCGGCCATATTGCTCTACGGCGGGCTGTACTGGTTCATCAAGAACCCCATACTGTTCGCGTCCGCGAAGCCGGTCGAGGCTCCCAAGGCGCAACCGGAAAGGCTCAAGGCGCATGTGGAGTTCCTGGCTGCGAGCAATCCGGCAAGGGCATACCACAATGTGGACGTGCTCAATGGTGTTGCAGAACTCATAACGGCCGAATTCATCATTGCCGGCTGTGCGCCTGAACGACATACGTTTCAAGTCGGCGGCAACGACTACCACAACATCGTCTGCGCTCTGGGCCCCGCCGACGGCCCCCGCATTGTCATCGGCGCCCATTACGATGTGGCTGGCGACAACAATCCCGGAGCCGACGACAATGCGAGTGCCGTTGCCGCCATCCTTGAACTCGCTCGAATGATCCAACAGGCAAAACCGGATCTGACACACCGGATTGATCTTGTCGCGTTCTCGCTTGAGGAGCCGCCGAACTTCAGGTCAAGCAACATGGGTTCGTATGTCTATGCCAAGCGTCTGACGAACGAGGGCGTCGACGTGAAACTCATGATCAGTGTAGAGATGATCGGCTACTTCTCGGATGAGGCCGGGTCTCAGCAATATCCGTTGCCGATGTTGAAGGCTTTCTATCCGGATGAGGGAAACTTCATCGGCGTCGTTGGCCAGTCCTTCGACAGGTCCCTTGTGGCCAGAGTGAAGGCCCTGATGCGCGTCGGGAATTCGTTGCCGGTCCATTCGATCAATGCGCCGGTGATCGTGCCGGGTATCGATTTCTCGGATCACTGGGGATTCTGGCAACATGGTCTGCCCGCGGTAATGGTCACGGATACGGCCTTTCTGCGCAACCCCAATTACCACAAAACGACCGATACGCCGGAGACACTGGACTATGAGCGCATGGGAAAGGTGGTCGACGGCCTGTATCAGGTCGCCGTACAGTTTTGAATGGCCGGGACGAAATTCGTCTGCCATGCGTTTGGCGGGTTTGATACGTGGTTTGCCACTGCAATTCGTGGCGTTTGTCCTCTTTGCGGGAACCCTGGCGACACCGTATGCGTCGACTGTTGCTGCGGGAGCGGGCATTGCCGTGGTAGCGCATCTCATCGAACCCGACGGAGGGCCGGCGTATCCTGGCCGCCAGCTACGGCCACCTGGGCCGCGAGACCGAGGCCCGGGCGGAAGCCGCCAGGGTGCTCGCAGCCCACCCCAACTTCGACATCGACCACTGGGCGGCGGTCCAGCCGGACAAGTTCGAGGACGACGTGCGGCACTTTGTCGAGGGGCTCAGGCGGGCGGGGCTTTAGGCTGGACGGTTTCGGTGTGACTACTGAAGACGGGGAGATTGAAGTTGGTGCACTGTCACCGCATTTCCATAATTTAGGGGTACTCCCTAAAATGGACGATTGAGCGTCATCTGAAAACAGCGGGATGTCAATTAGATGGATCGAGAACAATGAATCCCGGACAGGCGGTTCAGCTCCTGTTCGCCAGGTGACCATGATGATCAGGGGTTCGCTTTAGCTCGACAACCGTAGTGTGTCTCGTTTTTCTATCAACGAGTCAAGGAGACGAACAACTTCTGTCGAAGCTTCGTCCATTTTACGATATTCTGCCCATGCCTCGTCCAATTGGCCTGAAGCACACAGGCGCGCGGCTTTTATACCAAGTTCATGAACTGATTTATGAGGCGCGACCAGAGATTTGAAGTCGACATCAGCCAAGAACCAATTGTCTTCAATGCTGTCGTACCATTTGCCCAGTCGGCATGAATGATGATCCGCCAACTCATCCGGATTTAAGGAATTGAGACCGACCATCATTTCTGCCAGACGCTTCTTCCAGAGGAAATGATCAGACTTGGCACGGTAAAGTACCGAATCCGGGATATCTTGCTTTTCGAGTTCTCCAAAGCGCTTTTCGATTGTCGATTCAGACTGTCGCACGGCATCGATGGTCAGGTCGGCAAATTCGTGATTGCGCTGAGAAAGGTCCGAAACCTGAGTGACCCCTTCGGAAATTTCACCAATAGCCGCGCTCTGTTCTGTGAGCATGTTGGATATTTCGCTCATTCTCAACGATACGTCATCTGCTTGCGTTCCAATGATTGCAATGTCGTCTCGGGCTTCGTTCATTTCCTTTTTGCCTGCATCCGCGGCCCTTATGCCTTGATCCGTTGCCTCCTTGAGAGACGTGATCTCCAACTCCAGTTGAGAAATTCTTTGTCGTATGTCTTCCGTGGCTGTACTGGTTTGAGAAGCTAGAGTTTTCACCTCACCTGCGACAACGGCGAACCCTTTACCCTGGTCACCGGCTCGTGCAGCTTCTATCGTTGCGTTGAGCGCAAGCAAATTTGTCTGACTCGCGATGGCGTCGATCGTTTCCAGAATACCCGAAATCTGGTCGGCGGCGGCTGCGAGCTTTTCCGTTCGATCGTTGATCGTATCAACCGAACCTGCCAATTCGTCCATACGTTCCATCGTCTGCCCAAGGCGTTCGATCCCACCATAGGCGGTACTACGTGCCTGGTCCGCCGTTTCTGCCGCATTTGAACTGGTCTCTGCGATTTGTTCGATAGATGCCCTGAGTTCTTCAGTCGCGGCGGCCATAATTTGCACCTTGCCGCTCACGTCTCTCGTACTTCCAGTAACCTGGGAGACCGACGCCATCGCATGGCTTGCATTCATCGAATACGTGACGGTGGCTGACAGCGCTCCAACCGCATTCCCCTTGAGTGTATCCGCCAGGTTGCGAATGACATGATCCAAGTCACTTTCACCGTCATGAACGACGTTGAACTTACGGTCAGCCAATGCTTGCAGTGTCTCCACAGCCTTCGTAATCGACGGGTCTTCGACAGTTTTTAGGACCTCATCCCGCAGTTGGATATGAGCGACATCGTCTTGGGTATTTTTTCGGAAAAACGAGAGCGTGACGGTCCCTTAGGCAAGATAACCCTGTACCCGGCAACATTATGTTCACGTGGTGTCCTTTTGGTTAACAAATGTCTTATTGGTACCCAAGCTCCTACTCGACGCACGGGATTTTGTCGTATTGGCGACGGCATCGATCGATCCCAGTATGCCGGAAATCGGTTCAGCTGCCACTGCGAGCCATTCAGTACGCTCTTTACCCGGCCTGCCTCGGATTCCCTTTTTCTACTCTTGTCGGCAATAGTCGTTCATTGTAACATTCGAATAATACTATATACATGTCGCTTGGAGAAACGACTCTATCCAGATTGGGGCAACGTTCTGGAAGGAGACAGCGTGGAGGTAATTTATGCCTTTATCGGCGTCAGCAATTTGCAAGTCGGCTGGCTTGTCTACAATGTTCCTATCTTTCGGCCTCCTGACCACGGCCTGGGCCGAGTCTCAACATGACCGGATTGCCAGCATACTTGCCAAGGCTGACCTGGCCTATGGAGAATATCTCTCCGGCCAATGCGTAACCTGCCACAACTCCAACGGCGAGGGTATTCCGGCAATCAATGGGCTGCCGGACACATACTTCGTCCAGACCATGCTGGAGTACAAGAATGCCAGCGAAGAGCGTACCAATCCAACCATGGTGAATTTTGCCAAGAACCTGTCAGAAGAGGAACTTGGATCGCTGGCCAAATTTTTTTCACAACAGAAAGCCGAATAATTCGGTGAAATAGAGGGAAGGAAAGTCAGATGACTAAAGTCTCAAGACGCCAATTTGGCACTCTGCTTGGCGCAGCAGGCGTTGGAGTTGCAGCCAGCGGTTTAGCGGCACCAGCCGTTATCGCTGCAGCAAAGTCTCGCGTGGTGGTCATTGGCGGCGGCCCAGCTGGCGCTACAACCGCCCGCTATGTTGCTAAAGGTTCAAAGGACGTCTCAGTCACCCTCATCGAACCGAAGCAGCACTTCACAACCTGCTTCTTTTCAAATCTCTATCTCGGTGGATTTCGAAGCCTTGATTCAATCACCCATGGCTACGGCACACTCGCAGCCGAATATGGTGTGAACATGGTGCATGACATTGCGACTGATGTAGATCGGGCCGGCAAGAAAGTGAGACTCGGCCGTGGTGGCGAAATCGCTTACGACCGCCTGGTGGTCTCACCTGGTATCGACATGCGCTATGACACCATTGAGGGCTACAGTGCGGAAGCGTCGACCATTATGCCGCATGCCTGGCAGGCGGGCACCCAAACAGCTGCATTGAAGCTTCAGCTGGAAGCCATGGACGATGGCGGCACCTTCGTCATTTGCCCGCCACCAAACCCGTTCCGTTGCCCGCCCGGGCCGTACGAGCGTATCTGTATGGTCGCGCACTATTTCAAGAACAACAAACCCAAGTCAAAAATCATCGTACTCGATGCCAAAGACAAGTTCTCCAAACAGTCACTTTTCCAAGAGGCCTGGGTGGAGCACTACGACGGCATGATTGAGTGGCTGCCGAAGGAAATCACAGGCGGCGTAAAGGCCGTTAAAACAGACTCCATGGAGATCGTCACCGAAGATGACACTATTAAGGCCTCGGTTGCCAATGTCATCCCTGCACAAACTGCGGGCGCAATTGCCCATAGAGCGGGCCTCACGGCGGAGTCCGGCTGGTGTGCTGTCGATCCACACTCAATGCGTTCGAAAGCAGATGAGAACGTCTTTGTTATCGGCGACGCATCGATTGCCACATCCATGCCCAAGTCAGCGTTCTCAGCCAACAGCCAGGCCAAGGTTGCGGCCAATGCGATCCTCGGCGATCTTACCGGATCCAAGGTATTTCCCGCAAAGTACCGGAACACCTGCTGGAGCCTGGTTGCTGAGAATAATGGTGTTAAGGTGGGTGCCGACTATGCAGGCGGTGCCGAGAAAATTGATGTCACCAGCAAGTTCATTTCCAAGCCTGGTGAAACTGCTGATCTCAGGGCTCAAACTGCCGAAGAAGCCAACGGCTGGTACGATGGCATCACGAAGGATATTTTCGGCTAACCTTCCAGGTAGACGAACAACTGATGAAGGCGGCACCATGAAGGTGCCGCCTCTATAGTCTGCACCTGTGCTCGATCGGAGGTCTGGGCCTGCCGCCTGATGCCCAACCATGTCCATATCATCAGGTTTCCCAGTGACGAAGACGCATTGCGGCGGACCTTTACGGACCTGCAGAGACGCCATACCGGGTTTATCAACGCTTGGGCGCGCGCCACCGGTCATTTGTGGCAGGGCCGCTACGGGTCCGTCGTCATGGATGAGAACCATCTGATCAATGCGGTGCGCTGTGTCACCCTCAATCCGGTCCGCGCGCGACACGCGGCGAGGGCAAGCGACTGGCCATGGTCCAGCGCGCGTGCGCCCTTGGCTGGAGCCGACGATCGCGTGGTCAAGGTCGCGCCGGTGCTTGAGCGTATTGGGAATTTCGCCGGGTTTGTCAATGAGCCGTTTGAGGACGCTGTGGCCTATGGCGCGATTCGGCGCGGCGAGACGATCGGCCGGCCTGTCGGTAGTCCCGCCTGGCTTAACGCACTGGAGAAGCGGACCGGGCGCACCCTCTCGCCGGCCCGCAGAGGACCAAAACCGAAAAATGAAAGAGGTGACTCCTGATCTAAGTATAATTTGGGGTTAGATGAACTGTCACCGTAATTCGATCATTGATTTTGGCCGTCGAACCGGGCCAGCCATGGGTTTCGTCGAGCCATCTGGGATACCAGTCCTTGCAACACAAAGACGCAAGCCGCCACGGCACTTGCTTCCATCACAGGTATCAAAATATCGCTGAAGCGCGGATGGAATTGAGTGAACAATGCAAAAAAGAATGTCGCGCCGGCGGTTGGCAACGTGCATGCCAGAATTAACGGGCGGCGCAAAATCAGCCCGGCAAGCATAGCGACAAAGAACCCAGAGACCATCAAAACATAAACCAGGAATTGAGGGGGATTTGAGGGTCCGCGAGTCCATAGACCGCGCCAAAAGAACAGTGGTGTCATGCGCAGATGGTTGATCGGGTCGGTCAAGATCATCGACACCGCCTTGGCGCGAAGCAGCATGTCGACCTGTTCCCGCGAGCTTTCAACGCCGTCAGCCTTCAGTTCACGCTGCAGTTTTACGCCTTCGGCGCGGCCGGCAGTGTAGAAGGTCAGGGCATCCTCAGGTCTCCCGGCAATTTCCGCCGCCCAGTCCTCTTTTACAAAGGCCTGATTGCCGTGAATGTTGAGGCGCTGTAGACGCCCGCCTTTCGACAGGTCGTCCCGCGAGAAACCCAAAGTGCTGCCAATCAGGTTTTTTAGAGGTACGGGCGCCCAGGCATAAAAGGCACCTTGGGCTTCTTCAGCCGTCATTTGATTGTTGTAGGCCCTGATCATCAAGATCACGCCACCACGCTGAGAAATCGTGAGATGGCCGTTCTTTGCGTAGTTGTTCAGCATCCAGGGTGCGACGACGACAAACATGGCAAGCGCCATGGTTGCGTAATTCATTGCGCCAGATCTCAAGGACCATCGGGTTGGTGGTAACAGGCATACTGCCAGCATGACGGGCGGTATCACGATACCGACGTAAAAGAATACGGACTTGGTTAGGGCCAAGGCTCCGGTCAATAACCCTGCAAGTGCGAACCAGCGCCACCGTTTCGTTTTGACCGCCAGCACCAGAGCGTATGAGAGCCAGAGCAGAATCGTGGCGGCTTGTATCTCAGTGTAGAACCGGTCAATGACGGATGGCCTCACAAGAAAGTCGGCGGTCGCCAGGCCAATCGCGACGATAGCCCCGCCGGTTCCCACAATCCCAGTCCCGCCAATGCTCCGGACCAACAGCGCGGCACCCAGCATCAGCAGACTTGCCCAGACCAGGTGATGGCGTTTCAGGCTGATTAGGTTGTCGCCCTGATCCATCTCGTCGACCGTCCGGACCTTCGAAAGCACGGGATGTGCGAGAATGTTGAGAGCGAGAAAAAACACGGGCAACGGTTCCCTGTAATTACCCAGGCTTTGTTCCTTTTCGTTCGGAAAGACAACATTCGGGCGCGGCCAAAGGGTGTTTGCCAGTGTGAACGAGGCCTCAAGGTTCTGGCGTGCGTCATGCTCGCTGGACCAGTCTGTAATGTTTCGGTCAATAAAGAAAAGTGAAACAGCCATTGAAATGACGATGGCGGCGATGCCTGCGAGTCGGGACATTTGGGCTCGTTTGTCGTTGATTTTCAAAACTATCGGTTCCACATTCATGAACAATTGGGAGTTGTTCTGCAGGCATCCCATGGCAGTCGCCGTTCAGCCGTATGAGATACTTGAAAAGCAGAACGATGGGATTATGGAAGACAAATTGTAGCAAAAATTTTCCATGATCAATAAGGACAAAACTTGCCTTAACTCCAATCAACAGACCCTAGTCACTGCCGGGCGTTGACGTAGGTCAAGTGGTGTTTGTTCGCTTGTGCTCTTTCGTCCAAGAAGACGACCGGCGTCAGGCTGGCTTACATCACTCAGGCCACAAGGAACGCCGTACACGGAATTTCAGGCTTGAAGGGAAATGCCTGGCCAGTCTCAGCGACAGCTCCTGATACTCCAGTGGGCCGCCGGCGACCATTCATCAAGGATTCTGGGCCGGAGCCAACGGCCGCGTCGTCAAGGTCGCGCCGGTGCTTGAGCGTATTGGGGACTTCGCCGGGTTTGTCAATGAGCCGTTTGAGGGCGCTATGGCCTATGGCGCGATTCGGCGCGGCGAGACGATCGGCCGGCCTGTCGACAGTCCCGCCTAGCTTAACGCACCGCAGAAGCGGACGGGCACACCCTAACGCCGGCCCGCAGAGGACCGGAACCGAAAAATGAAAGAGGTGACTCGTGATCTAAGTTCATTTTGGAGTTAGATAAACTGTCACCGTAATTCAACAGAACAAATTTAGGAAGGAGCATGCCCTGAGGAGCACGTCACGCCTCAGCTTCACCCCAGAACACTATCAATTAGCAGTACGTGAGCCAGTTTTTTGCCGACAAGAAGTGCTTGCGTCCCCCTGCGTCGGCACCTCAAGCGGCTCTCTTCCTGCCGAGACCGATCTTCCTGGCAAGTTCCGAACGGACGGCCGCGTAATTTGGGGCGACCATGGGATAGTCCGGTTTGAGGCCCCATTTTTCACGATACTCTTCCGGTGTCAGATTGTAGTGAGTACGCAAGTGGCGTTTGAGCGACTTGAACTTTTGACCGTCTTCGAGACAGATGATGTGATCCGGGGTGACGGAACTTCTGATCGAGACCGCCGGCTTCAATACCACCGCCGGTTCTTCTTTTTCGCCGGCATCGGCTTTTGCCAAGGCTTCATGGACCTGCCCAATCAGTGAAGGCAGCTCAGAGGCGGGAATTGAATGTTTCGAGACATAAGCTGAAACGATCTCGGTGGTCATTTCCGCCAGTTCAGGTTTTAGGGTCGACATTATGTTCTCCGGTTAGCGTTGAGCGCGATCCAATGGATCTTTTGCGCAGATGGTATCATGCCGAGTGGCGTCAGTCTGCATATTCGGCTCTGGAGGTTAATTGCGCTTACGTTCCGACTTCCACCCTGATCCCCGTAGGGTTGCCGCCGCAGGTCAGGTTCTGGTCTTGCGGGCACGCGGAGATCACAACGTGAGCCGGCATTTCGGCCCGGAGAACTACGTAGTCGCCGGGTTTGGTCTCCGGCGCCTTGATGCTGAAGGTGCCATCCGGGTTGATGAAGAAGTTGGTGAACAGATTCCAGGGCTGCGGCGTGAAATCGAGCGTGATGCCGATGCTGGCCAGGGCCTTGTGGAGATTGTCCTGGCAGCTGGCGTGTTCGCCTTCAACCCCCAGTTCGGCATAGCGGGTGCGATCGCAAGCGGCAAATTGCATGTCATGCTGCCCGGGTGACGTGTCCTCCACGACGGTGACGATCTTGCGGCGGTGATTGGTGTAGGCGGCATCGCCGAGATGGGGAAAGAGCTTTTCGATTGACGGCTTGGTGTGCTCGCACGACAAAAACTCAAGGTGACTGTCGGCGTTGAAGGCCCAGAAGTCTACCGGTTGCGCACCCTCGAGATCGGTGATGCGGATCAGGTTGCCGGGCCTGACGGAGAAAACGAGGCCGGTGCGTGCGGCCACATCGTGGGCGACCTCAAGTTTGAATGACCCGGTCATCGTGGAGCCTGTCCTTTTTGGTTGAGCTTATGCAACCAATCTGCATCAACCTGGGCGCGACAGGCAAGCTAAACCCTTACGGCTCTGCGATCGTTCTGATTTTGACCACCAAACCCATGACCCGTTGCGGATATCGTTTGGAACGACAATCAGAAGTATTTGAGTTACTTGAAAGGATCGCTTTCAAAGTCGTCGGGGGGCTCATGCGGGCGGGGTTTCAGGTGGGACGCATTCTCACCTTCATTCCAAATCTCTTACAATGAAATTATCGATCAACCCGCGATAAGCCTGATTCTTTTTATACCAGGTACCCAGTTTGATCCGGTCAAAACCCTGTTCGATGACGGCCGGGACGATATCGGTTGAAGATATCATTTCACCATCGAGGTAAAGACTGGACTGTTGTGTTTTTCGATCGACGCGCAGCATCACACTATGCCAGCTCCAGGAGATCGATCCGGCTTCAGAATTCAGTCGTGCCTTGTGTCCCGCCAGATTTTCTATTGAAACAGAAACAGACGGCTGGTTTCCGCTGGAAATGCTAAAGGCGACATGCCTGATCTTCTCGTTGCTTCGGCCGCTGACCACAGCCATTGTCTTCACCGCAGAGCCTTGCCTGTAGGGGTTGTCCCAGTTTTCCGGTTTGAAGTCGAACGAGATCTCGACAACATCACTGAATTCCGGCTTGGCCGCCGCCCGAAACTCCAGCCAGCCGCCATCACCCAACGCAAAATATGACTGCCCGGTCAGGCTCTTGGCAAATTGAAGTTTTCCTTCATGGATCTGGCCGTCGATATCTCCACTGCCAATGTTTTTTAGATTCTCCTCAAAAGTCAGTTGGACATGGGCGCCGGGGAGAGCCGTTGGTTGATAGCCGTCGTATCTGGCGAACAGTATGGCAATCAGCAAAATGGATACGACGACAACGGCCAATCGAAGATGTTTGGTCATCACACACCTTTGGTCGTCTGAAAATTCAGTGGTTACGGATAGGGATACTCACCGAAATATGTATGGAAAGTTATAATGATCCCCTGCGAGCAGCGCCGTAATCAGCCCATACAAACTTCCCAGACGGGCATCCGGTGGCCCGGAGCAAGACACCGATACGTCTGTGTGTAGCGCAAATGCGTCATGCGAAGCATGGATTTCGTTGATAGACTCTTTGCTGATTTGAACCGCATCGTGGTGTGCGCGTCTAAGGAATTGGAACATGATATCTACCTTCCGTATCCTGGTTTTGGGCACTTTCCTGATGTTGGTGAGCAATGCCCAAGCCGATCCCCTGGACGAGCGGCCGCACGCCGGTGTGGTTTGCAAACGAATTATCGCCTATGGCGAAACGCCTCGGCAGGCAAGACGAGCGTATGACCGTCAAAAACGGATATTTGAGGCTGCAGTTCTTGCAAAATACAAAAGACTGCAACACGTCCGCACCGACGGGGGCTCTTATTTCGACGTTCCCTGCCGTGGAGGAACCGAACTCGGGAGAGCTAAAAAATTAAGATGCAAGCTGGACTTGAGGCCTTGCTACCTGCGTTTAAGACCACTCCCCTTTTTCCCATCTCCGCTCAAGCGAAGAACGCCTTAGGATCTGTTGAGTATCAGCTTTGCAGCGTCGGCGTGGCTGATTTTGTTTCTGGCAAGGCGCGGGTTGCGCCGTAGTGTCGGCCACTTCAAGCAACGCGCAACGCTGTCCAGAGGCGAAATCAGCCGCGTCCTGCAGGGATTTCGCCAGATTTGCCCATTTTCGCACCATTCGTCGTTGAATATGGACACCATGTCCTTCCTCCTCATGACCCGAAACTAGACAAATCTGGTGAAACCGACACCACAAACCTGATACTCAACAGACCCTAGAACGGGATGATCAAAGGTGTGTGCAAAATTGCGCCTGCCGCCCGCTCCAATACACAGAGATTGATCCGGTTTTCGGTTTGCGGTGACAGTTGGCGGTGACAGTGCACTTTGTTGACTGGAATGGTCGGCGGCATCGCAAACCGAATGCTCCGCCACCGTGAATCCTTAGGCAGTTGCCTACTTGCCCAAGGTGACACCAAGCGGCTAGCGCACTTCCATATACCTCTTCGGAAAAGTTACCCCTCGCGGAAAACCCGGAAAAAGCGCTCTGACTTTCCGGCTGTTCAACTTGGCACCGTCCAGATATTTCCACTGCTTCGCGCCGTCATCCAGGATGCCGAGCAGGTAGTTCAGGCTTTCGATTTTCTTGCCGTCAAAAGAGAACACGGAAAGTGTGGGGACAAACACGAAGCGGCGCTTGCCACCACGCAGGAACCTTGGCGCATGGGGAATTGACAGGGACTTCAGCTTCATGCCTTGCGACTTCAGAGACTTGAGGGCTTTGGCCATTGTCTCTCGAGCGGGCTTGGGTCCGCCCAGCATGCTGATGATCTTCGGGTGCGTGTATCTCATCACGGTATCCAGATCAGCGAAATGGAACGCCTTCAGAACAGCTGTGGCATCGCGCTGGACATTTTGCGACGAGGATTCGGCATTTGCACTGAAACCGGTGAAAAAGAAGAGCGCCGCGAGGACCCACTGAGCAATCGACCGGTTACTTGAATTTCCTTCTGTCATATTAGCCTCTCTCCTTGAAGTCCGTTCCATGAAACCGTGATAGGTCGATTGTTCTCCCGGCGCCGTGAAACGCGTGTGAATCGGGTTCACCGTTGTGTCGCATTCTTTTAACGACGCTCACCGTGAAATCCGTCGACGGGGTTCAAAGGCGCGGGCAACCGGGCGGCAGTTCTTGTTCGCACGGGGCAATTGGTCCTGTAAAACGCAAAAGTGCTGGCCGGAACGATGTGAAAGGCGCTTAAACCCATGCCCTTTCTGGGAACATGGGGCCGCGAAGGCCGCAAGCCTTAGTGGCTTCTGGAAGGACCGGCCGCCTTGGGCCGCGCAGCCCAAACCGGTTGGAAAGCCAGGAGAAGCATCGCTTCCTTTGGAGCGGTTGGCCTAACCAACCAGTGCTGGGTTGATACCGGTCGAAAGACCGGTGGACAAGCTGATAACGGCAGGCGCAACTTGCCGGTACGTCATGCGAGAGTCAGCCCGTTAACGCCGGTAGTCTCACGGCGTCATAAATTTTGTGAGCCGTACTAGGGTCTGTTTGGAACGGGATGCGGGCGGAAAACCGCACACACTTTTCCTCATCCCGTCCTAGTCGTCGGCACCGCTGATACGGGCACCGGATACTCGGGCGCCTGAGACACGGGCGCCGGACACCCTTGCGCCAGAAACCCTGGCGCCTGAGACCCTCGCGCCGGCCACGCGGGCGCCGGACACTCTGGCACCCGACACATCGCCGCCATCGCCGACAGTGCTCAACAGAACCTGTTCGAACGATCCGGAATCCACATCGAGGCGCATGGTCTGGTTGGTACGGTCGTAGGCCCAGGCCTTCAGTTCGCTGTAAAATTGCTCGTCGCGGCGGTTTGGTCCGGGAACCTTGATGTCGGAGGACTCGACGCCGGGGCCATGGACCAGAAAAAGGGTTGCACCGGCCATTTCGAAATAGGCGCCTTCATAGCTGAAGCCATAGATCCGGGCGAGCCGCGCCGAGGAGTCCTCAAGGCCGCTGCCATGGGTAAGCTGGCGCTGAATTTCCGGTTTCTCGCCTTCTGCGGGCGCTTCCGACGGGTGGTGCGACTTGTTCGAGTCGTCGGGAACAATGTTGATGTCTTCAACAACGCGCCCGAACAACGTTATGCTGGATGCGCTCAGGAGTGTTTCTGGCATTTAGACGTTCCCCATTCTCCGGCCGGAAATCCGCTCGGCCCTTGTCTGTTGCTTCTGCATTATCATAGCCTTATCGGTGCCGTTCAGTCCAGAGGAACCAGAGTGCGCACGGAATTGGCGTGGCTGTCCGCCTTGAGCGGTTCAAGCTGTGGTCCGACCCGGACAGAACCGATGTCGCGAAGGTCGAAGTTGCCTCGGATCAACCGGCCGAACCGGCCGCCGGTATGTTCGATATCCACCGCTTCGAAAGCGCGCGCCACATCGACAAAGTTGAGGTCGTTGCGGTCGAGCTGTTGCCAGGTGTCGGCAAGGTAGGTGCCTAAGATATCGCGGGCGTCGATCAGCGCCAGCTTGAAGCCGTCAGGGTGTCCGGCAAACGCCTCGTCGAACAGATCCTGCATCACGGGCTCATAGTCCGGGGTCGCCAGCAACTTGTCGGACAGGTCCTCCACATGAGGGTCGATGGCGCCATAGTCGAGCAGGCATTCGTGAAAGATGTCGACCAGGATATCGAAGAAGGCGCCGGTCAGGGGCTGCGACAGCTTGTGTTCCTTGACCCAGCCACGGGCGAATTTCGACAGCCTGACGTCGTTGGCGGCAATGCGGATCTGCTTGTTGCCCGATAGTTCCGCCATCCGGTTGACCGAATTGAGCACATAGAGATTGCCGTGGGTGTTCCGGAGCAGGTGGTCGACCAGGGAATTGAAATGCAGCGAGGACAGCAGCGCCACGAGATCGGCGGCGCTTTCGTGGAAGCCGTAATACTCGCCGGTCGCCCCGTTGGGATCAGGAACGCCGACCTCGGAATAGATGATGGCGTGCCCGACCTCATGGGCGATGACATCGAAGTTCAGGCTGAAAGGTTTGTAGCGCCCGTGCTGGCGGTCGCCGCCCATCTCCAGGAAGCCATAGCCTGAATAGGCATTCTCCAGGGTCGGCTGGATGGTCAGTTCCAGACGGTCAAAATGTTTTTCGCTGTGCCAGGGAATGCGCCTGCCGAAATAGTCCTCCCAGATGTCGAGGACAAACCGGACTGTGCCGAACAGGTGGGCTGCCTCGAACTCCCGTGTGCCAGGCTCAAGATGATCGAAATGACCATCCTGGTCGGGCATTGCCGGCGGGTGGCATGCCCCCCGCCAGGGCGGCACGAGCGCCCCGGAGCGGTCGCCCGGTCCCGGAGCGATGCCATAGGGCCGGGGTTTGTCGACGGGGTAGACTGTATACATGCGGTTGTCGGCCGGGCCGGGAGACAAGCTGCCGGCCGGCGACGATACCAGCACCGATTCCGGCTCCTGGAAATCATCCAGAAAGCGCGGCTGCGGGAACAGCTTGAAACGGGTGCCTTCCATGGGCTCAGCGGACTTTCTTGAATTACCGGAATTCGCCGGGGTTACGGTTTACCGTCGTCATCTTCGCTACGCCAATATAAATGTTCATCGCTAACAAGGCGATAGCCCATTTCATCAGCTAGCGCTGCAGGCGTATCCTCGGGTCCAGCGGCCTGACGCCAGGACTTGACGCTGCTTTGCCAAAGGCTTGTGTTCTCGAACCTGAAATCGCGAACGTCGCCCTCGCTTGATCCTGTAAAGTCGCCGTCCTGCATCCGGGCCAACAGCGCCAGGGCGTCCAGTTTCTTCTGGTCGACGGCGTTGCTGGCGATCCAGCCGGCAACGGACTGGCGTTCTTCCCTGCTCAACAGGCCTGCGTGTGCTGTGTCCAGGATCGCTTCCCAGGTGCGGTTCTTGTAGAAGATCTCCTTGGCGGCGGCGACAATGCCAGAACACTGTTCGTGAGACAGGACGCCGGCCTGCCCGGCGGCGGCACAGGTCGCGCGGACATTGACCATGGCTTCGCTCAAGCCCAGGTAGCCGATTTCTTCCGGCCCGTGCAGGAGGGCGACCTCATCGTCGTCTTCAATGTCACCGTCCCGGTAGGACCGGTAGACCGCGCCGACCCCGATCATGCCGTAGGTGTCGAGCTCGGCGGCGCGCAACGCGCCCATGCTGGCCGCACCCAGAACCGTGATGCCCCGGGTCAGCGCCCACAGGACCTCCTTGTGCCAGACCGACGGCACGCCTTCGAAGTACCCGTCGACAATGCCGATGGCGCGCGGGTGCTCAAGGGTCGCCAGATAGAGGTCGCCTTGTTTTGCGGGCGGGCGCACCGTGACGGCATCGAAGGCGGAAAGATCTTCGCCGCCGAGAGAGGGTCCTGCAAAAACGATCATGGGGCCGCCTCCCCCGATCCGGTGCTCTGGCCGGCCCTCGCGGCTGCGGCCAGTGCCCTGGGGCCGGCGAGATAGGTGATGTCGTCATGTGGAGCTTCGAGACCCGGGATGATGACCCGGACAACCGGGATGCCATGGTCGGCCCGGGTCAGGTCGACGACGCCGACCTGGTCGATGCCCACGGCCTGCAACCGCGCAAGCAGCCCGTCGAGGTCCGCCTTCAGGGTATCGTTGACCTCGCCGGGCGACCGGTCGAACCGCCAAGGCGTGGCGTGCGAGGCGAACAGATCGTCGACCGCCGCGCCCTTCGCCGCCATGCCTTCGGGCATGAATTCGGCCATGGCCAGATCGTCGCGGGACCCGGTGATGTAATTGACCCTGGTCTGGGCGGCTTCGGTAAGCGCCCGGCGCAGGGCGACAGCGCGGTCGGGATGACTGCCCGACCCCAGTCCCAGATGGCCGGCGGCGGCACCGGTTTCCCTGATGATGCAGAGATACGAGGCGACGCCCACATCGGTGGTGATATCCCAGACGCCGCATTCAAGGCCGGCGGAATCGAACTTTGCCAGGGCGTCCCCGCAGAACTCATCATCGACAGACGCCGGATCGAGCCGGCGCGATGCCCGGTGGCCTGGCGCTTCGTGGTGCCAGACGGCCAGGGCATCGCGTTCGATGACCTCGCAGATGCCGTGACAGACGGCCTCCAGGATGTGGTTGCCCGACGACAGGCCATTGGTGCTGGCGGGGAAACAACCATGGCCCGGTTGAACCGGGCGGGTGTAGTCGGCGTGCACCATTTCGAACGGCACAAGCATGTTTCGCCCGCTGATCAGGTCGCTGGCCTGAACCCACATCAAGCGCCGTGTCTCGGTGAAGCGGCTGTCGACGATATCCGGCAACCGGTTGATGTCGATGATCTCGTGACGGCCGGCGATATCGCCGTAACAGGCATAATGGAGCGGCCCGTCGAACTGTTCGGCATGCCAGATCTCCAGCGCTTCCATGACGGCGGACGCCTTGGCGTGATCGAGGGTCATGCCCTTGCCCTGGGAGACCGCCACCGACCGGGAATTCGGCCGTGTCGCCAGCACCACCGGCAGACCGATCCGGTCAAGGCCGGTCACATTGGCGACGCGGGTGATGCCGAATTTGTGCTTGATCGGCAGGATACGGTCGAGGGTCTCGCGCGCCGGACAGACGCGATGCGCACCGCTCGAAAGCTGTTTTTGCCCGACGTCGCTGAAGTCAATCCCCATGCCCTACCCTAAACCTGAAAGCGAGGGCTCAGGCAAGGGATTGTTGCATTGTCGGCCGTGTTCCAGGACGCCAGAGGAGAGTCACGGTGGAGTCACATGCCGCCGGATATAGTCTCATCTGAAATTTCATAAGGCCATTCCCATCCCAATGTTCTTTTTCAACGGACAGTTCAACGCATTGTCAGACGAGACGAAGGTGTCGATACAAGATGCGGCAATCAAGACCGGCATCATATACGCGGTTGTGATGATGGCAGCACTTCTTGGCCTTGAGGTCGCGACGGCCGTGGTCTACGGCAGTTCACCGTCATTTCTAAAAGACTGGTTCTTTCTTGCAATCACCGCCGGCATTGTCGGATATGGATACGATCGGGAGCGTCTTGTTCTGAAACACGCAGGAGAAGAATGGCGGAATTCCGAGCGGAACAAGACGTTTGACTGATCATCGGGTGTTGAGGCAAAGACTTCTGCTGTACGCCATCTTTTCACCGTACATTCTACCCGGCGGAAAAGGGCGTTCTCTACCCGCAAGAGACTATCGTCCCAAGTCAATTTTGTGGACAGCTATCGCACATTGACTCTTCTACAGTTTTGAGTGTCGTCGTTCCGGATGCCGGCAACATGCAGATTCCAATAACCAACATCGCCATCATCGACCGTGAGCATTGCAGTTCTCGGTCAACAATGGCGATTTGACGAAGACTCGAACCATTAAGCCGCTTTGACATCATGCACAAAGGAATCGACTTCGGTCTGCAGACTGCCCGTTTGCGATTTCATTTCGCGTGCCGCCGAAAGTACCTGTTGTGCCGCTGTACCCGTGCTACCTGCGGAGTTGGAGACTTCCGTGATATTGGAGGTAACCTCCTCGGTGCCTCTTGCGGCCTCTGAGACGTTGCGTGCGATTTCAAGTGTAGCAGACGTTTGTTCCTCAACGGCTGTGGCAATGGTCGTCGAGCGTTCGGCGATTTGCTGCACCACCATCCCAATACTCTGGATAGCCTCAACGGAACTTTCCGTCGATGTCTGGATTTCATTGATCTGGGTGCTGATTTGTTCGGTCGCTTTGGCGGTTGCCTCCGCCAGAGTCTTGACCTCGGAGGCGACCACGGCAAAACCCTTGCCGGATTCGCCTGCACGAGCCGCCTCGATCGTAGCATTGAGGGCCAGCAGGTTGGTCTGTTCCGCAATATCCGAAATGAGTGTGACAACGTCGCCAATGCTCTGGGCGGCTTTTGCCAGGCCCATCACATTTTCATTTGCCTGACCAACCTCGGCGACGGCATTTGCTGCGGCTTCCCGGGACTGGTCGATCTGACCGGCTATTTCGGTAATCGAAGCGTTGAGTTGTTCGGTCGCAGACGCCACTGTTTGAACGTTCATTGATGCTTCTTCAGCTGCTGCCGAAACGGCGGTTGACTGAATGTTGGTTTCCTCAGCTGTTGCCGACAAGGATGTAGAAGATGTCTCCATTAGGTCAGCAGCGCCAGCAACCGAAGTCAGGACCCGCGACATCACGTCTTCAAAGTCCGCGGCACGCTTTTCGATAGCCTCCGCCCTGCGTTGCTGTCCCTGCTGGTCCTTTGCCTGCTCAGCTTCAAGTTCCTGGTTTCGGATCATGTTGTCCTTAAAGACCTTTACGGCCTGTGCCATTTCACCGACCTCATCTTTGCGATCGGTCTGATCCAATGATGCTTCCATGTCTCCTTCACCGAGAAGCCGCATCGATTTCGCCAAACTTACGAGAGGAACCGCCAGCGAACGCCACATGTAGAAGGTAATGCCCGCCCCAACGAGTACCGCAGCAAAAAAAGCAATGATCATCATGATCCGCGCTAACCTGGAAATCGTAGCCGACTGTGCGGTCGTTGCGGCGACAGCTCCCTCAATGGCGCCTGATGCATTTTCCATCTCGCCTTCAAGATCGGAAAATCGTTTGTTGAAGTCCGGGAGGAGTTCCAGGGCTTTCGCGCGGTTTGAAAAGGCTTCGACAACTATCGTTTGTGACATCTTGATATAGACGTCGAGGGGTACATCCAAACCAGCAAGCGTTTTCCTCACGTCCTCCGGCAATGCAAGGACTTTGTTTGCGGCAATACGGTCTCGAAAGAGTTGGGAATGTTCCTTGACATCGTTGAGAACTTCCTCGCGGTCTTGAGGTGCATTCTCGGCGGCATACAATGCGCGGTAGACATCGCTTCGCAAACCGTCATGCATCATATCGCCTGTCAGGTGATTGCGCAGAGCGGTTCCAGCAGATTCAGTTTGCGTTATGAGACCGGCGAATTGCGAAACACCGACCATACTCATGACGGCGAGGACTATCGCCAGCAGCGAGGCGGTCGCGCCAATCCCCAAAAATTTTTGTGTAAGCGACATCGAGTTTTCCCCTTCGGATCAGCCCCCGAAAACAGTAGAGATTCGTGAGGATGCTAAAGGAAACATGGTTTACTAATTGTTAATCCTGTTTGCGCAAACGGAACAGACCCTACTGGGTATCTCTCCAGACCAAATATGCAGGCCTAGTCCGGTTTCACAGGTACCTTTGTTGCCTAAATGGTCGAACCTCAATTTTTGGTAGAGGTCAACCTTGGAGAACATAACTTCGTACTTGATGCAGCCTCGTGTTTCCACACGTTCTTGACCGACAAGAGACATCTGCGAAAACTGCAAATCCCCTGTTAGGTCAAGTTTTCAGACCTCTCTCCAATGACCGTTCCTGGCACTTCACTGCCGACCTCCAAGCGGTTGAAGAACGGCAGGTGTCACTGAGAGCAGCCATCCGACGTGAGTGGTCAGACTGGAAGAACATGACCCAAAGCAGTTGTCGAACCGGTTCATTCAAGAGGGCATTATGATTTTCAGTTGAAGAGTTTTCAACCGTCAGCCAAACCAGAATACGCACCTTACGTCTTCAGGTGCGCCGTGCTTCTTCATCTCGGACACCGCATCTTCGATAAAATTCACAGATCGGCTGCGGTAATTCGCGCTCCAAGATAAATAACAGAAGCAATTCTCTAATGCGCATTCAACTTCTGCCGTGAGCCGGACCTCGCGTGAAACATCTTTTTGTTTCGTATGGATTACCGATCGGTTCGGTTCTCTCAAAGATCTCTTCTTCACTTAACAGCGCATGACCCAACTCTTTCACCTCAATGAGTTTGAACAGATCTGGTGGCGGCATGCCGGCCTCGCGACGGCCCGAACACACCCATCTGTGGAAATGACTTGCACGGGCATAACCTTCCAACGTGATGTGTTGGTCCCAGTCAAACGCCAGGATTTCTGCCAAGGTCAGCCAGCTTGGGGAGTGGCCCCACCCATCCCCAACACGATCGCGCGCATGCGTCGCGAGATTTTCCGACATGTCATCAGGCAGTTCGCGAAGCGGCGCAATGGCGGTGTAATCGCCGGTGCTCCTGACGCCAGCCAGAATGGAGAATACGTCATATTCCCGATCGCCCCAGCAAGTATCGACGAGGAAATCTTGGCCCGTCAGAAAGCCGGCAGGATCCGGATTACGGGTCCACGTGTCACAGGACACCCACTCGTTACTTTCGCGGCGCTCAACACAAAATTCAATATCAGTACCCATCGTCTGCGTCTTCACTTCTCCCGTTTCCATAAATCTATCCGAAACCGTTTGGATATGCAGGAGATTCAGGCAGCGTATTTCCTTATGGCACTTATGAGAAGTGGCGGACGCTTACTGAATAGGGCAATAATACTCCCCTGAGCAGACGTTTTAGGAAAAGTCCCTCCCATCAATATGCCCGAAAAAGTTAGTGATCAAAAACGTTGGGTCCGGTTGCACCTCCTCTTCACCGCAGCATTGATGTTGTGCTCGGCAATGGTTGCGTCCGCCGGTGAGAAATCCGACGATACCTGGGCGTTCGACTGGCAGGAAGGCGGGCTTTGCAAGGCAGCCGGGATTAATGTCGCAAGCGCCGTCGAACATTTCAAAGCCACGGCATTCGACAAGGGCACTTGGCCAGACGCCCGTCCCGAAGCAAGAGTTGCAAAGTGGTCCAGGCCGGTACGATTCGAGCTGCTGCGTTTGAAAGACACCGATATTTACAAGGCCGACAGTGGCCTTAGTGTTGTCCTTCAATTCAATTTCCTGACGCATGGCAATCCAGGTTTCGACCTCGACATGAACTTTCCGGATACGCCGTCAGGTGAGAACCGGAATTTCGCAATTTTCGTCGCCGGCAGCGTCGCGGACTACGAACTGCTTTACGATCGCTCGGCCCCAACACTTGGCGCGCCGGAAGTGAGTCTGCTTGCCCGCCGGATCAGATCCGCCTTGCGCCATGACCGGGAGATGTTACGAGATGGCAAGGGCTGTTTCTATGCCGCGCGCATTGACGGGCTTGGAAACATCGACAAGGCTCGCGCTGTGGTTCCTGGTTTTGGTCCCCATATCTCCGCCTGCACGATGCGTGTTGTGCTGCAGTCACTGGGGCTGACGCGCACGATCGTGAAAAACCCGCTTTCCCTGTTGTCCGGGAATCTTTCCCCAACGCGCGCGCAAGCCAGTGCGGACATGCTCATGCTGCGCATCTTGTACGACAGGCGATTCGAGCCCGGAATGGAGAGAAAAAAATCGACACCCCTGATCCGAAAGATCGTGCGAGATGTCTGCCCTTCGGCAAATTAGGATTCGCCGTCTTTTTCAATATGTGGTAGCGCGGGTTGTTATCTTTGTTCCAGGTCTTACAATCGTTCCCGTTATCGAACCCACATGAAAATTGACCAGTTTCGCGATGGCATGCGACCGAGTGGTCGTGTTGTGGAATATTAGGAGAATACATGCGTTATCACAGTCCCAGCAGTTTTGACGCTGCTGTCGCTATCGCCGCCGAAGCGGATGGCGTGACACGGTTTTTGGCCGGCGGCACCGATGTTCTGGTGCAGTTGCGCGCCGATGCCGTCACCCCCGACGACCTGATCGATGTGAAGAAGATTGAAGGTGTCAAGGAGATCGCCGCCGAGGGCGGTGGCTGGCGCATTGGCGTCGCCGTTACCGGTGCGGAAATGTCCGAGCATCCATCGCTGCACAAGGACTGGCCGGGAATTGTGGAATCCATGGACCTGATCGGCTCAACCCAGATACAGGGCCGCGCGACGCTCGTGGGCAACCTGTGCAACGGTTCGCCGGCGGCTGACAGCGTGCCGGCCATGATCGCCGCAGGCGTTACCGTCACGGTCACCGGCCCCGGCGGCGACCGCACGGTGGCGGTTGAGGACATCCCCACCGGACCGGGCAGCACCAGCCTTGCCAAAGGCGAAGTGGTCAGCGCGGTTCACGTGCCCGCGCGCGGGACAAATGGCGGAGACGCCTACCTGCGGTTCATACCGCGCACCGAAATGGATATCGCGGTGGTCGGCTGCGGCGTCAACCTGCGCCTGGACGGCGACACGGTTACCGAGGCCAAAGTTTGCCTTGGCGCCGTCGCCCCTACAGCCGTCGTGGTCGAAGATGCCGCCACGGCGATCATCGGCACGACACTCGATGACGCAAGCCTGGCTGCCATGGCCGCCGCGGCGTCGGCGGCGTGCAACCCGATCGACGACAAACGCGGCACCATCAAGTTCCGCACCCAAGTGGCCGGCGTGCTGGCCCGGCGTGCCGCCAGGATAGCTTACGACCGTGCGAGGAATTCCCAATGAGCATGATTCACGTCAACACAACCGTAAACGGGGATGAGACCGAGTTCCTGTGCGATCCCCGCGAAACCCTGCTCGACGCCCTGCGCGACAAGCTGGGCCTGACGGGTGCCAAGGAAGGCTGCGGCACCGGCGACTGCGGCGCCTGTTCCGTGACCATGGACGGACGGCTTGTCTGTTCGTGCCTGGTGCTCGGCGCCGAAGCCGACGGCAAGTCTATCGACACTGTCGAGGGCATCGCCCAGGGCGAGGAACTGCACCCGCTGCAGAAAAATTTCATCGAGTACGGCGCCATGCAATGCGGCATCTGCACACCGGGTGTCCTCGTTGCCACAAAGGCGTTGCTGGAAAAGAACCCCGATCCGAGCGAAACCGAAGTGCGTTACTGGCTCGCCGGCAACCTGTGCCGCTGCACGGGTTACGACAAAATCATCCGGGCTGTGATGGACACAGCCGCTGAACTCAGGAAGGCATCGTAATGGCTGCTGACGGAAATAGCCCAGACAGTTTCAAGGTTGTCGGCACCCGGCCGGACAGGCCAGACGGAATCGACAAGGTCACAGGCCGCGCCCGGTTCGGCGCCGATATCTCCGCGCCCGGCATGCTGCATGGCGCCATCGTCCGGTCGCCCCACGCCCATGCAAGGATTGTCAGGATCGACGCCTCGAAAGCCGAAGCGTCGCCGGATGTGAAAGCCGTGGTGACCCGGGCAGACTTTGCCGAAGGCCTGACCGGCGGCGACTGGGACGTTCTTGAAAATGTCATGGCCAGCGACACAGCTCTCTACGACGGCCATGCGGTTGCCGCGGTTGCCGCGACCACGCCGCTGGCGGCGCGCGATGCCGCCAAGCTGATCGAGATCGAGTACGAGAAGCTGCCGCACGTCACAGATGTGGATCTGGCAATGGCGCCGGATGCGCCCGTCCTTCGGGCGGGTGCCGCAGACAAATCCGTGCCGGAAGGCCTGCACCCCAATGTGGTGCGCTATCACGAGAGCGGACACGGCGATGTGGACCAAGGGTTCGCCGAAGCCGACCTGATTATCGAGGACAGCTTCAAGACCGAAGCGACCCATCAGGGCTACATCGAACCCCACGCGTGTCTGGCCCAGCTTGGCTCGGATGGCAGGGGCGAGGTCTGGTGCTGTACGCAAGGCCATTTCAATGTCCAGAAAATATGCGCACAAGTGCTGGGCACTGACGCCAGCCAGATCCGGGTGACGGCATCGGAAATCGGCGGTGGTTTCGGCGGCAAGACGGCAGTCTTTATCGAGCCCGTTGCGCTGGCCCTGTCACGCAAGTCGAACCGGCCGGTCAAACTGGTGATGAGCCGGGCGGAAGTCTTCAAGGCGACCGGGCCAACCTCGTCGACGTCGATGGACATCAAGATCGGCATGACCAAGGAAGGCCGCATCACAGCCGCCAAGGGCGTATTCCGGCTGCAGGGCGGTGCCTTCCCCGGCGCGCCGATGGAGTTTACGGCCATGTGCGCCTTTGCGCCCTATGCCCTGGAGAACGTTCTGCAGATCGGCTACGACGTCATCGCCAACCGCCCCAAGCAGGCGGCCTACCGGGCACCGGGATCGCCCATGGCGGCATTTGCGGTGGAGTCGGTGATTGATGAGTTGTGCAACAAGCTCGGGCTCGACCCGATCGACACCCGGCTGATGAATGCGTCAAAAGAAGGCACCAAGGCTTCATTCGGCCCGGCCTTCGACCGCATCGGGCTGGTTGAAACCCTTGAGGCGGCAAAGTCCCATCCGCATTACTCCGCACCGCTTGCGGAAGGCTACGGCCGGGGGGTTTCCTGCGGCTTCTGGTTCAATCACGGTGGCGAGACCGCGGTCACGCTGGCGCTGTCGGAAGACGGCACTGCCGCACTGTCGGTGGGCACCCCCGATATCGGCGGCAGCCGCGCCTCGATGTGCCAGATCGTGGCGGAAGAACTCGGCATACCTTACGACAAGGTCCGCACCACGATCGCGGACACGGCAACGCTTGGCTACAACGAGATCAGCCACGGCTCGCGGGTGACCTATGCCAGCGGCCTGGCCGCGATCGAGGCGTCCAGGGATGCGGTCAAGAGACTGTGTGCCCGGGCCGCTGCCAAATGGGGCATCGACGCCGAGGCGGTTGTCTGGGAAGACGGTTGCGCCAAACCATCGGGTCCCAATGCCGGTGACTTCGACCCGTTGCCGCTGGCCAGAATTACCCGCAGCATGGGCCGCACGGGCGGGCCGATCGTCGGCCACTTCGAAGCCACCCCCGACGGCGCAGGTGTCAGCTTTGCCACCCATATCGTCGATGCCAAGGTGGACAAGGAAACCGGCCAGACCAGCGTCGAGCGCTACACGGTCGTGCAGGATGCCGGCAAGGCGATCCACCCGACCTACGTGGAAGGCCAGTACCAGGGCGGTGCCGCACAGGGCATCGGCTGGGCGCTGAACGAGGAATATATCTATGGCGAGGACGGCCGCCTGCAGAATGCGAACTTCCTGGATTACCGCATTCCCGTGGCCTCCGACCTGCCGATGATCGACACGGTGATCGTGGAAGTGCCGAACCCGGGCCACCCTTATGGGGTGCGCGGCGTCGGCGAGACCTCGATCTGCCCGCCGCTCGCCGCCATCGCCAATGCGGTGTCGGGTGCCGCCGGCGTGCGTCTCAAGCAACTGCCGATGTCACCACCGCGCATCCTGGATGCGCTGGACCGGAAGAGCGATGGTTGAAGTCAATCTGTGGTCGGGGTTGCGCCGGTTCACCGGCGGCCAGGACAAGATCGAGGTAGAGGCCCGGACCGTGGGCGATGTCCTGAAGGGCATCGTCCAGGTCCATCCGGGTCTTGACTCCGTGGTCGAGGCCGGCGTTTCGGTTGCCGTTGACGGCAAGGTCATCGCCAGCGACCTGACCGCGCCCGTCAATCCCGACAGCGAGGTTTTCCTGATCCCGCAGCTCAAGGGCGGGTGACACCGATTGAGGGGTGAAACGATACCGGGCGCAGGCTGTTTCGGACAGGCCCGTTCAACAGCCTGGCAAAAGACAAGACACCGCACGCTCCGCGTATCTTTTTGATATTTTCTTTCGATTTCCGACCGGATTCCATCAGAATTCGGGGGAGCAATGACGTCTGCTTTGGTCTCAGGAACAGACGGAACGAACACGCAACATCGGCTTCTCCTAAGTGCCAAATGCAGGCATGTTACTTCCCGGCAGTTGGCCTCTCACTATGAGTTTCTGATGGCAATCACGACCGCTCCGCAGCGTTGCTCGGTCTCAACCCGGCGATGTGCATCAGGGGCTTGCTCCATTTGATAGACTTTGTCGACGATTGATACGATCCGTCCGTCTTCGATCATGTCTTTGAGCGCAGTCAGCTCCTCTTTTGTTTCGCGAGCAAAAGCGAAGCTGGCAACCTTGTTAGTGAATCTGTTTGTGAGAACGGAGCGAACCATGTCCGATAGGCGCGGATTGGCCTTGAGATAGCGTCCGCCGGGATTGAGAGCTCTGATGCAAGTGGAAAAGGAGCTCCCGGCAACCATGTCAAGAACAACGTCATACAATTGTCCGTTCACCGCAAAATTCTGATTTGAATAGTCAATGAAATCGTCGGAACCGATTCGGCGTAACATATCCTCCTTTATGGCGCTGTCGACGGCAGTGACATGCGCACCCATCGACTTGGCAATCTGCACCGCATGTGCGCCAATGCTTCCGCCAGCCCCATTTACCAATACTTTTTCGGCCGGCCGGATTCGCGCAAGTCGCATGAAATGCAACGCATTTAACCCACCCAGTGGCACTGCCGCAGCTTCCTCAAAGTTCATATTGTCTGGCATGGCGACGATCGTGCTATTTGCTGGCAAAGCGACATACTCGCCATAGGCACCGAAGTTGAGTCCAGCACAGCCGAAAACCTGATCGCCCACTGAATAGTCGGTGATTCTGGCTCCCATCGACGCGATTTCACCGGCAAAATAACCCCCGAGGATCCGTCTCCTTGGTCTTCGGATTCCAACGGCAAGTCGGAGGGGCAGCCAAAACCACTTCACCGCAAATTTGAACCGGCGCATTTCACAGTCAGATTTGGTTGCCTCACACGCACGCACCTTGATCAAAACTTCATTGCTTCCGGCAACAGGCTTGTTCACATCCTCGATTTGAAGAACATCGGGCGGCCCATACCGATGATAGGTAATGGCTTTCATCGAAATGAAATCTCCAGGACGGCCCGTCGCCTAGTCTGGCCCCGACCGTATATCGAGCAAGAATATGGGCGAAAGCGTACGTTTCACAAAACGGTCTCTTAGCTGATAGGCACGGTTCAGTCCAATTCGTCAGTTTGCGACCACCATATTGTCATCGGAAAAAATGCCGGTCCAACAGGGTCTTGCTTCTTGACTTAATCGTCCTGCAGCTCGGAATCAGGGCAGCAGGAGCACTTCAACTTTCCCGGTTCGCCCGCGCAGTTGTACGGGGGCATGGGGTTGGAGTTCAGCAACAAGCTGTGCTGCGTTCGCATCAACTTCACCCTTCGCCGCCTCAACGAGATCGCGGCTAACCAAACATCGGCAACCGATTTCCCGGGTAGCGGCCTCAAGGCGGCTGGCAACGTTGACGGTATCGCCGAGGACAGCGAACTCAAGACGTTGCTCCGATCCGATATTGCCGACGACAACCGGGCCGTAGTGCACGCCGATAGCGAGTTTCAGGTCATTGGCCAATGTGTTGTCCGGCGCGGACTTCCAGGCTTCGAAGGCGTTTGCCATTTCCAGCATCGCGGCCAGTGCGTTGGAAGCATCCTTGGGAGTCGGTTCCGGTGTGCCAAAGGTGGCCATCAACCCGTCGCCCATGAACTTGTCCAATGTCCCCTCGTGACTGAAGATGACATCAGCCAGGCTGCCGTGTACATCACGCAAAAGTTCGATGGTCTGGCCGGGGTTGTGCCTTTCAGACCATGTGGTGAAGCCTACGAGATCGGCAAACAGAACTGCGCATTTATGTTCGCTCGGGGTTGAAAACGGATTGGACCGCTCGGCCAGCATCTCGGCGGTTTTCTTTGGAAAGTATCGGGCGAGATTGGATCGTTCAGTGGCCAAGTTGGCCTGCCGCACTGCGACAGAGCGTGACCGTCTGACGGCAAGCGCCAGAAGACCTGAGACCACCAGTATGACAACCACTTCTTGAACCCGAACGCTCACATCAATGAAATGAGGATTACCAATGAGCTGAGTTAATTCTTCTACGCTTGGTTCATAGGGCTGGTGCCAGATCGTTTCGGGTATCGCGATCAACAACAGCACACCCACCGACCAGCATATGGCGGCGGATATACCGCCCCAGAGCACCAGTTTCGGTTGGTATACATAGGCAAGACCGGCCAGAAGAATGAAGAAGTAGATGAAGGAGCCAAACCGTAGACTGAATTGTGGTGGCAACTCCACAGGAAGCAGAGGGTTCGGGTACAGTGTCGCAATGGCGACGACGACACAGTCTGCCGTTACAAAAGCATATTGAAACCACGGCCTGTCCCAGCTCGACAGCTGAACACGCCATGCGCACCATCCAAGGGCTGACAGAATGGCGATCAGGCTTACGGTAAACAGGGGTGCGGGCCAGGGCGTCACAAGCGCGATGAGCGGCACAATTGCGGCCATTGCAATCAGACGTCCTCGAAGAGCGCTCTTTTGCGCTGCCAGTTCTTCTGATCGCAGCGAATAGTCAGATTCGGCCAAGGGCTGTCCCGTCGTTCCCGTTCAACATCTGTCTGTGTAGAGTACTTAGCACGTTTGTTCTACTCGTCCTGAATGCGACACGATACGAATACCTCAAAGGTCCGCATTGAACCGCACCGGGATTGTCGGAGGCTGTTTGGTTTAAGTTATGCTGCCATGGGGACTTTGTCCTGCATAGCGTAATATCGCTCCTCGGCTTCAGCAGGCGGGATGTTACCGATCGGCTGCAATATCCGCCGATGATTGA
>JAJFHC010000233.1 GCA_021775835.1 Hyphomicrobiales bacterium | reverse complement strand
ATGTGCGTGCCATGGGATTGTGGATACTTGACCGTTTACCTCTGGAAACCTGACAGTCCATCTTCGGCAGGCCGACGGGCAAAATTCAAACGCATAATCGCGGAGACGATGATGGCAAAGACACACATCAGGAAGTACGAGACCCGTTACCACGCCAAGGCAATTTACTCGCAGGCAATCAGGGCGAGTGGAGATTTTGTTTTCATGCGCGGCCAGGTCGGCACAGATGCCGACGGCAATCTGGTGTCTGCCGAACCTGGACCGCAGGCAGATCAGGCCTGTCGCCACATACGAGACCTGATCGAGGAGGCGGGAGGACAGATTACCGATATCTGCAAATTGACGGTCTATGTGACGGATGTCGACTACAGGCCAGCGGTTTATGCCGCGATAAACGAGAATTTCGAAGGTGTGCACCATTGCAGCACCGGTGTGGTCGTCAGCGGCCTTGCCAGTCCGGGTATGTTGGTGGAAATCGACGCCATGGCGGTCATTCAGTCCAACTAGATCTGAATGAGGTTTGTCTGCCTGGTTCAGATTTCATTCCGAATTAGTCGGCTTCAATGTCCTCACCCTCGGCCGCCGCATAATTGAGCTCAATCATTACGCCGTCGGGGTCTGTTACGAACACCTGATGCAACCCCTGTCCCGGAACCTTGCGGTTGCGTGCGGCGATCCCCAGGTCGTCGAGTTTTTCGAGCATTTCTTTGAGCCCTGCCGCCTCGAAGGCGATGTGGTCTATGGCGCCGGTATCATCGCCTTCGGCATCAGGCTCGCGTTCGGCCAGGTGAACAACGGCCCGGTCCCCGATATACATCCAGTACCCCTTGAAGGGAAATGGCGGCCGTGCGCCTTGTTCAAGGCCCAAAACATCGCGGTAAAAATCCCGCGTCGCATTGACATCGCGGGCCCGGATCAGCAGGTGATTGAGGTTTTTCAGCGGCATGAACGCCTATGCTCCCGTTCGCAATATAGTAGTTTTGCTCAGGCCTATGATTTGCGCAACCACAAGCCCGATTCAATGGCGCCGGTCACCAAAGGAAGTTCCGTCATCACCCCTTTCATGGTCCGGCGAGCCATACGCGTCAATGCATAATGACTTGAGAAAAGGATCTCCCAACCGC
Organism: Hyphomicrobiales bacterium; assembly: GCA_021775835.1. The sequence goes on along the minus strand of JAJFHC010000233.1, from coordinate 24,194 downwards.
CTTGAAGCAGAGGAGCGACAGCATTCTGCTCATTGTACCCGCGCCACGCCCATCGCGATGGATAGGCGTCGGGCAAAAGGATGTCGTGGAAGAAGACGATCGTCCCGGCCTTCAGTCTGGGCAGTATTCGGTTGATTGCGATATCCACATCTGTGCCAGGCATCATGATGTGGCTTGAATCGATACACACCATGTCACCTGACTCTATGGTGTCGAATAGTCGCTCGTCGGCTTCCTGCAGGGTCTTGCGTTCGAGGGTCAGCGGCAGGTTTTCAAGCGAGGCACGCGGTGCTGGGTCAATCGCTGTGAGGTTTGTGTCCAGCCCGCCATCGGCAATTGCCCGCATCATGAAACGGGTTGAGTGCCCGGAACCGACCTCAATGATACGGCGTGGCTTGTGGGTGCGCACCATGGTGTAGGCTGTCGCGGCATCGAGTCTTGGAAACCAGTCCTGATCCCAGCGTCCCCGGTCCGCACCTGTCCCGTCGATCGCCAGCAAATCGTTTCGCAACGCGTCAATTGCGGCAAAAACTTCGATAAAACTGTCCGTGCGTTCGGCAAAAATGTCTTCGATGGCGGCATAGGGGGCGCCGTCGTTTTTGATGCCGCCGGCATAACGGTAAGGAATGAAAAAGCCGCGCTGCTCCAGGCCAAGGACGGTCGTCAACCCCATTCTAAGTCGTTTCCAACCGATTGCCATGATGCCTGTACGCTCCGGGTGATTGTGTAGGACACACTGCTACAGACTGTCCTGCATAAAGGAAACTGAATTATGGCTGGATTCGAATTCAGGCTGTCTTCGCACGCTGTTTCCAGCCGCGCGCGATGAGGATGCCGGCAAGAATGACGGCAAGAGCCACGTACGCGTTCGAGGTCGGACGTTCCGCCAGGATCATGGCGCCACCGAAGACGCCGATGATCGGTATTAGCAGATTGATTTGGGAAAAGAAGGCGGCTCCCTGGCGCCGGATGATGGCAAACATGAGTATGTTTGCAAGAGCGGTCTGGATCACGCCAAGAACCAGAACGGCAACGATCGAAATGGTGGTGGGATCGAGCGTCCACGGGTGATCGACAACCAGGCTGGCTGGAATCTGCAGGCCAGCCGCCACAAGCATGATACCGGCAATCGTGCCACGCCGATTTTCCGTCATGAGATGTTTGGCAATGATGGCCCCGATGCCATAGCAAAATGCTGCGCCGGCGACTGCAAGCTGGCGAATGGTTTCTTCTCCAAGGTGGGCAAGCTTGTCAGGGCCGATCAGAATAACGATGCCGACGATTCCCATGGAAACGCCGATGAGCTTTCTGAGTGTCAGCTTCTCGTCCTGAATCAGGAAATGTGCGAGGAGTACGGTGGTGAGCGGCATCACCGCCATCAGGATGGCTGTAAGCCCGCTGTCGATTTTTTCCTCCCCCCAGCTGATCAGTGTGAACGGCAGGGCGTTGCTGAAGATGGCAGCGAGCGTGACGAGGATCCAGGCTTTCCCGGTTTTGGGCAGGGATTGACCGGAAACTCGAGCGGCGACGCACAACAGAACCGCAGCGATCGCCAGACGCGCTGCCGTGAGGGTAAAGGGAGGGACGGTCTCGACTGCAATCTTGATGATCATGAACGACGTTCCCCACAACAACGCGAGCGTAAACAGCAACGCGTAGTCCTGTGCGCTGGGTCGCGCGTCGGTCATTCATGAACTCCTGTAAATCGGGCGTGTCAGGAAATGTCACGCCGCGAGACCTCTGAGGCATTGGTGTTATCTGGCGGATGTCAGTCCGAGGCCGAAATGTCTTCCTACACCGGTCGAGTCTCATTGGCGAGTGCTGAAAACCAAGTACGGACATGACGGAGAGGGGATGACACCGAACGATCTCCTGCCTAATGTGTGGCAGTCAAAACAAGAAACGAACCAGGGACTATTTATAAAATGACCGAAGAGACCGTGCAGGCATGGACGTTCTGGCAAGGCGAATGGGTGGACGGAAACCCGATGATCATGGGGCCGATGACACACGCATCCTGGCTCGCTTCCACGGTGTTTGACGGCGCAAGGGCATTTGAGGGCGTTGCTCCCGATCTCGACAAACATTGCGATCGGCTCAGAAATTCCGCCGTGGCAATGGGACTGAAGCCACTTCACAGCGTCGGTGAACTATTGGAGTTGTGTGCCGACGGCCTGGCAAAGTTTGACAAGTCCACAGAACTTTACATCCGGCCCATGTACTGGGCCGAAGGGGGGTTCGTATCGGCCGATCCGGAAACCACGAATTTCTGTCTTGTGGTTTATGAATCTCCAATCCCGAAACCAACCGGGTTTTCGCTGACGCTGTCGCCGTTTCGTCGCCCGACATACGAAATGGCGCCGACCAACGCTAAAGCTGCCTGCCTCTATCCCAATTCCGGGCGCGCGCTGGTTGAGGCGCGGTCCCGTGGTTTCGACAATGCGGCTATGCTGGATGGCCTCGGAAATGTCGCTGAACTGGCGACCGCGAATATCTGGATGGTCAAGGACGGCATTGCCCACACGCCGTCACCCAACGGCACATTCCTGAATGGCATCACCCGCCAGCGTGTGATCAAGCTGCTGGAGGATGCCGGTGTCACCGTGCACCAGCGGCCTTTGACCTGGGCCGAGTTTCTGGATGCTGACGAAGTGTTCTCCTCGGGCAATTTCGGTAAAGTGATGCCCGTGACCCGGATCGAGGGCCGCGATCTGCAGCCTGGACCAGTAGCCGCCCAGGCCCGAGAACTCTATTGGGAATTTTCACACAGCGGCTGATCGGCAGGTGGAGTGCCTGCAGATAGATCAAATGGTTCCGCGCGGCCGGATGATGCTCGGGCGCATAGCAAAGCGGCGACCGGTGCTGCGGGACACCGATCGCCGCCCAACAAGTCGACCTCAAACTGCGAGGAAATTGGTCGACCTGTAAGCCCGTCGGCAGGATGCGCTGCAGTGCAACGGCTGAGATCAGGGGAGATCGCAGTCAACCCGCCTTCGGACGTTCCGTTGTCAATTCAAGCGGCTGTTGGATTCTCGTAGGCGTGTGCTCACTGGCGCAAAAAGTCGTATTCGCCAAGATGTAACCCGAGCCCGCACGTCAAAGCCAATCGTCTGAATCGACTAAAACGAAACCGCGCCCGCACACGGTTAAGTTGCCTTCATTACGGTAAATCTATAGCACAATTTGGATCAGGGGAAAGCCGTTGATGTCGCAGGCAAGTACAAAAAACGTAAGCCAAATCAATGTTTATGGACATTCTTGTTCTTTGTTACAACAAAATGAAGTTGTTTTTCCATGATCCAGGTGGGAATTCCTGATTGGTCGCCACAGCTGGATTTACGCTGCTTTCGCGTGAAGCCGTGCTTTGCATAGAAAGCCTGCGCCTGCTCGTTACTTTCCTCGACTTCGAGTTGAAGCTTCTTGCAATTGTCCAAATAGCCCTCCAAGGCATGCAACAGTCGCGCACCAATCCCCGTTCCCTGTCGTTCGGGCAGAACGTAAAGCCGGGACAACCAGGTGTCGCCATTCTCCTCCCTTTTGATCAGGCCATGTCCGGCAATCAGGCCGTTGTCCTCGGCGACCACAGAAATGCAATCCGAATTCCCAAGTTCGCCGAGAAGCTTGTCAGCCGCATGCCAATCATCTGTAATTTCGGTCACACGCTCCGGCCCGATTGTCTGGTCGTATGTGTCGTGCCAGGTGGTGACGATCAACCGCCGCAGGTGTGCGATATCTTCGTCGCAGGTCGGCCGGACGACTAGGTTTGAGTCCACAAGCTTAATCCTGTTCTCCTGGATCGATAGCATTCTTGTCGAATGAGCACTCAAGTGTGCCTTCTGTCACAGTTGAATGGCAAGATGTCGTACGGCAAATATCCGAATTCAGAACTTCCAATAAGGCATTAGCGGCCGCCTGCCACATCAATCAGGCTGCCCGACACATAGGAGGAGGCATCGCTGGCCAGCCAGACGATCGTTTCAGCCACTTCGTCAGCGGTGCCGCCTCGAAGCATCGGGACCATGGGTGCGACGCGGTCGACACGGTTGGGCTCGCCGCCGCTGGCATGGATATCTGTGTAGATGATGCCGGGCCGAACCGCATTGACACGAATGCCTTCACCACCGACCTCCTTTGACAAGCCGATTGTCAGGGTGTCGATGGCACCCTTGGACGCCGCGTAGTCGATGTATTCACCGGGTCCTCCAAGTCGGGCAGCAGCCGATGAAAGGTTGACGATCGTGCCCCCCGAGCCACCGTGGTTCGTGGACATCCGTTTGACGGCCTCGCGGGCGCAAAGAAAGCTGCCCGTAATGTTGGTCGAAAAAACTTTCTCCCAGCGATCCATTGTCATTTCATCGAGGCGCATCTTGTGATGCAGAATGCCGGCATTATTGACCAGAGCTGTAAGTTTGCCGTGCCGCTCGTCACTCGCCTTGAAGATGTCGAGAACGTCGGATTCGACCGACACGTCCGCTGCAATCGCAAAAGCTTCTCCGCCGTCGGCCTGAATCTGCCCGACCACGTCATCGGCGGCCTGTTTGTTCTGCGCGTAGTTCACACAGACCGCAAACCCGCGCCTGGCTGCCATTATGGCGGGTGCAGCACCAATTCCCCGGCTGGCGCCGGTCACGATCATTACCTGTTTCATCCGAGTTCTACTCCTTATTCATGCGTTCGTTGGTTTGGCCCCACAGCGTCGTCATTGAGCCCCGACAAGCGTGTCTAATGTGGACATGCAGATTTCCCGCGCCGATCCATCGAGATCGGTATCCGGATGCCAGGTTGTCATGGAAACTCCGGCGACCCGACCGGACGATGCGATCCGGCGAAACACATCACCCATGGTCCGGGAACTGGGCCCGCCGCGCACGGGATAACGCTGGGCCGGCACTTCCTCGGCGCGGATAATGTCGGTATCGAAGTGGACGTAGAGTGGGCCGTGGGGCAGGGGCGTCGTGAGCAGCATCTCCACGTCGGCCACCATGTTGACGCGGGACGCTTCCAGAAGTCCGCGTTCTTCCAGGTCCAGGTCTCTGGCGCCCGCCAAAACGATCTTCTCATCATCGACGGTGTTCAATCCAACCGCGTCGACCATGGTCTGCTCACCGCGCCCGGTCATCATGGCGAGTGGCATGCCGCCCAGAAATCCGCTGGGCGACGTCTCCCATGTGTTGAAGTCTCCGTGCGCATCGAACCAGAGCAGGGTTGGATCCACACCAGCCCGCTGGAGCCCGGCCAAGACACCGATCGTGGCGCAGCAGTCTCCAACGACCGCAACCGGAACGCGGCCCTTCTGCCGTGTTGCACAGACGGCTTCAGACAGTGGCGCCAGAAGAGATGAGATCCTTTGCTGAGTGTTGTGTCCCGACGCTTCTGTTTCAACAAGCGTCCAGTCGTCCCGGTGCAGATCCCGTAGTTTCGAATCGGCTTCGTCCAGAAAATAGGGAGACAGGATGAAGTGCGGGGATCGATCTTCAGTCATACGTGCAGCCTAATTGGATGATGCTTGAAATGATCCATAGTGTTAGCGCAATTCGACGGCGGTTGTCGTTGAATTGTGTGGCCAATGACAAGATCACCCATGACCGGTGAAATTGCACTCAAGGACCGTACTCTACCACCATCGCTTTGGATGAGAGACGTTCATCTGACTTGATTGACCGCCCATCTGGTTTGCGCCGGGCCTGAGAAACCTCGGGCGAACTGGACCTCGATCTGGACCTGTCGGTCGAGCCTGCGCGGGATGCCCATGCGCAGCACGCCTTCGCTCAAGCTCCACTCGTTGAGCCGGATCAACCGGTCGGTGTTGACATCGCCGATCAGGTTTGCGGTGAAGTCGCCTTCCTCGAAGGTCGCGGGTGCCCCATAGCGCCTGATCAGGGCGTCGCGGACACGGTCGAACAATTGCTCGCTGGAATCGCCGTCGCCGACGTCCTCGAAGGAGACCAGCAGGGCGGTGCGGGTCAGCCGCTGGCCGTCATGCTGCAGAACCAGCCGTTGGCGCTGGTCGATCCGGCTGAGCCAGTTGACCTCGTAGATGACAATGCCCGAACGGCTGACGCCTGAACCAAAGCCCTCGTCCTCAAGCCGCTGGATGGCGGTCGACAGCAGCAAACCGGGCGGCAGGTCAGCAAGCCGCAATTGCCCGGCAACCGGCGCCAGTGCACCGTCAGGCGTGGTCGGTGCTTGCGCCTGTGGCGCGCTGAAGCGCAATGAATAGGTCAGGGCGGCCCGGTAGGACTTTGTCTCCGTACCCGGATCTGTATCGCGGTGGATGTAATCGCCCTCAAGGCCGAATGTGTGGTTGCCATAGGTGTAATTGTAAGTCGCCGACACGTTGTGCGAGAGGTTGTCGGTCAGACCCAGCTTGCGCCCATCCTGGATCAGAACCGCGTAATCGGCACTGAAATTGTGACCGTCGCCGCTCAGGTCGAAGCCGATGGTCGGACCGTAGTCGTAGATGTTGCTGGTTGGAGACCAGGACCGGCGGGCGGTAACGGCAGGCGCGATGCGGCCAACGAATCTGTCCAGTTGGAATGACCAGTCGAAACCGGCAAAAAGGTCGGCGCTTCTGGTGACGACCTTTGTCACCAGATTGTTGGTCGATGTGTAAAAGCCGCCCCAGTTGGCGGTGATCGTGTCGCTCACCTGCGAGGAGAAATTGGGCGAGATCGAGGTCGTGCGGCTGCGGCTCGTCTTGTCGCGGTTCTCAGTCTCGCTGATGAAGGAAATGATCGAACCGGTAAGGCTGGACCAAGGCCAGCCGCCAACATTGAATGGCCCAATCAGGTCGAGGCCTGCGGTGTTCGTCGTGCTGGGGTTGTCCGACTCCAGGGCATCCTTGAACTGCTGCAGTCGCCCCTTGACCAGCAGGCCGTTGGGCAAGCGGTATCCGGCCCGCGCTTCCTTGGTTTCGCGGTCGGCGCTGACCGACCCGCCGCGCGGGCGAAAGTCCTGGCCGTAGCGCTCAAACAGCACACTGTAGGTCAGCGGCACGGCCCGGCTGCGGCCCGACAGTTCGGTGAACAGGCCGTAGTCCTTCTTGCCTTCAACCAGCGACGTGCCCGATGTGCCGTAGGCGCCGTTGAACTGGGCAGCCTCGAACTCGAAGGTCAGGGCTTGGTTGGCCACATCGATTTGTGTCTCGCCAGCGACACTGTAGATAGTCTGGTCGCGCCGCGGTGCCGTGGTCAGGTCATCGGACTCGCGGTAGTTGTGGACCGCGTTTAAGCTCAGGTCGCCGAGCGGGCTCGAGATCAGGTAGGAGGCGCCGGCATACACCTCCTCGCCGAATTCGATGCCCCGGTAGATCGAGTCCGGCTGACCGGAAAACAGCACCAGCGAGCTCTTGATCTGCGGGTTCGGGAACTGGGGCTGTATCTCGATTTGCCCGCCCTTCAGCGACCGCTGCAGGGTGCGCAGGGAAAGGTTGCCGAAGAAGTCGCCGGCCTCGGCCCGGAACGGAATGATACCGTCGCCTTTCTCCCACTTGGCAGTCGCGCGCTCGATGATGATCTCGGAGTAGTCCACATTGCGGTAGAGCGACTTGCTGTAGACGCCGAAGACCTGAGCTTGAACCCGCTCGTAGCGTGACAGCTGGGCCTGGCCAAATGCGCTGAGCTCCACGTATGGATGATCGCCGAGGAACGAGTAGGCGGCCTGGGTCTCGTCGCCTGATCTCCTGTAGTGCTCGAAGACACCGGTGATCTGGCCGCTGATCGAATAGGCCGGAAACGGATCGTCGGTCTCCGCAACCGCAGAACCATCCGCAAGCAGGCTCTGGGCATGCGCATGCCCCGCCGGCAATCCGCTCGTCAGAAAACCTGCCCCGAAAAGGATTGCACACCAGGTCGTGAAGATGTGGATATGCCCAACGCCTCCTTCAATACGAGAGCCTTCGTCAAAGGCGTTTGATGCCAGTTCCCTCATGGGCATCCCGCAGCACTTTGCCCGCAGTTAAAACCGCTGAGTGCTGTGATGCGCCACTCATTGGGGGGTTGATTGAGCTCAATGGTGATGGTGATCTTGTAAAACGTCCCGAGAAGTTGGGCTACAATCGTCACAGTGGCGGGAACGTTAGGCAATAGGCCTATGGCCCCTCCTGGTGTGCCGCCGGGAACAAATTCGACCGTGTCGGTGCCAAACGGCAGAACCTCGGTGAACGTTGCGGTGCTGAATGTGAAGGAACCGGAGGGTGCACCAATGGAGAGCGTGTTTGCACCACTTGCTCCAATCAATATCGCGGTGGTCAGCGTCTCCGTTGAGGGACCAGTGCTGCTGGTTGTGCCGCCACCTGGAATGGTTGGAATGGTTGGGACTGTTGGGGATGTTGGGCCGGTGGGCACCGAAAGGATCACCGGGAGCGCGGAGGTTACGGTCAAATTCGATCTGGCTTGTCCTGACTTCGCGGAAGCGATGTCCTTTCTCACATCCTGAAAGTCAAATGGGTTTGTACCGCCATCGAGCGGGACTACACGCAGGAGTGTTACCTTTACAGTTTTTGGCAGAACGCCAGGTTTCGGAAGTCCCTTTGCCACACGGGCCGGTTGCTTCTTGCTCGTGCCGGTCATGCGCAAAGTTCCAATATCAAATTTTTTCCCCGCGTTTTTGTCCCCGATCAGTTTGAGATCAGGCACTTTCACGACGATCTCTTCCCCAAGACCGATGAGCCTCAGGTCCGGCACCTTGACGACAATTTCCGCGTCGAGGCCGATAAGCCTTAGGTCCGGTACCGCAACGTCCACAACCTGAGCCTCGGGCGGTCCAATAAGCCTGAGCTCCGGCGTCGTAATCTCAATGTCCGGGACGACCCGGGGACCGACAAGCTTGAGTTCCGGCGTGGTGATCTCAATATCCGGCGCCACACCCGACCCGACAAGTTTGAGTTCCGGGGCTGTAATCTCAACGTCCGGCGTCACGCCAGGTCCAACAAGTTTGAGTTCCGGGGCTGTAATCTCAATGCCCGGCGTCACGCCAGGCCCAACAAGTTTGAGTTCCGGGGCTGTGACTTCAATGTCCGGTGTCACGCCAGGTCCAACAAGTTTGAGCTCCGGAGCCGTGATCTCAATGTCCGGCGTCACGCCAGGCCCGACGAGTTTGAGTTCCGGAGCGGTGATCTCGATGTCAGGCGTCACACCCGGTCCGACGAGATTGAGTTCCGGAGCCGTTATCTCCAGGTCTGGCGTGGCGCCCGGCCCGACAAGCTTGAGTTCTGGAGCCGTTATCTCCAGGTCTGGCGCGGCGTCCGGCCCAACAAGCTTGAGTTCCGGAGCCGTTATCTCGATGTCAGGCGTCACACCCGGCCCGACAAGCTTGAGTTCTGGAGCGGCGATCTCCAGGTCTGGCGCGGCGTCCGGCCCGACGAGTTTGAGTTCCGGAGCCGTTATCTCCAGGTCTGGCGTGGCACCCGGTCCGACAAGCTTGAGTTCTGGAGCCGTAACCTCGAGGTCCGTGGTGGCGCCCGGCCCGACACGCTTGAGTTCCGGAGCTGTGATCTCAATGTCCGGCGTCACACCCGGTCCGACGAGTTTGAGTTCCGGGGTCGTTATCGCAAAGTCGGGGGTTGCGCCCGGTCCCACTAGCCTGAGACCCGGAGCCGTGATCTCGATGTCCGGCGTCACGCCCGGACCGACAAGCTTGAGTTCCGGCGCTGTAATCTCGATATCGGAGGTTCTGGTTGTAGAAGGCGGTGGAACGACGATTTCCACTGAAACCGTTCTGCCCTGCGGCAACCCACCCGAAGCACCGTTCTCTTCACCGGTGCCCTGCAACTCAAGGCGGAGGTCGCGACCTGCCGGCAACGTTGACACCTGGGGCAAATCGCCGTTGTCACGCTGTTCAGCGACGATCTCGACGACCACGTTGACGCCGCGTGGCAATCCTCCCGTTGAAGTATCGCTCACATTGTCCCGTTGCAGGCTGAGTTGGAGATTTCGGCCGGCGGGTAGAGTCGAAGTTACTGAGGTTGGGTCAGATCCGCCTACTATGGTGACGACAACATCCCTTCCTTGGGGGAGGCCACCGGTACCCGAGGCATTTCCTTCTGCCGTGCTGAGTTCGACCTTGAGAGATCTGCCTGCGGGAAGTGGCGATAAGTCTTGAGCGTATGCTCGTGGCGTGTGGGGACCAGCGGCCAGTAGACCAGCTAAACAGAGGCACGCGACCCTTGCGAACGTGCACGGCACAATCCAATGAAGACAACCACGTAAGGTATCATGGTACGGCACAGTTCGGTTGACCACTATTGCCGCAACGACAAGGCAGTATCGAATGCTTCAAGATAAGCTGCTTTCAGGCGATCGAAATCCGAACTCAAAAAACAGTCCAGAAACCGCGCTTCCCGAAAACTGGAAGACAGGTCAATGCGAACCAGTCTGTTGTTTGCGTATCTGACAGGAGCGTCAGAAACTTGGTGTAAATTTAGCACGGACTGCAAGAAAGCATATCCGGAACGGGAGCGAATGTTTGCCGGGATTGGTGCCAGGACAGTCGTGGGGTTGGTGAGTCGGCGTATCGCGCCCGCGACCCTTTCACCCAAATTGAAGTTTGTATCTACTTGTTCACCGAATACGGCACAACGCCAGCCGCTCGCACGAACATCGACAAACTGTGGTCTGCGTTGAACGACATATCGGCCTCTCGTGTGTGGCGGAAAAATAACCACGAGCTTTCTATCTACAATTGCAACATTCTCACTGCCCGGTTCTTGCGCTTCCCCAGGAATGGTCAGTAGTGAGAAAGTTGTTATCGTGAAGATAAAAAGAACAACCAACGGTCTAACAAGGGCCGTCCCCACGTGCGCAATTTTCTTTTGACGAGCGGCCTTGTTCATTGGCTGTCTCCGCGAACTGCATCCCGCATCGTTTGCAGCCTGCTGCCGATATGATCGAGCACCTGCGACATTTCCGACTCTGTGTAGCAATCGATCGCAACCGTCTGTAGCGCCTCTGCTCCCTCTTCGAACCATTGCGTTGGAACCGCCAAGAGTTGCGGTTCGGACTTGACTCGGCGACACACATTTTCGTTTCCTTGCGCGCACCCGACGACTTCCATGACATTGAAGACAGCGGCACCGATGTCGGGATTGCTGCCCGCCAGTGAAAATATACTCCAGGCATCTTCAATTGTTCGCGCGGCATTCGCCTGCAACGACGCTGTGCTACCGGTCGCCAGCGCCTCCAAAGAGTCGAGTCTTTGGGTGACGGCTCGGGACAGGGAAACAGTGGATGATGCCGGCGAACTGGTTGTTGAGATATTTCTGCAATACCAGTCCCCGGTATCTAAAATCAGCAGATTTGCAGCGGGATCGAGGGTGTAGGACACAGTATCTGTGGTTCCTGAAAACGTCAGTCGCTCCGGTTCCGCATGAACGGTAGATGCGTTTACGAGCCCTGCAATCAGGCTCGCCAAGACAATGCTCAAGGTACGACAAGAGCGCTTCATGGTGATCCCTCCAGAACACGGACAAAACGTGTGCCGGGACCTGCCCCCGGCGATAGAAATCCGTTCCGGGCAGACGGCCGTTGTGTTTCACCGTAGGCTTTGCAACGCAGATGAACGTGTGAGGCGCCGGGTTGTAGATCCTGAGCCATCTAGTTGACGCCTGGCACGCGCCCTTCCACGGAAACGACTGAACCGGGATGGGCTCTAAGTGGTTCTGCAGCGCCAGCCGAGATTACTCCAGAAGCATTACTGGACGTACTCCTGCCAGTGAGAGAGCAGCGGTAGCTTCCAATGGGCCGACCTTCCAGCACTTCACTCGTGAATTCGAACGACAGAGTTTCGGAGAATTCTGTTGCGCTGTCGGACAAATTTATATTTTGGCTTCTAGAGAATATTTCGTTTTCTCCGGAGGAGAAGGGCGAGATGAACGAACAGGTTACCTGAACGAAACTCAGCGTCCCAGGCACCAGGTTCTCTCCACTTACAGGCACTCGTAGTGTAAGTGCTTCCGCCCTCGCATCATTTGCAGGCGTCACCGTCACCCCGGCGAACGCCGTCGCACCAAGTGCTGCAAGCCCCGCCAGTCTGGAAATATTCAGTCTTGAACGTTTCATGTTGTTCGTCCCTTTTTGCTAACAATACAATTCTTACTTTGCCTCTCGTAACCTCAAGTCTTGCCGGTCTTCTCTCCAGTCCACGTCTCCTCGGCGCTAAGGCCGAAACGGCGTTATTGAGTCACGTGTAATAAATTCGGTATCCGGCCCGCTATTCGCTGGTGGGGTATCCGGCAGCGTTGCCCCGCTGTCTGAAGACGGTAAAAACGCCGGGGCCTCGGCGGCCGATTGTTCAAAATTGCCTTTGGCTAACACCACCGAGCCGGATCTGACCCGCCATGGAGTCGGCCTTTCGGTGCCAAAATGGGATGTGGCGTCATCTGTGGCACTTTTGCCAAAAGTTCGGCACGTCCAGCTTTTCGCCGGCTGCTCGGCAGACACCTCTACAATCAGTTGCTCGGACGCATTGGCCGCGATGTTTGAAAACGAAACGATGCCGACATTCAGCAGTGAGCCGGTCTGGTCGAGGTCTGAAAAGAGCTGGCACCCGACATCGACGCCGTTGAACGACGCCGCATCGAATTCTTCCAGGGTCAGGCGCACGGCAAATTTGTAACTTTCCGCAGCCGCCATTCCGGCTGAAGTTGCCATTGCCGCTCCCAGGGCAACTGCGCTCAAAACCGACAACACTAACTTCCTGACACAAAACGCGTGTTTCATAGTGATCCCTGCAGAACACGCACAAAGCTTGTGCCGGGTTTGGATCTCAGTGAGAGGTTCCCGTTTTGCACGGATGGCCGTTCAGGTTTGTTTTCTCCGATTATGAGGCGCAGGCCGCAGGCATACCGCTGGGCGTCTTGCGGAGGCTGATCATCGATCATTTCGACACCAACGGTGACGGTTTCGGCATATGATCTTTTCTCCAGTACGACCTGGCTTTCGCCGCGTCCAAGGGCCACGCCCTGTTTTTCGCCATAGACTTCGCACCGCACATGAAGCTGCGACACGTCGGGCTGCAGGTCCTGGACCGCGACGTCGACATTGAAAGTAAAAGGCACTTCTGCAGCACTTACGCCTTTTGGGAGAAGGAGGGCCAATGTGCAAAATGCAGCCCAAATACAGGCCCGCCCGGCCAATCTGCTGGCGTATGACACGACGTCGTCCATGATTAAACTGATCCCCTCGTCAACCCTGTCGGCTAAGAGTGTAACGAACCGGCGATCCGCGCGCATGACGCATATGCGTCATGCGGAGCAGGTATTTTATCTGTTATAGTTTGGCCGAATGCGCAGTCGTGCCAGCGGGCAGGGGAGACTATGGCTAATGAATTCAAAGGGATGGGCGCGCCGGTGCACGTGGTGGTGAAGCTGTTGCAAGAATTCGCCCTGCCGCTCGTGCTCTGCGGTGCTCTTGCCTTAAGCGCGACGGTCAGCCAGGCCCGCCAATTCCGCACGATTGCACCGATTGCCACACCGGAACGCCTGCCGGAAGGAGCCGAGCGCATTGCGCGCTTCAGCCCGGTGGATCCGCGCCTTGTGCGAAAAGCGGTCTTTGCACTGGCGAGTGCCTGGAACACCGGACGTCTCGATCCGATGCTGTCACCGGACCGCTTCTACAACAAAGACCGTCTGCTCGACACGATCTCCGAAGTCGCCCCGCGTGATGCCAAGCTCACGGTCCAGTCGGTTGCCGGCGTGACCACACTGGAGCAATACTTCCAACCCAGGCGGGGCTATCGGCAACAGGTGAGTATCGTCTCGGCAATCGTCTTCACACAGCTCGAATTCACTGACACCCGCCAGGGTTTCATCCGTCTAGAAGGGCGCAACGAATTCGTGCTCGAGATCGCCCAGCGTGCGTCCGGTGGTTGACTCCGCTATTGAGTGACCAGGACCCTGTCACGGTCCGATCTGATGGATCCCTGGTCAATGCCCAGTTCCCGTCCCGCCTTGTGTCCGGCGTAGACCGCCGCTGCGATCAATGAGGGTTGGCGACAATCTCCGATCCGCTGCGCGCTCTGAATGCCGGCCTCCGCCCAGCGTGCGCTGTTCTCGTTGAGGGCGTGGTAAAGCCCGTCCTGCGGTTCACGTGATGTCACCATGACCACCGACCCGGCCATGAGTTCTCTTTCTTTGCCGGAATAGACACAGGAAATCCGGGCGCGGGAGCCGTCAAAGCCGTCGAACAAATGCGACACCACGATGTCGACACCCAGTTCGATCAGCCGCGCCTGGGTGCGGAACTGCTCTTCCGTGTAGTAACTCCAGGAACCGGCCGTCCCGTCACTCGTGACATAGGTAACAGCAAGTCCTCTTTGTGCGAGCGTCTGGGCGATGACCGGGCCCATGTAATAGTGATCGTCGTCGAAGACCACGACCGGACCATCGGGAACAACCCCATCCATGATGTCGTCAGGCGTCAATAGCCCCTGCCTCTCCATCTCCGGTCTGGGCACGATATTGTTCCGGCCGAGCGCGTTCCGGCGCCAGGTTGCCCCGGTCGCAACAAGCACATGTTCTGCGCTGAACTCGAGAACGGTTTGCAGATCCATCCGGCTTTCGGGGTAAAGAGTAACGTTGTCGAGCTTGTCGATCTGCCCGAGTCGGTAGTCGCGCACCCGTGCCCACTCCGATAGTCCGGCCAACCCGCTTTCGCGTGTTACCCGTCCACCAATGTTGCGGTCAGCCTCGGCAAGCGCCACCGTCAATCCGCGCTTGCCCAGAATGTGGGCCGCTTCCAACCCCGCCGGACCGCCACCCACGATGAGCACGTTGCCGTCGGCACTGGGGCCTGTTTTTTCAGGATGCCAACCCGCGCGCCACTCCTCACCCATGGTCGGATTTTGCGTGCATCGAAGCGGCGTGCCCAGTGAGTTGCTCGAGTAACAGATGTTGCAGCCAATGCATTCCCGAATGTCTTCCGGGTGACCGTCCCTGATCTTGGCTGGCAGGAATGGGTCGGCAATCGACGGGCGCGCGGCGCCGACAAAGTCGAGGACGCCGTTCTTGATCTGCGAGGCCATGGTGTCGGGTGACGTGAAGCGCCCGACACTGACGACCGGTTTTCCCGTCAAGGTCTTTACATAGGCGACCTGGTCCTCCAGCGCGCCTTCCTTGACAAAGCGCGACGAGCCCATCTCCAGCGAGTAGTCCGCCGGCACGAGGTCCCACAAGTCAGGCAAGGTGCCGATGGCGGCCAGCATGTCGCGGGCTTCTTCGCTGCTTATGTGATGGTCGCCTTCCACGCTTGTGGGGTGGTCGCTGTGCCCGCCGACCGAAAATCTGACGGCAACGGCGCAAGCGTCTCCCACCGCGTCAAGAGTGTCCTCAATCAATTCACGGGTAAGTCTGACCCGGTTTTCCAGGCTGCCGCCATATTCATCCGTGCGGTTGTTCAGCGACCGCGACAGGAATTCCCACAAGAGATAGCCGTGGGCTGGATAGACGTAGACGATATCGAAACCGGCATCGCGGGCCCGCAGGGCGGCCGACTTGTGCCACTGACGCAAGGCCTTGATGTCGGACTTGTCCATCGGTTGGCATTGAACCGGATCGGTGGAACTGTTGAGCGAGCGCACACCCAGAGTCGGCTGTCTCGTCAACAGGTTCGAGGCATAGCTGCCCGAGTGCCACAACTCCACACCGGCCAGGCTGCCATGATCATGAACGGCGTCCGCCAGGGCAGACAGGTTTCGAACGTCTCCGTCGTCCCACAAAGTGGCGTAGGGGAAGGGCGTATCGTCGGATGTTTCATGGATCGAACAATATTCGGTACACACCACACCCCAGCCCCCTTCGGCTTTCATGCCACGCATGGACGCCAGCGTGTTGGGCCGCAGATATCCCATGCCCGAGCAATGGGGCACCTGGTAGAACCGATTGGGCGCGGTCACCGGGCCGATTTTTTGCGGTTCGAACAGGATGTCGTAACGGGGGTCGCGCGGCATTATTTTGAATCTCCGTTCAGAATAATCGGCACTATGCCCCGGCAGCAATCGCTTGCCAAGAGTTGCAGTGGCTGTTGCCGCATTCGTTTATTGATTGCAAACGAGGTGTGTATAAGTCTGCTATGAAGTGTTTTGGTCAGGAAATTTTGCTAAGACAAAGAGAGGCCCAGAACGCGTAAATGGCGAATTCCGGCCATTTTTTCGCTTTACACAAGGCGGCAATCTAAGTAATTGATGAACAACGATAATTCGGATCGAAGAAATTTCGAAATACCGATTTCCCAGCATGCAAGAATTGTGAACCACAGACAAATCACTATATGTCACTACAGACGTAGAAACCAATTTCAAGGGGTGAATGCATGATAGAGACCCAGAAACTCGACCAGGAAATTGAGAAAACCAAGGGCATGATGGAGGAGATGCGCTCGAAAATAAGTGCGAGCGACACTCTTCTGGACAAGATTGCGCAACACGGCGAGACGATTGGCGAGGTCGATTTCGATATCGAGAACGCGCGGATAGAAGACGTTCTGGAACAGCAAAAGACCATGGAAGCGAACATTGCCGACCTGATTATCGGTCTGGAAGATGTTACCAATTCCTTCGGATCCGAATTCCAGAGCATGCAGGAATTCAGTGTGTCCGAGACCCTGGTCGGCTGGTTTTCCGAAAACAAGGCGAAGTCCATGCGCAATGATCGCGTGCGCACGACATCCCTGGCCGGCAACCTCCAGGACCTGCTCGGAAAATCGAACGTGATCGTTCGCATTCTGAAAGACCAGAAGGCCATCCTTGAAGAGCGGTATGCGACGTCGGAGGTCAGTTTGAAGACCGTTATCGAACGCCGCCAGGTTGTCACCGAGGAACTCAAGGCGAAGCAGGATCGCATCGAGGAACTAAACCCGCTGTTGCTCGACATCGAAAACCAGATTGCCGCCTCCACCGATCAGACCGAACGGACCAGGCTTGAGGGTGAGCGCTCCGCCATGGCAACGGAATACAACGAATCCCAGGCCAAGGAACAGGAACTGCTGGCAGCCTCGCAGACACTCGAGCGCTACACCTCCATGTTCCAGACCTTTGTCGACAGTCTGAACAACCAGATTGCGGCCCAGAACACATTGATCAACAAGCTGTCGATCGACACCGAGCAACGTGTCGTTCTCTACAAGTCTCTCGAGGACTCCTTGAAGACTGCAGCGCAGCAGGAGGTTGCCCACCAGATCAACACGCTGGGCTCGAAGGTCGATACGGCCGCCGAGGAGACCATGGCAGGGATTGGAGCCGCTGCTCAGTCGCATATTGCGGATCTGCTCGAACTTCATGAAAAGAACATGGTCAGCACCGAGGAAATCCAGCGCCGCAAGAAACTTGCTGACGACGCCTTTGCACGGCGTTTCTCGGAAGTGTTGGACAAGCACGAAACGGCCAACTACGTGTCACAATAGAGCCGTGTGGGGAGACATCCGCCGATGACGATGCTTCCCGACGGGATCGATCGCTATTTCCTGGCCACCGACCGGGCGTTCACAGCGCTCGATCAGGTCTACCGTCCCGATGCGGGTCCGTGGGGTAAGCGCCACGACATCGTTTATGGCGTGGTTCAGGAATACCTGCAGCGGTTGCGCAACAGTTTCCGCGCCCTGCACATGCACTGTCATTTTGCCGACAGTTTCAAGATCGACATCAAGGACTCAGGCTTTCCGATCTTCCGGCACATGTTGGAAATTCAGGAAGACGTGGGCCGTGCCGACGAGATCCTGGCGGATCTGGAACCAGCAGGACAGATCCGTCATGACATGCTGGACTCGCTGTTGAAGCAAAAGCGGTTCCCGGATGCGCAGCAAAAAGCCATGGCGCAGCGCCTCTATTTCGAGACCCTGACAAAGGGGCACCTTTTTCTGCAGCGTTCGACACCCAGAACCGTTCGCTGGTCGTTAAACAAACGCAACAAGCGCCCATTCTACGTGGTGCGATGGGCAAGCTATGACGGGGTGTCCAACCTGCCCTTGGTCTACATCGCTGTGATTGAGGATTCATCCGACGATGCAAAGAAGCCACCAAAGCGCGGTGGCAAGAAGTCGAAGAAAGACGGACAGGAACCGACATCAATTAGAGGATTGCCCAACAGTGATGTGAGTGAGGCCTTCATCGAGTTTGCCGCCAAGCACTCGAGCTACAGCCTGAACCTCACGTCGATTGCCACGGCATTGGATCAGGACTTCGAGTACCTTCATCCCAAGCAGATCAGGCGTATCGTCATGGGTCCGTTTTGTGCTGGTGGCCTGACGGCGCACAATGAAAACGTCAGCAAGGTCCTCGAAGGTGTCGGTGACCCTGGTCAGAGCTGGCTGTTGAACTGGACCATGCAGGAGATCCACTCCAAGGAGGAGAAGCCCGCCAAGTGGGGATTGTGGGGGGGATCCCAGGCAGAGGAAATCTATTACGTCGACACTGACAACATCGACTGTGTTCAGCATGGTGTCAGCGCCATGGAACGCCACGCCCTCGTGCCCCATGAGGCGTACCAGGCGGCTTATGCGCACGATCCGGCCGCGGCGATCTTTGAGGGGTACGAGTGTCACATCGTGACTGAAGACAATATCTTGAGACATATATGAGGACCACATGGACATCGGACTGACAACGTTGCGCGAAGAAGACATTGCGAAACACCTGTCCATGGCTCAGTCCATGGTGGAACGTACCAGCGTGACAATTCCCGATGAGGATGGCCGGTCTTCAACGGAAATTGCCGGTACACGCCGGCGTTTCGTGAGCACGGTGTCCACCGGCGGCCTCAAGCGTTCAGCCGACGTTCGGGTGGTCCAGACCGTCTCTGCCGTCTCGCCTGACGACCAGATGATGTCGATCGCACAGCATGGTCTGATCTTCCGCCTGCGCCGGGCACTCGCGGTCGGTTATGCCGTGCGCGATGTTTTTGCCCGCCAGACCGAGCTTGAGTCGCTCAACCAGCAGAACAAGTCATCGCCGTTGTCGGGCGACACTGCAGCCCGCTTTCACAAACTGCTGGGAACCGGCGCCTTCGTGTCGCTTTTCACGGCCGCGAGTTATCTGCTTCAGAATATTGAAGCCGATGCCCAGCCAGTAGGCGAGACACCGGATCCCATATTCGATTTCGATACGGCACCGGAGGCCTACAAGGCGTTTCTGTACGGCCTGGTCCAGGCCATCGAAGGCTCGCCCGATGACGAACAGATGCTCGCCCGCGCCAAGGCTTTTGCACGCGCGACCCTCGAGGGGCTGATGTCACGGCGGGCGCGTTTCGAACATCTGTCGACATTTGAAGAAACCCATATCAGACTCGACGGCGACGACTTCACGCTCAACGGATTTGACATCGAGGACCGATCCCGGCGCAAGCCGCTGGTGATGACCTTCAAGAAACCCAACGAGGTGATCGGCAACCACATAGCGAAATACCAGTCGATGAAACTGGCCAAGATGCTGATGGCCTATGATTTCGACCGGCAATTGAACCCGTTCGTCGAACTGGGTGGTTTTCTGTTCACCTTCATTGGCGATGGTTTCCCCGGCACTGGCAAAACCACACTGATCCAAATGATCGCCGGCATCATCAAGGATTACTGCGATGTCGCCGGTTACGCTTTCCATTATGAGAATTTCGGTGTCGACCAGATCAGTTCCTACCAGGGCAAGTCCGGTCAGAATTGCAAGCAGTTCATCACCAATGTCCTGGACACCCGTGTTATCGGTTTCGGCACTGTTGACGATATCGATCAGGTGGCGGCAAAACGCAGCGATGACCGTTCTTCCGCGGGGCAGCAGGAAATTACCGCCGTTCTGATGGAGGGATTCTCCGGTGCCAACACCGTGGTGCGCGGCAACTGCTCGTTCGGCATGTTCTCCAACTATCCCGAAAATGTCGATGACGCCCTGCGACAGCGCGCCGGCGCCCGCTGGGTCGTCAATGGTCCTCAAACCGCGGACGATTACATCGACATCTTTACCCTGCTTGCCGGCAAGAACCATGACGTCCCCCTCGGCGATCACGATCTCTACGCGGCCCAGAAAATCGAGGACGCTATTGCCACGGTTTACGAAGAGCACAACCGTCCTCACGAAGAAGGCCTGGCAAAGGTATTCGACCGCGTGATCTCTGAAATGGGCAAACCCGACACCCTTGCCGAAATCGGACGCTATCTCCATGCCATCAAGGAAGCCGAGCCTCGTTTCACGGGCCGCGCCATCAAGAACATTACCGACGCCGTCAAGATGCGGGCGATGGATATTGAGCTGCCCGACGAGTGGTTCGAGACGCCGGATGTGTTCATGCATCAGCCTTATGATACGAAACTCGCCATGGTGTCTGAGCTGCGCGGGCCGATCACCATCGATATGATCATCCAGGAGATCAACCGCTACGCCGATTCCGAATTCCGCTATACCGACAAGTCCGACGCGACGGCCGTGGAACGTATCGTGCGAGACCAGCGCGTGCGGGAACGCGCGGCCGGCGAGATTACGGACCTGAAAGGCAAGGGTCTATGGAACGCCTGATCGATAATGCGCTCAGGTTTGGCGGGTTGATGGAAATCAGTCAGCCGCACCAGGTGGAGCGTTACAACAACGCCCTTGAAGGGCTCGGACTGCCCAGGACCGGTTGTACGCGTTTCTCGATCGATGCCACCGGGTTTTCTCCCGAGGTGGCGGAAGATCTCGGCAACCGGCAATACCTCGACCCCAACGGCGTCAACCGGCGTTTCATCATCCTGTCGCCGTCACAGGGCGAGTTGCCGGTCGTATCGATAAATTTTTCCTCGACAACGGAAATCGTAAAAGCATTCTTTCGCCGCAACGCCGAAGCGCTTCAGTTGCTCACATTGAAGGACGCGGTCTACGGCGAAATCGAAAACTCCACCTACCGGATCGATGATCTCGACGATGTCCTGTCCATAAAACAGGTTGAGTTCAAGCTATCAACCGTCAACGCCCTGCTGGACAAGGCAGGCCAGCTTCAGGACCTGATCGAACGCTTCCACAGGGAAGAAGACGCCTGGATGGATGACGACTTGCTTGAGGAAATACTCGAGCTTGGGAAAGTCTGCGGCGATGTCAGGCATAACAAACTGGTGCCCCGTCACCGGCAATTCGAACAACGGTCTTTCTGGACGCGGCATTTCGACGGCATTTACGTCTTGCACGAAGACAATGGTGAAACCGTCGTCATCGGCGGCGACCATCTGCCGGACATCGCGCGGGTGCCTGATCGCTGTCTATCGTTTTCCGACACCGATGACGTCTATCGCTACCTCTGGCAGACCGGCAGGCTTGAACCGTTCAATCCCGACTGGCTGACCGCATCGCGCGTGCTGGAGCACCGCATGGACTACTACGTCCGTCATGCCGTGACCCATCTGGAGCCCGATCGGGATCTGATAAAGCTCGACAACATGTGGATCAGCAACTGGGTTCGCGACCATCTCGACGACATTTCTCACGATGGCGCCTTCAACTTTCTCAGCCGGGTCCGCAAGATAGCCGCCAATGGCGGTCACTATGACTTCGATGATGTTCCGGCTGACCACAGGTTCCTGGCGGTCCGGGCAAAACCGGGCCACCCTGATTCAGCGCTCGTCAACCGGCTGATATCGGAATACATACCCTTTGATTTCGTTACACGGTTCATCGTGAACAAGGAGCGGTTCTACAAGGACTATCCTGACTATCCCGATGCCTACCGTGACTACATAGTCCACACCATCACCTCCACGTTCTTTCCCGACAAGGAGAGTTTCTGGCGTCGGATGTTTGAATAAAGTTTGTTTGGGCCGGACCGAACAGGTCCGGCAAATCATATCCTGCAGGAGCAAAACCAGTGCTTGATCCAGTTTTTGAATGGTTCGGACAGTTCGGTCAGTCAATCATGGGGCTGTTCAGAAGTTTGTGGCTGCTCGTGACGTCACCGTTCAGGGCCGTCGTTGCTGTCTACCGGCGCTCGGGATGGATATTGCGCATCGTGCTTCTGGGCTTCCTGATTCCGATTGTCGTCGGCTACGCCTGGCTTGGGTGGCACGCAGCCTGGATCAGGGGCTACGATGTCAATTACCCCGACAAGTTCGACTTCACGAGTTCTCTCAAGGCAACTGCCGGAGACCAGGTTTCCGTGGAAGGCGGCGAGGAGTCGACCAAGACGTGTGGCAGGTCCTTCGTGGTGTCGGTGACATCGGAATTGATCGACCTGAACGTCAACCAGAACAATTGGATGTCGAGCAATCCGATCTACAAGTCGGGTTTCTTCTTTCTGATGGACTGGGACCAGACCTGGTTCATGGACAACAAGGCCGCGTTCCAGCGCGGCGTTCATCAGGCGGTTACCCGTACAGCGATTGAGTTGGCCGATGCGCTCGGACGCGTCAGGGGAACGTCGCAGATCGACCCGGACCTGAAGGCGGCAAAGGGCAACGTTCAGTTCAACCAGTACACCTGGTATTTCAACCCTTTCGACAACCAGCCATTCGGGCCGACCACGTCGACACCGTCCTATTTCAAGCGCGCCAAGGAGTCCATGGACAAGTACAACGACCGGCTTGCCAACTGCAAGGCGACGTTCGATGCCCGCGGCGATAACCTGCTTCAGTTTCTCGACCGCGTGGCCAAGGACATCGGTTCCGCTTCAGCCGTCATAAAGCAGAGAGCCGAGGATTACAATTCTGGCTGGTTCGATACCCGTGCCGACGACATTTTCTGGTACGCAAAAGGCCAGCTCTATGCCTATTACGGGATCATGAAAGCCCTGCGGGTCGACTTTGCGGACGTGGTCAAGTCCCGCAAGCTCGACGACATCTGGGATCTCATGGATGAACATCTCAAGAGCGCCATCGCCCTTGACCCATTCATCGTCTCCAACGGCCGCGAAGACGGCTGGATGATGCCGACCCACCTGACGACCATCGGTTTCTATATTCTTCGTGCCCGTTCCAACCTGGTGGAGGTCCGTTCGGTTCTGGATCGGTAGCTTCCGGCCGGGTGTTGTTTCGAGCAGCGGAAGAGAACTTGGATGCAATCACAGGCACGGGTCGTGGTCGTTGGTGGGGGAATCGGCGGGCTGTCGGCGCTTTATCACCTGACGCTGGAGGGCTGGACCGATGTGGTTCTGCTTGAACGCGACGAACTGACGTCAGGCACCACATGGCATTCGGCGGCGCAATGTCCAGGCCTGGCATTCAATCAGTTGTTGTTGCTGCTGCGCGACTATACCATCAGTCTCTACCGGGAACTCGCTGACGATCCCGGGTACCCGATCAACTACCATTATGGCACCGGCGGCATGCGGCTCCTGACCAATCAGGATCATGTGGACGCTTGCAATCACATCATCTCGGTGGCCCGGGGCCTTGGCCTGGACTTCGAATTGCTGGACCCGTCCGAGATCAGGCGCCGCAATCCATTGCTCAATACCGATGGCGTTCTGGCGGCTCTATGGGACGAACGGGACGGTGATATCGACCCCGCACAACTCTGTCAGGCACTCGCCCGCCGCGCACGTCTCGCCGGGGCCGCAATCCATCGCAACACACCTGTGACTGGTTTGGCCCAGAAGCCGGGCGGTGAATGGGTAGTGCAGACCGACGCCGGCGAAATTACCGCACAACACATCGTCATTGCAGCAGGCTACCGCGCCAACGAAGTGGGTGCCCTGATGGATGTCACTTATCCGGTGATCGCCATGGAGCATATGTACTTCATTACAGAACCCATCGCCGAACTTGAACAACGCGAGATCCGCGTGCCCATGGTCCGTTGTCCCCGGGACACCTTCTACATGCGCCAGGAGAAGAAGGGTCTGCTGGTCGGCATTTACGAACATGATTGCAAGACCTTTGGCATGGATGGGATCGATCCGGATTTCGTCAATGCTCTTTGCCCTGACGATCTTGATCGCCTGTTGCCCAAGATGGATCCGATTTTCGACCGCCTGCCGTGCCTGAAGGAAGTCGGCATAAATTCCGTGATTAACGGTCCGATTTCCTATGCCGCGGATGCCGGACCACTGGTTGGGAAACAGCCTGGCCTGCGCAACTGCTGGTCGATGAACGGGCTGCGTGTCGGTATCGGCGAAGGTGGTGGCTACGGCAAGATGCTGGCCCAGATGATCGTCCACGGCGAAACGGAATGGGATACATGGCAGCTCGACCCGCGTCGGATTACCAGTCACGCCAACACCGAGTTCACCGCCGCAAAGTCGATTGAGGACTACCGGCACG
>JAJFHC010000232.1 GCA_021775835.1 Hyphomicrobiales bacterium | reverse complement strand
TTCACATCGTCGGGGTGGACACCGTGGCGGTCGAACTTTTCACGGTAGTGTTCGACGTTGTCATAGGTATGGGCGAGGGTTTTCTTCAGCCGCTGCAATTGCAATGCCCTGATCTCGTCGATGCTGGCGATTTCGATGGGGTCGAGGGATTCCCTCGGAGCGGCATAATCCGACGCTGGTTTCAGTGCCAATGGTCAATCCTCCTGGGAATGGGTTGTTTCGGGTACAACAGTGCCGGAGATGGTCCGCGATTTGCCCCTGAAATGTGCAACGGTCGCGCCGTCCTGATCCGTTACCACGATGTCATAGATTCCATTGCGCCCTTCACGAAATGTCTCACGGCCGCGAGCGGTCAGCACGTCGTTCAGGGCGACCGCCTTGACGAACGAGATGTCGGCGTGGGCGGCTACAGTGCTGCGGTTGTGGCTGTTGCAGGCGAAAGCAAATGTCGAGTCGGCCAGTAGAAACATGAACCCGCCATGGCAGATGCCGTGCCCGTTCAACATGTCCTCACGTACAGTCATGGTCATGGTTGCCTCACCCGGGGCAACGGCTACAAGCTTCATGCCCAGGGAACGTGATGCGCGATCATCGTCAAACATCGCGGCGGTAGCCCGCTCCGCCAATGCCTGAGCATCGTCGTGTTGCGCCATTGAAAACTCTCCCCAAACGCGTCCGTATTTCTCATAGCCCGCAAGAGCCAATTCAAACGTGATACATAAACTGCGCGTTGATAGCAACAGATAGTATCATGTAAGCCTTTGACCGGAAACAGGATATCTTCAGAATGCGATGTAACACAGTATCTTGATACAAAAGATCGTTGAAAAGCAAAATTTATGTGTCATATTGAGCTCGGGAGGCGGTTCACTGAATCGCAAAGCTGTCGGGAGTTTTAAATGTCTGCAGACACAGTCGATCTGGATGGACGCGAGCGTGCCTTCGAGGCATATGTGCAGTCGGAACAGAAGGTTGAGCCGAAGGACTGGATGCCGGAGCCCTATCGGCGCTCTCTGGTGCGTCAGATTTCCCAGCATGCCCACTCCGAGATCATCGGGATGCAGCCGGAAGGCAACTGGATAACCAGAGCGCCGTCCCTGCGCCGGAAAATGATCCTGATCGCCAAAGTCCAGGATGAGGCAGGCCACGGGCTTTATCTGTACTCCGCAGCCGAGACGCTTGGGGTAACACGCGACCAGACGGAAGCCGATCTGCGCGCCGGCAAGGCGAAATATTCCAGCATATTCAATTACCCGACGCCGTCCTGGGCCGATATCGGTATCATTGGCTGGCTGGTGGACAGTGCGGCAATCATCAACCAGGTGCCCCTGGCCCGGTGTTCCTATGGTCCCTACGCCAGGGCCATGGTGAGGATCTGCAAGGAAGAGAGTTTTCATCAGCGCCAGGGTTTTGAGCTGAGCATGGCTCTGGCCAAAGGGTCGCCGGAGCAACAGGCAATGGTTCAGGAGTCGGTCAACCGCTGGTGGTGGCCGGTGCTGATGATGTTCGGCCCCAACGATGACGCCTCGCCGCATTCGGCCCAGTCGATGGCATGGCGGATCAAGCGCCACTCCAATGACGACCTGCGCCAGAAGTTCGTCGACCAGACCATTCCGCAAATGGAATTTCTTGGACTTACCGTGCCCGACCCGGATCTCACGTGGAACGAAGCCCGTGGGCATTATGATTTCGGGGATATCGACTGGGTGGAATTCAAACGTGTGATCGGCGGGCAGGGCCCCTGCAACCGCCAGCGCATGGAAAACTACCGCAAGGCCCATGACGACGGTGCATGGGTGCGGGAAGCCGCCCTGGCCTTTGCCGAAAAACAAGTCAAGGCGGACAGCCGGGCCGCGGCCTGAAATTCGGAGATACACTGATGTCGGTTGAAAAAGAGTGGCCTCTTTTCGAGGTCTTTGTGCGCAGCAAGCAAGGGTTGTCCCACAGGCATGTGGGAAGCCTTCATGCAGCAGATGCTGCGATGGCCGTCGACAACGCCCGCGACGTCTACACCCGTCGCAACGAAGGCGTCAGCATCTGGGTCGTGCCATCATCGGAAATCACGGCGTCGTCGCCCGATGAGAAGGAAGCGCTGTTCGAACCGTCCGATGACAAGGTCTACCGTCATCCGACGTTCTATGACATCCCCGATGAAATCGAGCATATGTAGGAGCCGATCATGAGCGCGACTGCAGTGAAAGTCGATACCCCCACCGGTGATGCTTCAACCGATTGCCTGTTCGCCTATTGCCTGGAGCTTGGCGACAACGCCCTGATCCTTGGGCAGCGCCTGGCGGAATGGTCGAGCAAGGCGCCGAATCTCGAGATCGATATCGCGCTGTCCAACCATTCCCTGGATCTCTTCGGACAGGCGAGCATGCTGTATTCATATGCCGCAGAGGTTGAAGGCAAAGACCGCGACGAGGATGCACTTGCCTTCCTGCGTGACGTCTCCGATTTCCGCAACGTACTGCTTGTCGAGCAACCCAATGGCGATTTTGCCGATACCATCGTTCGCCATGTTCTCTACACCGCGTTTGCCGTCGAACAGTATGATCGTCTTGCAATTTCCACGGATGCCCGCCTCGCCGCAATCGGTGCAAAGGCCGTGAAGGAATTATCCTATCACCTCAGGCACACCGGTGAATGGCTGGTCAGGCTTGGGGACGGCACGGATGAAAGCCATGAGCGGGCTCAAAAGGCCGTCGATAATCTATGGCCCTACACAGGTGAGCTGTTTGCTTCCGTTTCGGGAGATGCTGCCATAAAGGATAGCGGCATCGGACCCGATCCGTCGGAACTCAAGACCGCCTGGGACAAGACGGTTGACGGTATCCTGGAACGTGCAACCCTTACGCGCCCCGCCGATGGCTGGATGCAGGCCGGTGGGCGGGAAGGACGCCATTCGGAACATCTGGGATACATGCTGGCTGACATGCAATTCATGCAAAGAGCCTATCCAGGTGCAAAATGGTAACGATCGACGAGGCGAGTACGGATACGCGGATTGAAGACGTCTGGAAGACGCTGGCGCACGTGATGGATCCGGAAATCCCGGTCGTCAGCGTGGTCGATCTGGGTATCGTCCGTGATGTGGCATTGCGCGACGGGCATCTCGATGTGACGATCACGCCGACTTACTCAGGATGTCCGGCAACACAGATGATCGAAAACGAAGTCCGGGTTGCCCTGGATGAAGCGGGCTATGCGTCCGCCACGATCACGACAGCGCTTTCGCCACCCTGGACGACCGACTGGATCGGTCCGCAGGCCCGGGAAAAGTTACGCAGCTACGGCATTGCGCCACCCCAGGCAGACACTATTGACAAGAGGGCTCTGTTTCCGGAGCGGGCACCGGTTGTCTGTCCCAGATGCGCTTCGCGGAACACCAGGATGGTGAGCGAATTCGGGTCGACCGCCTGCAAGGCTCACTACAAGTGCCGGGATTGCCTGGAGCCGTTCGACTACTTCAAATGTATCTGATCTCAATCCAGTTGCCGGGATATTGAACCATGAGCGATTTTCATGCACTGCAGGTGTCCGATGTACGTCGGGAAACCGATGAGGCGACATCGATTGCGTTTGCCGTGCCCGAAGACCTGCGCGAAACCTACGCCTATATACCCGGGCAGTATCTGACCCTGAAAGCGCTCGTCGGCGACGAGGAGCTGCGGCGGCCGTATTCGATCTGCTCAGGCCTCGACGACGGTGAAGTCCGGGTGGCCGTGAAGAAGATTCCCGATGGACGGTTCTCGCATTTCGCCAATGAAAATATCCGCGCGGGCGATGTGATCGATGTCATGCCGCCCACCGGCCGGTTCTGTGTCGATTTGGATTCTGAGAATGAGCGCCATTACGTGGGTTTCTCGGGGGGCAGCGGCATAACGCCTTTCATGGCGATCATCAAGTCGGTGCTCAAGCGCGAACCTAAGAGCCGCTTTACGCTTTTCTACGGTAACCGCACAGTCAGCTCGATCATCTTCAAGGAGGACCTCGAGGACCTCAAGGACCGCTACCTGGGACGTCTCAGACTGTTTCATGTGCTGAGCGACGAGACACCAGAGGTGCCGTTGTTCGGTGGACTGATGAGCGAGGATAAGGTCACTTCACTGGTCGAGAAACTGATCGACAAGGACAGTGTGGACTATTTCATGCTGTGCGGACCGGGGCCGATGATCAAGGGCGCACGGCTGGCGCTGCGCGGCTTAGGTATCAGCGACGATCGGGTAAAACTTGAACTGTTCGGTAACGCGCCGCCGCCACAGGCTGGCCCGAAGGCCGCACGGGTCATGACACCGGACGACGGCCGCGTTGCGGATGTCACGGTTTTCCTTCATGGCGACAAGACCGAATTCAAGCTTCCCTTCAACGGTGAGCCGGTGCTCGATACCGCTCTTGCCAACAATGTCGACCTGCCGTTTGCCTGCAAGGGTGGTGTGTGCTGCACCTGCAAGGCGAAACTGCTTGAAGGTGAGGTGGCAATGGACGTTAATTACGGCCTCGAGAAAGACGAAGTCGAGGCCGGGTACATCCTGACGTGCCAGTCCAGGCCTCTGAGCGACAAGCTGGTAATCGATTTTGACGGATAGCACCGACGCGTGCTGTGAAAACCAAGTGCGGGAGATGACATGAGCGAAGCCTTTATCTGCGACGGCGTGCGCACACCGATTGGCCGATATGGTGGCGCCTTGTCCTCGGTACGCACCGATGATCTGGCGGCGAAACCGATCAAGGCTCTGATGGAGCGGAATGCAGACGTCGATTGGGACGCGGTCGAAGATGTTATCTATGGCTGTGCCAACCAGGCCGGTGAGGATAATCGAAACGTCGCCCGCATGGCCGGTTTGCTTGCCGGTCTGCCGACATCGGTTCCAGGCTCCACGATCAACCGGCTGTGTGGCTCGGGAATGGACGCCATCTCCTATGCAGCGCGTGCGATAAAATCGGACGAAATGGGGCTGGCTCTGGCCGGTGGGGTCGAGAGCATGTCACGTGCGCCGTTCGTCATGGGCAAGGCCACAACCGCTTTTTCCCGGTCAGCGGACGTTTTCGATACGACCATCGGGTGGCGGTTCGTGAACCCGGCCATGAAGAAGCAATACGGAATCGATTCCATGCCGGAGACGGCTGAAAATGTTGCCGAAGAGTTTCAGATTGGCCGCGAGGATCAGGACCGGTTTGCCATCGGTTCCCAGAACAAGGCCGCTGCCGCCCAGGCCAATGGTCGTCTGGCGAAGGAAATTGTCGCTGTAACGATTCCCCAGCGCAAGGGCGATCCCATTATCGTCGACACGGATGAACACCCCCGGCAAACAACGCTGGAGAAGCTCTCGAGCCTCCCGACACCGTTCAAGGAAGGCGGCACGGTAACGGCCGGCAATGCGTCGGGCGTCAACGACGGGGCGTGTGCCGTGATTATTGCCGGTGAGCAGGACGCCGTGCGCCATGGTCTGACACCGCGCGCCAGAATCGTAGGAGCCGCAGTGGCGGGTCTCGAGCCCCGGATCATGGGCTATGGCCCGGTCCCGGCGGTGCGGCGTTTGCTGGACAGGACCGGCATCAGCCTCGACGATGTCGAGGTCATCGAGCTTAACGAAGCATTCGCCAGCCAGGGCCTTGCCGTCTTGAGAGGGCTCGGCGTTACCGACGACGATGAACGCGTCAACCGGAACGGCGGTGCGATCGCCCTTGGTCATCCCCTGGGCATGAGCGGTGCACGCCTGGTTCTGACGGCAGCTCATGAACTGGAAGAAACCAACGCGCGCTACGGGCTTTGCACCATGTGCATCGGTGTTGGTCAGGGAATTGCCATGCTCATCGAGCGGGTCTGAGTCTCGATTTTCAGGTGTCCCACGTTTGCTTTCATGGTAGGTTTTGGTCATGGGACTGTTTTCAAATCTTATGCGCGGCCTGACCGGTGGCAATAGTGCGTCGGAAGATTCCGGCGAGCCGGTTATGGAAGAGCCTGTCATTCATGATGGCTTTCTAATTCACGCAGCGCCGATCAAGGAAGGCTCGCAGTGGCGTCTGGCCGGTGTCATTTCCAAGGACGGGGCTGAGAGCGCCGGCGAGCATCGCTTTATCAGGGCCGACACCTTTTCCTCCCGCGACGATGCCATCGAATGGACGGTCCGGAAGGGCAAGCAGATCGTGGACGAACAGGGCGACAGCGCACTGTCAAAGCCTGAACCGTCTGACCCGGATATGCTCTAGGAACGATCTGCCAGCAGATGTCTGCAGATAGGCTTGAGCAGGAGCGGGCAGATATAGATCGGAAACTGGATCATGGCGAACATGGTCCATGTGTCGTCTGGAACGGCAATCCCGAGAGCACCGACCGCCAGTGCGATGTTTCTGAAACTTGCTGAGTACCCGATGGTCGTGGCAAACGTGCGGTCATGGCGCCAGAACACGGCCGTCGTGAGGGCGAACATGCCGAATGCAAAGGCGAAAGCCAGCACGATGAAACCCAGAAGTTTTAGCGGATCCTCCAGAAATTTTGCGCCGATGCCGTCCATCAAGGCGATCGCGAAGATGATCATGAGGAAAACATTCAGGCCGTCGAACACGCCTTGCGATTTCTGAATGCGTTCTAGTCCCATGAAGCGGCGCAGGATGAAGGCAACGACAAATGAACCACCGATGAGATAGGCCAGCCGTTCCGCCAGATCGAGTGGTGACAGGGGCATTTCGCCTTCGATAAAGAGGCCGGTCATGGCTGGTGTGATCAGTGGCGTGAGCGCGGTGGAAAGCAAAAGAAATGTCAGGCTTAGTGCACCGTTGAGAGCGAGCAGGTAACTCATCGCCGGGGAGGAAATGATCGGCGGTGCCGCACCGATCAGCACAATGGCAAGGGCTAAGCCGAGGCCAAGTTTTTCCTCACCGATTATCCAGACCGCCAGTCCAAAACAGACCGGAAGCACGATGTTGATCCAGAACAGGGTTGCCAGGAGCATTCCGGGTTTCCGGATATGGGATTTGGTCGCGGACAGATCGACCCGGGTCATGGCAAAGGCGAGCATGACAAAGACGGAGGGTGTCAAAAGTGGACGGAACAGGCCGGCAATACCGGGCATCAGCAAACCAAAGGCTAGGCTGATCGCCAGCAGAATTGCGCTATGGCGTCCAAGCAATTGCAGGAATCCAGCCATCGACTGCTTTCTAGGACGCTATCACGATATCGGTGATGACGAGGGCATGGCCTTGGCTATGGCGTCGCGAAAATCATAGACCGGAACACCGACTTCTTTCTCGATGACTGATCGGTATGGCGGCAGGTTCGTACACTCAATAACGACAGCAACCATGTCCGGTGCGCGCGCCTTGAGGGCACGGGCGGCCTTTATTGCGTCGCGTTCGGCCATTGCCGGATCCAGTTCCAAACCGTCCCGGCTAATCACGGGGAAAAGTTCGTCACCGTCTTCGAGGCCCTGGATAACGACAGGTCCTGTGCCGTCAGGCAATTTCATCTTCGACAGGGTCGGACCATCAAACGTCAGGATTCCGATAGGCCGGTCGCGGCCATGTTCATGGGCGAGGCTGGGCAGCATCGTCAGCGACGAGGTGACCACCGGTACCGGCAACGCGTCTGCGAACTCGTCCTGGCAGACACACAGGAATCCACAGCTCGTGGTGATCACGGTTGCGCCATTCTCGACCAGACTGGAGGCGCCGTCGATAAAATCGGCTCTTACGAATGGTGCCGGTCCGTCGCTTCTGACGATAGAGTCCGGCGTGGCAGATTCAATGACTTTGTGGTCAACCCTGAACGGGAAGGTGGCCGGGTTGCCTATGTCGCCGTTGAGACGGGGGAAATTGGTATTCAACATCAACACGCCCAAATGAACGCTGGAAGCATGGTCGGGCCATGAGAACGCCATGTCAGAACACCCGGTGAGTGATGATGGTATAGGTATCGCGTATGCCCTTGAAAGGATGTACGCGTTCGTTCACGAAATGGCCGATATCGGTGTCCTTTTCCACATAGAATTTCACCAGCAAGTCAAAATCGCCGGCGGTGGAGTAAATCTCGGAGGCGATCTCGGCATCCGCAATCTGGTCCGCCACGCTGTAGGCCTGGCCCAATTCACATTTGATCTGAACGAAAAACGGTACCACGGCGCTATTCCCGAATTTGGAGTTTCCAAGGCTTGCCCGGCAAGAATACCTAGCCCGACGCTTGTTTTAGTCCATGGGGGAGGCGGCTGCAATCGCGTTTGCTGTTGTGGTGCCTTTTGCGATCGGCACAATCTCGAATTCCACGAGATCGGTCCATTGCGCGACCCATTGCTGAAACAGGGTGGTGTCGTCACATTCGACAATCTGAAAACATCGGCCAAGATCGGCCGTAACCCAACTGTCCTTGAAAACCAGGCCGTCAGGCATCATGCGACCCTGTTGCCCGACCCTGTCGTAGACCGCTGCCGCATCCTGATCGCGAAAGTGCTCGATCACCATGAACAGCATGTCAATGTCTCCCCCAACGGGCCTTCGCCAACCGTGACCCTGTAACAGAAAATGTAACAGCAATGTCCGCCCGGTCCAATCCGCACGAACTCTGCGGTACGCTGCCCGGGCGGGGAACGCCAGCGGAACGAATTGTTGCCTCTTTTCCGCTGGCGCGATTCATAAACATGCTATTCAACGGTCACCGTGATGACGTCGGACTTGACCGGGGCCACGTGAGGAATGTGGTCCTTGTCGCCCAGGACCAGTTGCAAGGTGTGCTTGCCAGCAGGCAACTCGACCATCGCCTCGGTCTGTCCGCCGCCAAAGTGCCGGTGCTGCTCATCCTTGGGGATGTTTTCTTCGAGTTCTTCGCCTTCGATTTTTTCGTCGATGATCAGATGATGGTGGCCGGTGCCCTTCTTGTCGATGCCAGCCGGTGCGACCCCCATGCCGCTGAGGCCGAAGACCACCTTGAACGGGCTTTTGACCGTGTCGCCGTCTTTGATGTTGACGAAATAGACCTTCGTGCCTTCCATTGAAGGGGATTGTGCGCTTGCCGCACCCGTCAGGCTGACTGTGGCTGCGACAAGTGAAGCCAATGCAATCTTCGAAAAGCGCATGGTTTGTGTCCTCTCTGTGTTCATTTGTTGTACTTGTAGATAACAAGTCGCCCGTGAAATTATTCCATTTCTGCGCCAAATTCGACACCCGAGCGGTCATAGTTTGCTCACACCGGTTTGATCAAATGTGACCAAGACGGTGCTGACACCGCTTGCCACCCGAACATTTAACGTGCAGGACAGAGGCTATGGACGGTCCTGATCAGACATTCCGGGCAGACTTGATTGATCTGCTTCCCCGACTTCGCCGTTTTGCGTTGATGCTTTGCCGCAATGGCGACCGGGCCGACGACCTTCTGCAATCGGCATGTGAGCGTGCACTGGCGCGGCATCACCAGTTTGAGCGTGGCACGCGCATGGACAGCTGGATGTTTACGATC
The DNA here is from genome assembly GCA_021775835.1 of Hyphomicrobiales bacterium. The sequence goes on along the minus strand of JAJFHC010000232.1, from coordinate 2,924 downwards.
GTCCATTCCATTTGGAAGAATGATATTCGCCGGGAAGTAACACGCCGCGGGATTGAAGACAGATTGCCTGATCCAGTAACTTTTGTTGATGGCGAACGCGACGTAATGGGGAAGATTTTCCTCTCCAAGGTGTTGTCATTGGTAGAGACGTTGCCTGAACATCAGTCGTCTGCATTGATGTTGGTCAATGTCGAGGGTTTGTCGTATGCGCAAGCTGCGGAAATTCTGGACGTACCTGTGGGTACGGTGATGTCCAGAATCGCGCGCGCAAGGCAGGCTTTGGGTAAGGAACTCGAAAAGACGTCGAATGTCACACCCTTGCGTAACACCGGACGGTAGAGACGGCATTAATGAAGCAGAGTAACCAAAACCTGAGCGATGAAGACCTGTTGGCATTCGCCGATGGCACTCTGGACGCCCAGGATTCTGCCGCGTTTCTGGACCGGGTCGCCGACGATCAGGAAGCACAGACCCGGCTGAAGCTCATGCGTTTGAGCGCCGAGGCGCTTTCGGATAGTTCGACCCATGATCTTGATGAAGATGCGGTTGTCGATCAGGCGGAGTTTGTCCGTAACTTCGGGGTGGTGAAAACCGAGTCCGTACAGCGAGTTGTACCTTCAGGTTCAACTAACAATGCAACCGGGCGATGGTGGCAAATTGCAGCGGCTGTTGTGCTGTTTGCCGGTGGTGCAGGCGCCGGGATTGCTGTCGATCGGTGGCAAGCGCCAGTGGAAACCGAGGTTGCGTCGGCGATGCCTGACGCCGGCATGCCTGCGAGCAAATCGGAGAAGTCGGATATGGCTTCGAAGACACCTGATACGGGATCAGAGTCGGGTATGTCCGAGTCGGGCATGAGCCCTGGCATGGGCAGCTGGATTGCATCGGTTGTCGACTACCAGAACCTCTATACGCGAGCGACCGTCGAACCATCGCCGCGACCGGATGCACAAGGTGTTGCCGCTCTGGAAAAGAGTCTTGGTAAGGCTCTTGGGACCGGACTTGCCATTCCGGATCTCGATGAAGCCGGTCTTGAATTTCGGCGCGGACAGATTTTGGCGTTTGACAAACGGCCCCTTGTGCAATTGGCCTATCTTCCCGATGGGCAGGGGCGTCCCGTGGCGTTGTGCATTATCGCCATGAACGGTAAAAAGAGGACACCGGCCTACTCGAAACGGCTGGACATGGGCGTCGTGCGCTGGTCGGACGGCAAGCTGGATTACGTCCTTATTGGCTGGCAGAGCGAAAAGCAGCTTCTCAAAGCCGCTGAACTTGCCAGAACACGTCTCAATCGGATATGAGGTGCTCGTTTTCAACGGCTGCTCTGTCGACATTCTCTGATTAATATCTGAATCTGTTCCCCGTGGGGAAAGAAGGCGGCGGTTTCATGGAAATCCAGGATACGCGGGCAGCAGGCGGTGCGCGGCTGCATTACTTCGCCGGCCGGGGCCGCGCTGAGACCACACGATGGATGCTGGCTGCCTGCCAGATCGAGTTTGAAACCCGTGCCATCGCGTCGTCGCAGGATTTCGCGGTCCTGAAATCCTCAGGCAAGCTGATGTTCGGGCAATTGCCGTTGCTTGAAATTGATGGTCTGAACCTTACCCAGACAGGCGCCATGATCCGGTATCTTGCCCGCCACGGCGATTTTTATGGCGACGGTCCCGTGGAGGCGGCCACGTGCGACATGATTGCCGGAGCCGTGGTCGATTTCAGTGAGCCTGCCATAACCTTCGCGTTTCAGAAGTCGCATGCGGCGGGACTGGATGCGCTTTGTGCGGCACTTGCGAAATATGGTGTTCACCTTGAACGTATTCTTGCTGAAAACGGTGGGGAACACGCAGTCGGGACGCGGTTGAGTTTTGCCGATGTCATGCTGGCTGAAGCTCTGACGGCGTATCTCGAACGCGAGGCTGACATTCTCCAGAGTTTTCCAAGCCTCGCCCAGCTTCAGAGAAACGTCATCCGGCACCCTGGCATTTCTGCCTATCTTGGGTCCAAAAACCGATGGCCTGTCCCAGGAGACGATTACGTTATCGACGTTGCACGCGTTCTCACCCGAGCCCTCCCGCCGCATATGCCTGATGCCGACCGGTTCGTCGTGGCAACGTAATCTGGAGCAGGGGCATGCCGGGGAAATCGAAGACAACCGACAAGTTAGGCATTGAGGACGAAAGGCAGGTCATACCGGTAGCCGATATGACTGCCCTGGCGGTGAAGGTCTTTCGCAAGGCGGGATGCGACGCCGACGTGGCGATCATGATCGCTGAACATCTGGTGGAAGCGAACCTCTGCGGGGTCGAGTCCCACGGCGTCATGCGGCTGATGCAGTACACCGAACAGTTCAAAGATGGCTACATGAAACCTGACCGGCGGCCTCAACTTGCGAAAAATGGCAGTGGTGCCTGGATCGTCGACGGCAATGAAGGGATCGGCATGCCAGCCATGACCCTGGCCATGCAACATGGCTGTGAGGTCGCCAGGGCACAAGGCATGTCGGTCACGGCAGTGGTCAATTGCGGTCATACGGGCCGCATGGGTGCCTATGCTGAAGCAGGCGCTGACCAAGGTTGCCTGAACATCTGTATCGGCGGTGGAGGGCGCAAGGACTGGCGCATGGTGACACCTTATGGCGGGTGCAAGGCGCTCCTGCCGACCAACCCATACACGTTCGGTATCCCAGGCGGTGCGCGCGGGCCGGTTGTTCTTGACTTTGCCACTTCCAAGATTGCCGGCGGGTGGATCTATGCAGCCCAGAGCGGCGGCGGCCTGTTGCCCGAAGGGGCGCTGATTGACGCTGATGGAAACCCCACGCGCCGTCCGGAAGACTATTTTGACGGTGGCGCGATTCTGCCGTCCGGCGGCGCCAAGGGATATGGTCTGGGTGTCATGGCCGAGTTGATCGGCGAGGCGATGTTGGGGCCGGT
>JAJFHC010000231.1 GCA_021775835.1 Hyphomicrobiales bacterium | reverse complement strand
CGATGGCGGTCATTTCGATGGCCGACTTGGTGCCGTCGATAAAGGAGTTGAACATCTGGGCGTTCATGCGGTCGGCTTCGGCCTTTTCCTTCGGAATGCCGTAATATTCCCAGACGGTGTCCGGTGTCGAGGCGTGAAAGGCCGGCAGATACTTGGTGCCCTTGCCAGCGGCAACGACATCGAAGCCACAGGCGCGCGCCCAGTCGACGATTTCGGCTGTCAGGGCGGGCTGGTCGCCATAGGCCATCGAATAGACGACGCCGGCTTGCCTTGCCCGCTGGGCGAGCAGGGGGCCTGCGAGCACATCTGCCTCCACATTGACCATCACCATGTGCCGGCCCTGGCGGATGGCGGCGTTGGCGTGGCGTACGCCGGCGGCGGGGTTGCCGGTTGCGTCAATCACGACTTCAATGCCGTCGCTGGCGATCGCTGCCGTTCCGTCATCCGTGAACGTGGCTTCCGCGATCAGTTCCTCGCTCCAGCCAACCGTGCGGCAGGCCTGTCTGGCGCAGTCGACGTCCAGATCTGCAATGACAGATACTTCCAGCCCGCGGGTCGAAGGGACCTGCGCCAGAAACATGGAGCCGAATTTTCCAGCGCCGATCAGCGCGACACGAACCGGGCCTCTATCGTCAAGCCGGTTCTGCAACAGGTGATGAAGGTTCATCGGAACTCGTCTCCATTGTTTTTCTAACGTGTTTTTCTCATGACCTGCGGGCTTTTCCGAGAATTCAGTCTTGCACTCAAGGCCAACCGGGCGTAGCTTCCGCGCCGCGTGCCGTTGCGGGTTTGCCTACCATGTAGCGGGTCTTCGTCAACCTGAATTCTTTGAAAAATCCTGGGGGTTCCAATGGGTTTCATTGCCGACTCGCTTTCCCGCGTCCAACCGTCCGCCACGATAGCGGTCTCGACCAAGGCCCGCGAACTGAAAGCGGCAGGGCGCGATGTTATCGGATTGGGGGCTGGTGAGCCCGATTTCGATACGCCGGATAACATCAAGCAGGCAGCCATAGAGGCGATCAACCGCGGTGAAACCAAGTACACGGCCGTTGACGGCATTCCGGAACTGAAACAAGCGATCTGCGCGAAATTCAAGCGTGAGAATGGTCTCGACTACGAACCGTCACAAGCGTTTGTTGCGCCCGGTGGCAAACCCATTTTGTACAATGCCATGGTGGCGACGCTCAATCCGGGCGACGAGGTGATCGTGCCGGCGCCGTTCTGGGTGTCCTATCCCGATATCGTTTTGCTGGCAGGCGGTACGCCGGTAATCGTCCACGCGACGTTCGAAAACGACTTTAAACTGACGGCGGAGGCGCTGGAAGCGGCGATCACGCCAAAGACCAAGTGGTTTGTTTTCAATTCGCCGTCGAACCCGACCGGGGCTGCCTATAGCCATGACGAACTCAAGGCACTGACCGATGTTCTTATGCGCCATGACCATGTGTGGGTGCTGACGGACGATATGTACGAGCATCTGACCTATGACGGTTTCAAGTTCGCAACCCCCGCCCAGGTCGAGCCGGGGCTGTACGACCGTACATTGACTATGAACGGCGTGTCCAAGGCCTATGCCATGACCGGCTGGCGGATCGGGTATTGCGCGGGGCCTGTCGAACTGATCAACGCCATGCGCAAAGTCCAGTCGCAGTCGACCTCGAACCCCACCAGCGTCAGTCAGTGGGCGGCGGTCGAAGCGCTCAACGGAACGCAGGATTTCATTCCCGAGCGCGCCGAAGTCTTCAAGGGCCGCCGCGACCTGGTGGTTTCCATGCTCAACCAGGCAAAGGGTATCCAGTGTCCCAGTCCCGAAGGCGCGTTCTACGTCTATCCCAGCTGCGAAGGGTGTCTTGGTAAAACCACACCCACCGGCAAAGTGCTCGAGACGGACGAGGATTTCGTCACAGCACTGTTGGAAGAAGAGGGCGTGGCCGTGGTTCAGGGGGCGGCCTTCGGCCTGTCGCCGTTCTTCCGAATCTCCTACGCAACGTCGACCGAGGCGCTGGAAGAAGCCTGCACGCGGATACAACGGTTCTGCGGGTCATTGCGCTGACGACCCTGAGGCGAAACCAACAGTCTCGATTTTCCGTGCCGGTGCTGTAGAGTGCTCAGCGTCGCTATGATTCTCGTGGCTGGAAGGGAAATCGCCGATGTCTGTCGAGAGCCGTTATCTGTTCGTCGTGTCCATGGATGTGGAACCGGAGCATGAAGCTCTGTTCAACGAAGTCTACGACACCGAGCACATTCCCTATCTGCTTGAAGTGCCCGGAGTGCGGTCGGTCACGCGGCTGAAGGGCGAGCCTTTCAAGTTTGCGATCGGCGGCGAGGAAAAAGCCATGCCGGCGGCAAGCCCGGTTTATTCGGCGCTCTACGAGATTGATGATCTGGATGTGCTGGCAAGCGCTGCATGGGGTGAAGCGGTCGAGCGCGGGCGGTGGTCGAGCCATGTTCGCCCTCATACTTCGAACAGGTCCCACGGGGCGTTCCGAGTCGTATGATAGTCTCGTCATCGCCGCACAGGATTGCGGTAATCGGGCTGGGTATCATGGGCCGGCGGATGCTGGCAAACCTGCGGCTTCACCCGGCGTTTGAGCCCGTGGCGGTTTGGGATCCATCCGATGCGGCGTGTCAGAAGACCCTCGACGATGCACCCGATTCCATAATGGCACGCTCGGCGCACGCGGCAATGGAAGCTGCCGATTCAGTCTATCTCGCCTGTCCGCCAGGGCCGCGAAAAGAACTTGCTCTTGCCGCCGCCGGACAAAGCAAGGCTGTCTTTCTTGAAAAACCCCTGGGGCTCGACGACGATGAAAGCCGCGATCTCGTCAAACGCCTTGAAGCGAGTGGAGTACCCTGTGCCGTCAACTTCACCCAGGCCGGCGGCCGGGCGCTGGCTGAAGTGGTTCGTGCCCAAGCTGCCGGCGAGACCGGGGCTATCGTGGGTGTCGATATTGTGGTCACGTATCCGGCCTGGCCACGAGCCTGGCAGGTTGATGCCGACTGGCTGCGGTTCCGGGCCGAAGGGGGGTATACCCGTGAAGTCATTTCCCATTTCATATTTGCGACAGAGCGGCTGATTGGCGAGACTTGGCTCATCCGGGGGCATGCCTACTACCCTGACGACGACGCCTTGTGTGAAACCCATGTCATGGCGCGGCTTGAAAATGTCGACGGCGTGCCGGTGTCCATCATGGGTTCGATCGGTGGCGTTCAGCCCGACCGCCAGGAGGTTACCGTTACGGGGGAGAGATGCAGCTACCGGATTTCGGAGTTCTTCCAATTGAGTCGTTCCGACGGCGGTCCGTTTGAAGAGGCCATAGAACAACCGGACGACCCGAGGGTCGATACGCTGCAACGCCAGCTTGATGAACTCGACAAGTGTCTGCGGCGAGCCCCACATCTGTTGGCCACGCCCCAGGAAGCGCTGAGCGTCCAGAGAAAAATTGAAGCCATCCTGTCTGCGTGAAAGCCTGACTAAAACCAGTATTGCAGGAAGTGGATCCGGTGCGCTTGTCCAACCGGTCTGGGTGTCAGACCGCGAATTTTCCGGTTCCACCCTTGCATCTTTTGTGAAACGGGGTGACCATGACTCCTGGGTGGTCACAAAATCCAATCAAAAACACCTGTCCACCCCTTACCACGTCAACAGAAAGGGAGTGACATGGACCAAAACGGCGGCAGTGTAGCCCGGGGTCCACGGTGCATTGCATTGGTGGGCCCCTATCTCAGCGGCAAGACAACCTTACTCGAAAGCATATTGGCGCGAACCGACGCCATTACCCGGCAAGGGAAGATCAACGAGGCCAACACGGTTGGTGACGCCTCACCGGAAGCCCGCTCGCATGGCATGAGCGTGGAGCTAAACGTGGCGTCGACCGAATTTCTGGGAGACACCTACACGTTTGTGGACTGTCCCGGTTCAATCGAATTCATGCAGGAACAAGCCGCCGCGCTGACTGGCGTCGATGCGGCAATCGTAGTCTGTGAGCCCGACGACAAGAAAGTTCCGGCCCTGCAGCTTATTCTCAAGGAACTGGAACAACGCGGAATTCCGCGATTCCTGTTCATCAACAAGATCGACAACGCGGAAGGCCGTGTTCGAGACATGCTCGAAATGCTGCAGCCGGCGAGTTCTACACCACTGGTCTTGCGCCAAATCCCCATCTGGAACAATGGCATCGCCACCGGGTTCGTTGACTTGGCGCTCGAACGGGCTTTTGTCTACCGCGAACATGCGGAAAGCAAGGTCATCGATCTGCCGGACACTATGAACGACCGCAATGCTGAAGCGCGTTTCGAGATGCTGGAGAAAATTGCCGACTACGACGATGCTCTCATGGAGGCCCTTCTCGAAGACATGGAGCCGCCCCGGGACCAGGTTTTCGACGATCTCTCGAAGGAACTGGCCGACGGTCTGATTTGTCCGGTTCTGCTCGGATCTGCGGAAAACGGCAACGGTATTCTCCGGCTCATGAAAGCGCTGCGCCACGAGGTTCAAGGTATCGGGCAGACCGTGGACCGTCTTGGTGTGACACCCGAGGCGGGCACTTCCATCGTCCAGGTGCTCAAGACGTTTCACACCACGCACGGCGGCAAACTGTCAGTTGCCCGTGTGCTTTCAGGTGAGATCAAGGACGGCACAGTACTCTACGGCGCGGAAGGCAAAGACGAACGTGTTTCCGGGATATTCAGTCTGATGGGCCAGGAACCCAAGAAGCTGAGCAATGCCGGTGCCGGTGCAACTGTTGCCCTGGGCCGCATGGATTCGGTGGCAACTGGCACGACCCTGTCCACGACCAAGGGCGAATGCGACCAGATCATGCCGCTCACACCCATGGCGGGTGTGTTCGGCAAAGCCATCTCGGCACAGGAGCGCAAGGACGAAGTCAAGCTTTCAACCGCGATCGGCAAGATCATCGAGGAGGATCCTTCAATCTCGCTCGACCACAATCCCGATACCAACGAAATGGTGTTGTGGGGGCAAGGCGAAATGCATCTTCGCGTGGCGCTCGAACGGCTTTCCGGGAAGTATGGCATTGAGGCAGAAACCCGGCCCCGGCGTGTGCCTTACAAGGAGACCATCCGCAAGGGAACCAGCGTCAGGGGACGGCACAAGAAGCAAAGTGGCGGTCACGGGCAATTCGGCGATGTGGTGGTCGATATCAAACCATTGCCGCGTGGTGGCGGCTTCGAGTTCTCCGATACCATTACCGGCGGTGTGGTGCCCAAGCAATACATCCCGGCAGTGGAAAACGGCATCAAGGAATATCTGCCGAGCGGACCTCTCGGGTTTCCCGTGGTGGATGTGGCGGTTGTGCTCACGGACGGGTCCTATCATGCCGTGGATTCCTCAGAGCAGGCGTTCAAGACGGCTGGCCGGATCGCCATGGCAGAAGGCATGCCGGATTGCTCGCCGGTCCTTCTGGAACCAGTCCTTTCGGTCGAAGTCGCCGTGCCGTCGGAGGCAACACCCAGGGCCAACCAGATTGTCAGCGGCCATCGCGGACAGATCCTTGGCTTCGATGCCCGTGAGGGCTGGAACGGTTGGGACGTCGTGAGTGCTCACCTGCCGGAATCCGAAATGCAGAACCTGATTGTTGAACTGCGGTCGGCAACCGCTGGTGTGGGTACGTTCACATACAGGTTCGATCACCTGGCCGAATTGACCGGCAAGCAGGCAGAACAGGTTCTTTCGGCGAGTGCCGCCGAAGCGGCCTGACGGGATAAAACTACAGAGGCGATGGGCGGTTTTGGGGCCGCCCATCGTTTTTTTGATCAGTCAACGCACGAATAATCGCGCAGGCGTGATTTGCGTTGATTGACGGGCTTGCTTAATTGGCATTGGGGAATTTGCAGGAAGGGATCAAATCGTGCTTGTTAAATCTATCCGGCCTTGGGATCTGCCAGAGTCTTTGGTGACACCCGAGAATGTCTTTTTGAACCGACGCCAGTTCCTGGCGGCAGGTACGGCCGCGGCTTCCATGGGGCTTATTGGTGGTGGCTCAGCGTTTGCTGCAGAGGGCGCCGACCCGACGGCTGACCTCTATCCGGCAAAAAGAAATGAGGCCTATACAATCAAGCGGGAGATCACGCCTGAACTGGTTAATGCGAGTTACAATAATTTCTACGAGTTCGGATCTCAGAAAAGTGTTGCGGCAGCAGCCCAGGCGCTCGAAACCCGTCCGTGGGAAGTGACTTTCGACGGTGAGGTCGAAACAGAATTCAAGATCGGTATCGATGAACTGATCCGCAAGATGGCTCTGGAAGAACGGCTTTACAGGCACCGGTGCGTTGAGGCCTGGTCTATGACCGTTCCCTGGAGTGGATTTCCTCTCAAAGACCTGGTCGCCCTGGCCAAGCCGCTTTCTTCGGCGAAGTTCCTCCAAATGAAGACCTTCATGAATCCAGACGTGGCTGGCGGTCAACGGGCGTCGTGGTACCCTTGGCCCTACTCAGAGGGCCTGACTATCGAAGAAGCGACCAACGATCTGGCGTTCATGGTTACCGGGGCCTACGGCAAACCGGTGGCGAAGCAGTTCGGTGCGCCGCTTCGCCTGGCGGTGCCCTGGAAGTACGGTTTCAAATCGATCAAATCGATCGTGCAATTCACGTTTACCAGCAAGCGGCCCAAATCCTTCTGGGAGGAACTGGGGCCGGCGGAATATGGTTTCTGGGCCAACGTCAATCCGGAAGTGCCGCACCGTCGCTGGAGCCAGGCGTCGGAACGGGTGCTCGGCACCAACGACCGGGTGCCGACCGTGCTCTACAACGGATATGGCGAACAGGTGGCCGACCTCTACAAAGACATGAAAGACGAAGCGCTTTTCATGTAACGCGGTTTACGCTCTCATCGTCATCGTGAAGTGCCGAAAAAAACCGGGCTCTCCAAGAGGAGTGCCCGGTTTAGTTACATTTCGTACCCTCGAAAGGGCAGAGGAGGCCAATCTGGTGAGGGGGACGATTGGCCACGCGACGGGAAGCTCGCAAGGGGAGGGAGTGTAGCTTCCGCCGCGACGTTCATAGTGAACGCTTGATGTGAATGTGCTGCTTCCAACCGGATTCCACAAGAGTATGTTGTGCATGGGAGCCATGCATTTGACGCATGGCGATTAAGTTTCTGATTAAAAAGACCATTCCTTAGCTTTGGCCAACAGGAAGTCCCGGAACACAGTCACTCTTTTCGATGCGCGCAGTTCTTCGGGGTAGACAAAATAGGTATCGAACGAGGGTGCTTCCACATTATGCAGTATCTGCACGAGGCCGGTTCCTTCACCGACAATGTAGTCAGGTAATGAAACAATCCCGAGCCCGCTTTGAGCTGCACGTTTGAGTCCATAAACACTGTTGACCTGCAATACAGCCTCACGCGGCTTTCCGTTCTTACGTCCCACTGTCTGCAGCCAGTTCAGGTCGCGCAGATACGTCAGCATACGTGGGCCGAACGTCAGAATCCGGTGTTTGTCGAGATCCTCTGCGGTGTGTGGAGTGCCGTACTTCTTGAGGTACTCCGGTGTTGCAAAAATATGATTGTGCACCGTAAACAGTTTGCGCTGGATCAGGTCGGGCTGAATCGGTTGGCGCAGGCGAATGGCGACGTCGGCCTCGCGCATGGCAAGGTCCAGTTCCCGGTCTTCAATGATCAGGTAGACTTTTATATCCGGGTAGAGGTCGATGAAATCCGCGATCCGCGGGGTCAGCCAGTTGGCCCCCAGACCCACAGTCGTGGTGATCTTCAGCTCGCCGAACGGTTTCTCCTTGGAGTCGGTCAGCCTGGTCTGGGTTGCTGCCAGCTTGGTAAAGACGTCATGGGCTGTCCTGTAGAGCAGTTCGCCCTGTTCCGTCAGGATCAAGCCACGGGCGTGCCGATGGAACAACGGCACTTTCAGATCCAGTTCCAGAGAACTGATCTGCCGACTCACCGCAGACTGGCTCAGGCCCAGGTCTTCGCCCGCATGGGTAAAGCTGCCGGCATCGGCGACGGAATGAAATATGCGAAGTTTGTCCCAGTCCATGGGCAAGGCTCCGATTCAGGGGTTTGGACACACTCGTCGCGAGTCAATGATGTTACAGGACGCAACTCTGACAATGTGCGGCACCATCTTTGTGCCGTAACGTGAGCGGTATCGGCTATTCAGCCGCCTCACTCTGGTTTTCGAGAGCAGTAATGTATTTTTCGGATTCCAGTGCCGCCATACATCCCATGCCCGCCGCGGTAACAGCCTGACGATAGATGTCATCGGTCACGTCACCTGCCGCAAACACGCCGGGCAGGCTGGTTGCCGTGGAATCAGGTGTCGTCACGAGGTAACCACCGCGTTTCATTTCCATTTGCCCGTTGAAGAGTTCCGTTGCCGGCGCATGTCCAATGGCGATGAAAATGCCGTCCACGGCCAGATCCTCGATGTCGCCCGTATTGACGTTTTTCAGACGTGCGGCGGTCACACCACGCGGGTCCGACGTGCCAAGCACATCTTCGAGAACTGTGTACCACCGGACTTCGATTTTGTCGTGGTTCAGGAGCCTGTGCTGCAGGATCTTTTCCGATCGCAACTCGTCACGGCGATGAACAAGGGTCACCTTCCGGGCAAAATTAGTCAGGAACAGGGCTTCCTCGACAGCGGTGTTGCCGCCGCCGACGACGACGACATGCTTGTCGCGGTAAAAGAACCCATCGCAGGTGGCGCAGGCGGAAACACCAAACCCCTTGAAATGATCCTCGTTCTCCAGACCCAGCCATTTTGCCTGGGCGCCGGTGCAGATGATGAGGGCATCGCAGGAATAGGTGTCACCGGAGTCGCCGGTCAGACGGTAGGGCGGTGCCCCCAGGTCAACAGACATGATGTGATCCTGAATCAGCTTCGTGCCCACATGCTCGGCTTGGGCCTGCATCTGTTCCATCAGCCATGGGCCCTGAACGACGTCGGCGAATCCTGGGTAGTTCTCGACGTCGGTCGTAATCGTAAGCTGTCCGCCGGGCTGGATACCCTGAATCAGAATCGGCTCCAGCATGGCACGGGCCGCATAGACAGCCGCTGTGTAACCGGCAGGGCCGGAGCCGAGAATAATGACCTTGGAATGGATATGCGCCATAACGAAAATTCCGGTGAGCAGTTGAACGAGTTTTATATGGTGTCCAGAAACGCGCGAACAATAGACCGACTCGGTGTTGTTCCGAAACACATTTCGCCATTTTTGCACGGCTGACGTGATTCAAAAAATACCGATCATTGAAACATTATTGCGCAATTTCGCATTATCTTTTGGTATAACACCGCCCATGAACAAGAATCAAAAACCAGCACCTTCACTGTGAAGGCTTGTCCTGACCCTCAGCCGGAGCCTGGAAATGACGCGCAACATCAAACTGGATGACGTGGACTGGCGAATTCTGAAAGAGCTGCAGGAAAACGGCCGGATCACGAATGTTGAGTTGGCAAGACGTGTCGGCATTTCCGCGCCGCCTTGTCTGCGCCGGGTGCGGACCCTTGAGGAAGCCGGTGCCATACGGGGATACCGTGCCGTCCTAGACGAAAAACTGTTGCGCTTCGATGTCACGCTTTTTGCCATGGTCGGGCTACACAGCCAGGCGGAAGCTGATCTCATTGCCTTCGAGAATCTGGCGCGGCAATGGCCGATCGTCAGGGAGTGCCACATGCTGAGTGGTGAAATCGATTTTATCCTGAAGTGCATCGCGCCGGATCTGGCGACATTTCAGGATTTTGTCATACAGGAATTGACGGCGGCTCCCAATGTGGACAGCGTGAAGACATCCCTGACCATCCGCGAATCCAAATACGAACCGGGCGTGCCATTCGGATTACCGCCACAGTAAACGTGCAGCCGGTCGGTTGGTTAGACGAAGCTTACTTTGAGTATTTCGTAGCTCTTGCCACCGCCCGGGGTTGAAACCTCGACGCTGTCACTGACGGTCTTGCCGATCAGTGCGCGCGCGAGCGGTGATGTGATCGATATCTTGCCCTTCTTGACGTCGGATTCAACTTCTCCGACGATCTGATAGGCGATTTCCTCATCTGTATCTTCGTCCACGAGCAGCACAGTGGCGCCAAATACGACAGTATCGCCAGACAGTTTCGACACATCGATGACTTCGGCCCGGCTGAGTTTGTCTTCCAGATCCAAGACGCGCGCCTCGGTCATGCCCTGTTGTTCCTTAGCGGCATGATATTCGGCGTTTTCCGAGAGATCACCGTGCGCGCGCGCTTCCGCGATCGCCTTAATGATCCGTGGACGTTCTACGGACTTTAGCTGCTTGATTTCCGTTTGCAGGGAATCGTGGCCCGCTGCAGTCATGGGAACTTTTTCCATCGTCGTCTTCTTTTCGATCCTATTTCGACGCCACGACAGTATTTGTTGTGGCGGATACTCAACCTGTCTTGTCCAGAAAATCCTCAGGGACAACTATTGCCTACGTCTGAGGGGACCGCAACGGTAAACCGACTTGCGATCAGTTGTCATAAACATATGACTGAAGGGGGGTAACCGTCAATTGTCCAGACGCAAATGCATCAATCGCCTGAGTTGCCGCAACCGCGCCGGCTATGGTGGTGTAATACGGCACGCGGTCGATCAGCGCTGAGCGCCTCAAGGAGCGGCTGTCCTGGAGCGCCTGGGCACCTTCGGTGGTGTTGAAGACCAACTGGACTTCTCCGTTCTTGATCGCGTCGACAATGTGCGGTCGGCCTTCAAGCACCTTGTTCACTTTTTCGCTCGGAATGCCGTTTTCCTGCAGGAACCGCTGCGTCCCACTGGTGGCGATGATCTTAAATCCCAGATCGACAAGTTTGCGGACCGATGGGAGAATGCGCGGCTTGTCGCTGTCCTTGATGGAGACGAAGGCGGAACCACCGGCGGGAACCGCTGTGCTGCTGCCGAGCTGGCTCTTAGCAAAAGCAATGGCGAAGTTGCGGTCGAGACCCATAACTTCACCTGTCGAACGCATTTCCGGTCCAAGAATTGTGTCGACGCCGGGGAAGCGGGCAAACGGAAAGACCGCTTCCTTGACAGCCACATGTTTGATGTCCGGCGCCACAAGGCCAAATGAGGCCAGTGCTTCACCGGCCATGATCCGTGCGGCAATCTTGGCAAACGGTATGCCCATGACTTTGGCAACAAAAGGCACCGTCCGGCTGGCGCGCGGGTTGACCTCGAGCACATAGATCTCGCCGTCCTTGATGGCATACTGCACGTTCATCAGACCCACCACATTAAGCGCAATGGCCATGGCGGCCGTTTGCTCTTCCAGGGTTGCCTTGATTTCAGGCGACAGCGAATGGGCAGGCAGGGAACAGGCGCTGTCTCCGGAGTGAACGCCTGCCTCTTCGATATGTTCCATGATGCCGCAGATGAAGACATCACGACCATCGGCCAGTGCGTCCACATCGACTTCGATGGCGTCGCGCAGGTAGCTGTCGATCAGGACAGGGCTCGACCCGGAAACGACCACGGCTTCCGATATGTAGCGCTCCAGTTGGGCGGTGTCGTGAACGATTTCCATAGCGCGGCCGCCAAGGACATAGGACGGCCGAATGACAACAGGAAAGCCCACAGTCTGGGCGATCGTCCGGGCCTCGTCCTCGGTTGTTGCAATGCCGTTGTTGGGCTGGGTCAGGTTCAAGCGCTGCAGGAGATCCTTGAAGCGGTCACGGTCTTCGGCCAGATCGATCGCGTCTGGAGAGGTGCCGAGAATGGGCACCCCGGCCTTTTCAAGTGCTTCGGCCAGTTTCAGCGGTGTCTGGCCACCGAACTGGACAATGACGCCGTGAACAGTGCCACAGGTGTTTTCGCGCGCAATAATCTCAAGCACGTCTTCGGCGGTAAGGGGTTCGAAATAGAGGCGGTCGGAGGTGTCGTAATCTGTCGAGACGGTTTCCGGGTTGCAGTTGACCATGATGCTTTCATATCCGGCATCGGCCAGCGAGAACGCCGCGTGGCAACAGCAATAGTCAAATTCGATACCCTGACCGATACGGTTCGGTCCGCCGCCCAGAATGACCACCTTTCGGGCGTCGGATGGCTTTGATTCGTCGCTGCCGGAAACTGGAAAACTCCGCTCATAGGTTGAATACATGTAAGCGGTTGGCGACTCGAATTCGCCGGCGCATGTGTCTATTCTCTTGTAGTGAGGATGGATATCGAGAGCGTGGCGCTGACGGGCGACGTCAGCGACCGTGCTGCCACACAACTCGGCAAGGCGCTCATCGGAGAAGCCCATGGCCTTGAGGGCCCGGAAGTTCTTTTCATCTTTCGGCAGTCCGTGCGCACGAACGCGTTCCTCGGTGTCGATGATCTCCTGAATTTCGGTGATGAACCAGGGGTCGATGTGACATGATGCGTGGACCTGATCGATTGTGAAACCCAACCTGAGTGCTTGGGCCACATGCAACAGCCGGTCCGGAGTGGGTACGGCGAGGGCTGCCCGGATGGCATTCTTGTCGTCGTCCTTGCCCAATCCCTCGATTTCAATTTCGTTGAGCCCGGTAAGGCCGGTTTCCAGAGAACGCAGCCCCTTCTGGAGAGACTCCTTGAAAGTCCGGCCGATCGACATCGCCTCACCAACGGATTTCATGGCGGTTGTCAGGACCGGTTCGGCACCGGGAAATTTTTCAAAGGCAAACCGCGGTATTTTCGTGACCACATAGTCGATGGTCGGCTCAAACGAAGCCGGTGTCAGTCCTTGTGTGATGTCGTTGTCGAGTTCGTCGAGCGTGTAACCGACCGCGAGCCGGGCGGCAACCTTGGCGATCGGAAAGCCCGTGGCTTTGGAGGCAAGGGCGGAGGAACGCGACACGCGCGGATTCATCTCGATCACGACCAGGCGACCGTCCGCGGGATTAACGGCGAATTGAACGTTGGATCCACCGGTCTCGACTCCGATCTCCCGCAGAACCGCGATCGAGGCATCACGCATCATCTGATATTCCTTGTCAGTCAAGGTCAGGGCCGGGGCGACTGTAATAGAGTCCCCTGTGTGCACGCCCATCGGGTCAATGTTCTCGATTGAGCAGATGATGATGCAATTGTCGTCGCGGTCACGGACGACTTCCATTTCGTATTCTTTCCAGCCGAGCACGGATTGCTCGACCAGTACTTCGGTCGTGGGCGACGCGTCGAGGCCGCTTTCGATGATCTCGAAGAATTCCCGGCGGTTGTAGGCGATGCCGCCACCGGTGCCACCAAGCGTGAAGGACGGGCGTATGATCGCGGGCAGTCCGATGACTTCGAGCGCCTCTTCGGCCTCGCCCATGGAATGGGCAAGCCGCGACGTGGGTGTCTCCAGACCGATCTTGTTCATGGCCGTGCGGAACTGCTCACGATCTTCCGCCTTGTCGATAGCTTCGGCCGTGGCCCCGATCATCTCGACACCGAATTTCTCGAGAACACCGTCACGGCGCAGGGACAAGGCGGTATTCAGGGCAGTCTGGCCACCCATGGTGGGCAGGAGGGCGTCAGGACGTTCCTGTTCTATGATTTTTGCAACTATCTCAGGCGTGATCGGCTCAATGTAGGTTGCATCCGCCAGATCCGGGTCAGTCATGATGGTCGCCGGGTTCGAGTTGACCAGAACGATACGGTAGCCCTCGTCCTTGAGCGCCTTGCAGGCTTGCGTTCCGGAGTAATCAAATTCGCAGGCCTGGCCGATCACGATCGGGCCTGCGCCAATGATAAGGATGCTCTTGATGTCTGTGCGTTTGGGCATGTCGTTCGGTCGGTCCGGTTGATTGCAGGTCTGTGCAGGCGTTGACGGGTCGTGTATTAATGGGTGGTGTCTGTAATTGATACGACGTTTCTATAGTCGGTCTTGTGAAGAGGTTAAAGAGGCGCCATGGCCCTCAGAGGATTTGGCAGAAGACGCCGCCAGTATGGCCGCCGTGGCCGATTCAAGATCTGGCCGCTCCTGATCTTTGCGGCGTTCGGGGTGTATTACTATTTCTCCAACCAGGAAACCGTGCCGGTTACCGGTCGCAACCAACTTGTTACGATGGATCGCAAGCAAGAAATGCAGCTTGGTCTTGCATCTTACAAGGATGTTCTGCGCAAATCCCAGATTGTCAAAAGTGGCGAGATTGTCGACATCGTCAAGGAAATCGGACGCCGTATTGCCAAGGCTGCAGCGAAAGACGATCCCGGATTCCAGTGGGAATTCAACATCATCAAATCCGACCAGGCCAATGCCTTCGCGTTGCCGGGGGGCAAGGTCGCGTTCTACACCGGTATTCTGCCGATCGCCAAGAACCGCGATGGTATTGCTGCCATCATGGGGCATGAGATTGCCCATGCGATTGCCCGTCACGGTGCCGAGCGGATGGCGACGCAGCAACTGATTCAATGGGGGCAGCTTGCGGTGGGTATGGCGGCCGGCGAGCTTGACGTTCAAACCCAGCAGATGATCATGGGTGCGTTTGGTATCGGAGCTCAGTACGGCGCCATGCTGCCGTTTTCGCGCAAACATGAATCCGAGGCCGATTACATTGGACTGATTTATCTGGCACGGGCGTGTTTTGACCCGCGCGAGGCGCCAAAACTCTGGCAACGGATGGGTGAGGCGTCGAAGAGCCGAGGCAAGCAGCCGTCGGAGTTCATGTCTACGCATCCAAGCCCGCAAACCCGCATCGAGCAATTCAAGGCATGGATGCCCGAGGCGCTTGAGGTTCGTCGCAAGCATTGCGGGACGTAACCGTCCGATTGGGTTGGTGCAGACGAGAGCGGCAACGCTCGGGCGTCTCAGGACAGAAATAGCCGAATCGATGGAAACTTGCTCTAGCGATGCTTGAGAATGCATGACCGAGCAGGTCAACGCCGGGCCTCCATCAGGCCGGCGAATCTCTCGAAAAGATAATGGCTGTCGCGAGGACCCGGTGAGGCTTCGGGGTGGTACTGCACCGAAAAAATCGGCTTGTCCTCTACGGCAAGACCGCAATTTGACCCGTCAAAAAGCGAAACGTGGGTTTGTTCAATTCCAGCCGGCAGAGATCCCTCATCGACCGTGAATCCATGATTCATGGACGTGATTTCAACCTTGCCGGTGGTATGATCCTTGACCGGATGGTTGGCACCATGATGGCCCTGGTGCATCTTCCGGGTCTTTGCGCCAAGCGAAAGCGCGAGTATCTGGTGTCCTAGGCAAATGCCGAAAACCGGCAACCCGCTGGCAACGAGTTTCCTGACCTGGGGAATCGCATAAGTGCCGGTTGCAGCCGGATCGCCGGGGCCGTTCGACAGGAAAATACCGTCCGGTTCCAAGGCCAGGATGTCCTCTGATGTAGCCGTCGCGGGTACTACTGTGGTACGGCAACCCACGTCAGCCAGACATCTGAGAATATTGCGCTTCATACCGTAGTCGATGGCAACCACATGGTACTTTGGGTTTTCAAGAGTGCCGAACCCCTGGTCCCATGCCCAGCTGGTCTGGTTCCATTCATAACGCTGGCCACAGGTCACTTCGATGGCCAGGTCCATGCCTTCGAGCCCCGGCCAGGCAGCGGCCTTGGCCTTAAGCGCGTCAAAGTCAAATTTGCCATCAGGGGCATGGGCAATTACCGCGTTGGGCATGCCACGATCGCGAATGAGGGCCGTCAGGGCACGGGTGTCGATATTGCCGATACCGATGATCGAGCGTGCGGCAAGCCAGTCGTTCAGGTGACGGCTTGCACGATAGTTGGACGGTTGGGTGACCGGCGCCCTCAGGATGGCGCCGCGGACACCTGATGCGCCCGCCATGTTGGCGGTCTCGATGTCGTCGTCGTTGACACCGACATTGCCTATGTGAGGGAACGTGAAGGTGATGATCTGACCGGCATAGGAGGGATCGGTGAGAATCTCCTGATATCCGGTCATGGCCGTGTTGAAACAAATTTCGCCGATAGCGTCACCGGTTGCGCCCAAACCCTGACCCTCCAGTACGGTGCCGTCGGCAAGCACGAGCACAGCTGTGGTTGGGATGTCGCCCCACGGCGCGGCGGTCCGTGAGCCGACTCCCGCCGAACCGGCGTTGCCAGGCACGAGCGTGATGTCAGTGTCTTTCATTCTCATGCTCCCAGAGAGGACCGGAAACGGGCGTGCGCGTGGAATTGCGGCTGATGATTATCGCCCGGCATTTGCGCTAGATTCTTGAGTGTGGCCAAATTGCGCCGGACAATAGTGAAATCCCCCTGGTCCGTCAACAGCCACTGGGAAAATATTTTTCATTTAAATTTCAAACACTTATGAGACGTGAGGAACATTGCCCTCAGGGCTTTAAAAGGGGTATGGTGGGTGCTTGGGAAATCAGTATTGAGAGTCACATGAGTGAGCGTATTCGCGAGCGGATCAATTCCGCTCTCAAGGTTTCTGTGAAGGCGCAGAACAAAGCCCGGACATCGACATTGCGTTTAGTGAACGCAGCGATAAAGGATCGCGACATCGCTTCCAGAACGTCTGGGGTCAATGACGGCGTTTCTGATGATGAAATCCTCGATATTCTGGCGAAAATGATCAAGCAGCGTCGTGAGTCGGTGCAGACTTACGAAGAAGCCGGCCGGGTGGAGCTTGCAGAACGTGAGGCAGAGGAAATCGAGATCATTGCCGAATTCATGCCACGCCAGATGGAAAACGGGGAAGTCGAACAGGCGTGCAAGGATGTGGTCGAGGAGATTGGCGCGGAGGGCCTCAAGGATATGGGGCGAACGATGGCAGCCCTCAAGGAACGTTTTGCCGGGCGTATGGATTTCGGCAGGGCGAGCGGTCTGGTGAAAGGCCTGTTAGGATAAGGTGCCGTCCCAGAGGGGAGATCTGAGCCGTTCGCCTTTGCATGGTCCTCGCGATCACCATGGTTGGAGAAACGGTCGTTTGAATCGAAGTGATTCGCTTCAGTTCGGGTTTAGCCACTATAATCTGGCAACTTTGCCCGAATCATTACCCGAATCGCTATTGTCGACATGAACTTTCCGCAATCCTTCATGGATGAGATCAGAGCCCGGCTCCCGGTGTCGGAAGTGGTTGCGCGGCGCGTTAAACTTACGCGAAAGGGGCGTGAGTTCGTTGGCCTGAGTCCGTTCAATCCGGAAAAGACGCCATCTTTCACCGTCAACGACCAGAAGGGCTTCTATCATTGCTTTTCGTCGGGCAAGCATGGCGACATATTCGGATTTCTGATCGAAGTGGACGGGCTGTCTTTCCCTGAAGCTGTAGAGCGCCTGGCCATCGACGCCGGCGTGCCGCTGCCGGAACGTACCGAAGCGGATGTGCGCCGGGAAGAGACGCGGGCCGGTCTCGTCGACGTTATGGAACTGGCGGCAAAGTTTTTCGAAGACCAGCTCCAGCGCGAAGCCGGGGCTGCGGCACGCGGGTATCTGTCCGACAGGGGACTCGCAGCCAGAACCCAAAAGACCTTTCGCCTTGGGTATGCGCCGGCAAGCCGAAGCGCGCTCAAGTCTCATCTTGCAACCCTGGGGATTGACCAGGCCCAGATGGTGGAGGCGGGCTTGCTGATTGCCGGTGACGACATTCCGGTATCCTATGACCGGTTTCGCGATCGGGTAATGTTCCCGATCGAAGACCAACGCGGCCGGGTTATCGCCTTTGGCGGCCGTGCTCTTTCAGCCGACGTGCCGGCAAAATACCTTAACTCGCCGGAAACGCCGTTGTTTCACAAAGGGTCTATTCTGTACAATTTTGCCCGGGCGCGGAAATCAGCCCATGATGCGGGCACCATGATTGCGGTTGAAGGCTACATGGATGTGATTGCGCTTTCTGCCGCGGGTATTGAAAATGCGGTGGCACCGCTTGGAACCGCGTTGACGCCAGACCAGATAGGCCTGTTGTGGCGGGCCGCACCTGAACCCATCTTGTGTTTCGATGGTGACAGGGCGGGCCTCAAGGCCGCTTACCGGGCCGTGGAAACCGCCTTGCCGCTGTTGAAACCGGGTCACTCGGTCAACTTTGCCTTGCTTCCGGAAGGCGTCGATCCTGACGATCTGTTGCGTGAGCATGGTCGCCAGGCACTCGACCAGGTGCTGGCGAGCGCAAAGCCTCTCGCGGAAATGTTGTGGTCGCGGGAGTTCTCCAGCAGTGACTGGTCGACGCCTGAGCGCCGCGCTCTGCTTGAGCAACGGATAAATGAACTGGTCGGGCAGATCTCGGATACCTCGATCCGGCGTTATTACGAACAGGAAATGCGGTCGCGTCTCGACAAGTTCCTGAACCGGCGCGGGAGCAAGGGCCGGTCTGGGCAGGGGGGATCGTGGCGTGGCGGTAACCAGAATTGGCGGTCCGGAGGATCGGGGAAGTCGGGGAATCGACGAAACTGGAAGGGTGGTCAGGGCACCGATGCACCGGCGTCCAGTGCACTGCGCAGCAGTAATCTTGTGACACAGTTCAATTTTGCGGCGCCGCATCGCGAGCTGCTAATCGTTCTGGCGGTGTTCAATCACCCGTTTTTGCTTGAAAAATACGCAGAAGAGTTTTCAGATGTGGAATTAACGAGCAACGACCTTGACAGACTGAGGACGGAAATTCTAGATATCGCGGCCCATTGTGTGCCCCTTGACAGGCGCACCCTTCGGGACCAGTTGGAAAAGAGCGGCACGCTCGGATCGATCGAACGGTTGAAGGACGGGCTTTCGCACAAAGGTGATCGGTTCATTGAGGCCGATGCGGCAGATTTCGATGCAGAGACGGGTTGGCGGCATACACTCGCCTTGCACCGTAAATCGCTGACGCTGCAAAAAGAATTAAGAGCTGCCGAACTGGCATTTGAACAGGATGGCAGTGGCGAGAATTTCGAACGGCTCAGGGACATACTGGAACAGGTGTCGAGTGCCGACGGAACAGAGGCCATTGTTGAAGGGTATGGCGAGGCGTTACAGGACAAGGCCGAATGGGCGTATGGGCGCACCCATGGTTAATTCGTACTTAAGACACTTCGCTTAATAACAAGACAGATGGCCGGACTTGGTGATTCACGCGCGCGGACGAATCGTCGGGTTTCCGGTCTCGGTACATATTAAACGGCGACGTTAGTCCGGAAAGACCGGCAGGCGCTGTGGTGGAGATATGGTGTATGGCAACCAAGACCGCTGAGAAACAGACCTCACAAGAAGCGACGACAGAAGGACACGACGGGCCCTTGCTCGATATGTCCGATGCAGCCGTCAAGAAGATGATAAAGCTGGCGAAACAACGCGGCTATGTCACATACGACGAACTGAACGAGGTCCTGCCTTCAGAGGAAGTGTCATCGGAACAGATCGAAGACACCATGTCGATGCTGTCCGAGATGGGCATCAACGTGGTTGAAACCGAAGAAGCCGAAGAGGTACCGGAAGCAGACGGCAAGCCGGAAGCATCTGTCCCCGCTAAAACCGAAAAACCGGCGTCCGAGACGCTTGACCGGACCGATGATCCGGTCCGCATGTATCTGCGCGAGATGGGCAGCGTGGAACTGCTGTCACGCGAAGGCGAAATCGCCATCGCCAAACGCATCGAAGCCGGCCGCGAGGCCATGATCGCTGGGTTGTGCGAAAGCCCGCTGACCTTTCAGGCCATCATCATCTGGCGCGACGAGCTGAACGAAGGGCGCATTCTGCTGCGCGACATCATCGACCTCGATGCGACCTTTGCCGGACCGGATGCCAAGGCCGTGCCCGCGGTACCTGGTGAAGAAGGTGCAGAAGGCGCCGAAGGTGAGGACGGCGAAAAGGCAAAGACCGAAGGCGAAGACCAGGACGAAGAGAAACCGGCCGGTGAAGACGACGAGGACGATGGCGACGACGACGAAGACGACGCCGAAAACAACATGTCGCTTGCCGCCATGGAAGCGGAACTGAAGCCGCAGGTTGTCGAGACATTTGACCGGATTGCATCGGAGTACAAGAAACTCCGCCGCCTCCAGGACCAACTGGTTGAAAACAAGCTGCAGAACAAGTCGCTGTCTCCCAGCCAGGAGCGCCGTTACAAGAAGCTGCGCCAGGACATTGTCGAAGACGTCAAGAGCCTCTCGCTCAACAACAACCGTATCGAGGCCCTGGTCGAACAGCTTTACGACATCAACAAACGCCTGATGGGATTTGAAGGCCGCCTGATGCGCATGGCCGAGTCCTATGGGGTCAAACGCGAGGAGTTCCTGAAGCAGTATCAGGGCAGTGAGCTTGACCCGAACTGGTCGCGCCGGGTAGCCAGACTGACCGGCAAGGGCTGGAAGGAATTTACCGGCGGCGAACGCGATCCGGTCAAGAAAATTCGCGGCGAAATCCATTCCCTGGCCACCGAGACCGGCCTCGAGATCACTGAATTCCGGCGCATCGTGCACATGGTGCAGAAGGGCGAACGGGAAGCCCGCCAGGCCAAGAAGGAAATGGTCGAAGCCAACCTTCGCCTGGTTATTTCCATCGCCAAGAAATATACCAACCGTGGCCTGCAGTTCCTTGATCTCATTCAGGAAGGCAATATCGGGCTGATGAAGGCGGTCGACAAGTTCGAGTACCGTCGCGGTTACAAGTTTTCAACCTACGCCACATGGTGGATCAGGCAGGCGATCACACGCTCGATTGCCGACCAGGCACGGACCATCCGTATCCCGGTGCACATGATCGAGACGATCAACAAACTGGTGCGCACGTCGCGTCAGATGTTGCATGAAATCGGCCGGGAACCAACACCGGAAGAGCTCGCTGAGAAGCTCGCCATGCCGCTTGAAAAAGTGCGCAAGGTGCTCAAGATCGCGAAGGAGCCGATCAGTCTCGAAACACCGATCGGCGACGAAGAAGACAGTCACCTGGGTGATTTCATCGAGGACAAGAATGCGATCCTGCCGATCGACGCCGCGATCCAGTCGAACCTGCGCGAGACCACCACACGGGTGCTTGCCAGCCTGACGCCGCGCGAGGAACGGGTGTTGCGGATGCGGTTCGGGATCGGCATGAACACTGACCATACGCTGGAAGAAGTTGGTCAGCAGTTCTCGGTGACGCGCGAACGTATTCGTCAGATCGAAGCTAAAGCGTTGCGCAAACTCAAGCATCCAAGCCGGTCACGCAAGCTTAGAAGTTTCCTCGACAACTGATTGTTTTTGAATTTAATATCTAGGCTCGCCGGGAACGATGACGTCCCGGTCCGGTCGCTTTGCGTAGAGGCGTTCCACATCGGCTGCCCGGTTCTGGAGCGTGCGTCGCTGAACCAGATGCCCCTTGTCGTTGACTTCACCGTTTTCCGCATCAGGAGTCCCGCCCATGACAACCGCGTACCTTATGGCGGTTGAGCTGCCCGGCCATTGATCGTTGTGTCTTGCCAGTGAGCGTTCGAACATCCGGAACAATCCGTCCTCGTCGAGATCGGTGGTGGTTGCCGAGGGGAATAACAGTGCCGCAACGTAGTCGTTGTTTTCTCCAGCGATTGCCACATCCCCCAAGTAAGGAGCGCAGGCTGTCAGGAGCATCTGCCGCAGGGTGCCGACCTTTACCCGCGTACCATTTGACAGTTTGAAATCCTCCGCCACCCGTCCGTCGAACCTCAGCCCAAGTTCAGGATGGAACGGGCGAACCGCTGCGACGACATCCCCGGTGCACAGAAACCCCTGGTCATCAAGAGGCATAGCTGCGTGACCAGACGCCACGGTGTAGTAAGGAGATACGTTGGGGCCGCGGACCCGCACTTCCGTACGCCCATCTACATCCACAAGCCGCAACTGGTGCCCAGGCAAGGGGATGCCGACTTCACCGGGGCTGCCGGGTTCTTCATGAGCAAGGCATATGGTTGAGCCGGCTTCCGTCGAACCGTAACCGGATGCGACGCGCAGCGACTGGCGGGCGCCATTTTCCCGATTTTCGATCAGCCGGTTGAGTCTGGACCAAGTCTCGCCGTCCATGCCGGCGCCGGCAAAAAAGATCAGGTCGAGATTTGCAAAAAACACACGAGAGAGCTCCTCGTCGTTTTCCAGTTGATCAAGCAAAAGCTTTATCCCGAATGGCACATCAATATAGAGGGTGGGTTCCAGCCGCGCCATTTCATGAGCCACTGCGGCCATGGAATTCAGGGACGGAGCGGGTCTTACATGATAGGTGCCCCCGTTCCAGATGACCTTGAAGAAATTATCCAGGCCGCCGAACACATGATGCCAGGGAAGCCAGTCGACCAGGACCGGACGCTTGGTCGTCAGAAACGGCCAATGGCTTGAGATCGCTCCTTGGACGGCAGCAATCATATGCCGGGTGATCATGACGCCTTTGGCACTTCCCGTGGAGCCGGAAGTGAAGTAGATCGCTGCAGGGTCATCAGGTTTGTGTCGGGCTACGTCAAACGGTTGCCCAGAATCGCTGTCCGAAGGCGTGTCGCAAGCTGTGATGATTTCGAAATCGAGATTTTCCCGGGCCAGCAATTCTGCGAAATCGGCTGGGAGAGTCGGTGACACAAGGATCAGGGCCGGCCGGCAGACTCTGAAGAGTTCCAGAAGCCGTGCCCGCCCCGATTCCGAAAGTGCGAGTGCTGATGCAAACGGGGCATGTACCAATCCAACAGCGAGGCAGGCCAGTTTCACCACAGCATGATCGGGACCCGCATCGTCAACGACGGCGACGGTGTCGTGTCGGTCAGGGCACCGACTGGAAAGGTACCGCGCCATATCCGATGCCCGTGTCCTGGCTTCGCCATACGTCATGGTGCGGCGACCGTTTTTGTTCCGACCCGATATCAAGCTGGCATCGGGGTCCTTTGCGGCCCAGTGCAGAAATCGTTCGTAGATATCGGGAAGGGGGTCCGGCAGAGGGGTCTTGTTTGTGAGCGTGATTGATCCGTCAACGTTGTCGAGGCGGTCGATGTTGAATGAGGCAAAGGCCTCAGACGAAGAACCTTCGGGATTGCCGGTGTTCGTGCGCGACCGTGAATCAGTCTGAACTATCATCCGGCGGCCTGCCTGCGAGTGCCATGCGATTTTCGCGCATGTTCGTATTTTTCACTGAGATAATCCATCAATTGGTTGAAGGCATCCTCGCTTGGGCCAATGCGACGGGACTGGATGGCGGCGAGAATCCGTTCGTTGAAGTCAATGATAGCTTCACGTTCACGGAACTTGAATACCATCATGTTTGTGGCGGGCGTCAGAGAGTCGTTTATGACCAGCATTATGAACTGAAGCACCTTGTTGCCGGTGGCATCAGCGATGGCATGGTGAAAACGTACGTCGGATGCGCAGAAATCTTCGTTGGACAAACTTGCGTCGGATTGTCTCAATAACTCCCGTTCCATGACTTCAAGGTCCGGTGAACCCCTCCGGTTTGCGGCCAGCCGTACGCAAATTCCACCAATATGCCGGCGTGACTCGGCAATGTCCTCGAGCGAGAATACCCCAAGTGTCACCAACCAAGTCGTGATACCGGTCAGCAGACGATTGGCCTGGCCCAGGGTTGGACGGTTGACGAAGATTCCCCCTCTCGGACCCCTCTTCGATCGGATAAGCTGTTGTGCCGCAAGCAATTTCATGGCTTCGCGAATGGTTGCCTGCGACGCGCCGAAACGGCTTGCGAGGTCACTCTCCGACGGCAGTTTCTGATCAACGTCCAGACGGCCGTAGATAATTTCATTGCGCAAAGCTTCCGCAATTTGGCGGGTCAGGCCCAGACTGGTGTCCGGAGTGCTGTTCCTGGAGGTCTGTATCATCTCATTATCGCATTTTTTGTGTTTAAAAACAAAACTTTAGTAGAATTCGTAAGTCGCGCTTCGAGATTTATTGTGCATGAAGCACTGTTATTATTTTCAGTTATCATTGTCAAATAAGATCTATCGTTGATTTTTAATATATAACAATACGAATATAATATCCAATTGTCATAACACAATTATAATTGGTTATAAATTAATAATTTGACACCCTGCCTTCTCGAGTCGTAGCCTGACTAAATGGTCAAGTTCTTGACCGTTGGAATCGGACGATTTGTTGTTTGGTTCAAGGGCTCTGGGTGACTGGTTGTGCCCGGGATCAGACGGGGACGGTTCAGCGGCATTTCGGGAAAGCCGTTTCGAAAGCGCAGAACCGCAAAAGCAAAGTGGATCATCCGGCGTCGACGCCGTGTCAATTTGGAGGACATCATGACGATGAAATTGAACAGAAGACAAATGGTTGCGGGCGGACTTGGATTAACCGCCAGCTTATCGCTGGCGTCGCCGTTGGCGTTGGCCGCCTCACAACTGGTGGTTCCCAGCTACGGCGGGCGTTGGGGCAAGTTCTGGTCTCAGCAAATTCTTCCCGGATTCGAAAAGGCCACGGGAATTGCTGCCAAACACGACATTGGTCTTGGCAAGAATTTCGTCGCCAACATTCGCGCGGGCGGCAGCGCGTCGCCCTACAGTATCTTCATGGGCAACGAAAACATCGCCACCTTGCTTCGACGTGAGGGCTTCTTCGAACCGCTGGACGCGGCCAAGCTGCCTAACCTTGGGCAGGTTTATGACAATTTCAAAAATCCCGGCCTGAATGGCGTGCGCGGAATCATTTCGCCGATCGGCATCGGCTATCGGACAGACTTGGTCAAAACGCCTCTGAAGGCCTGGTCTGACCTATGGGACAATCCTGAATTTAAAGGAAAGATCGGGCTTTATCAGATCGGCAACACGGCGGCGGTCCTGTTCCTGCTGCTGACGGCAAAACTCTACGGTGGGTCGGAAGACAAGCTCGATGTGGCCTTTGCCAAGGTCAAGGAACTGCTGCCATTTCAGCAGGTGACCTGGAGCGGCGCGGCGGCGGCATCGCTGGTGCGTGGGGATGCGATAGTGGCACCGGTTGACTGGGGCGAAGTGATTGCGCTCAAGAAAAAAGGCGCGCCGGTGGATATGGTCGTGCCGGCAGAAGGTGTCATCGCTTTTGAACAGTCTTTCAATCTCGTCAAGACCGGACCGGCCAAAGACGACGCTCACAAGTATCTCAACTACATTCTGGATGCGAAGGTGCAGGAGCAATATTCCGGCGTGCTCTATACGTCCCCTTGCAACACCCAGTCGTCTCTCAGCGACGAGCTTAAAAAGGAAATTCCGATCCTGGGTGACAAGATGAAGGATATTCACAGCTTCGACTGGGACGCCTACACACCGAAGGTTGCGGAAGTGGCCGACCGGTGGAACCGCGAAATGCAATAGTTTCTCCCTGCCGACCTATCCCGGGAACCATAGTGTTCCCGGGATTCTTTTTTGGAACTTTCGTCACATCGGAGCATGATCGTTTCGGGTCACACTCCTGATGATCGTGGTGGTGTTACGATGACAGCAATCAAATTGCTCGATCTCTGCAAGAGTTTCGGTGACGTCAGTGTACTCAAGGATTTTTCGCTCGAGATAGAAGAGGGGGAATTCGTATCGCTGTTGGGACCCAGTGGCTGCGGCAAGACCACAACACTGCGTTGCGTCGCGGGATTTGAGTTCCCAAACGACGGCGAGATCCATTTTGGCGACCGGGACATGACTTGGCTTGCACCCGAACACCGCGATGTGGGGATGGTGTTTCAGTCCTATGCCCTGTTTCCGCACATGAATGTGCGTGAGAATCTGAGTTTTGGCCTGGAGATGCGGCGTATACCGGAGTCGGAAGCCCGAAAGCGGATCGATACTGTTCTGGAGATGGTGCAACTGACTGGCATGGACAGCCGTTTCCCAAGGGAACTCTCGGGCGGGCAGCAGCAACGTGTTGCTCTGGCCCGTGCTCTTGTGATCGAACCCTCTGTCCTTCTCCTCGACGAACCGCTCGCCAATCTGGACGCGTCGCTTCGCGACGACAAGCGTTACTTCATCCGTGACCTGCAACAGCGTGTCGGAATTACGAGCATCTATGTGACTCACGATCAATCGGAAGCAATCGTGATGTCCGACAGAATTGTCGTGATGTTCGATGGGCAAATCTCACAAGCAGGAACACCGAGCGATATCTATGACCGGCCTGTAAACCGGCAGGTCGCCGAGTTTGTAGGAACGGCAAGTTTTTTTGAGGGGACGGTTTTGTCGGCTGACAGCAACGGGAGTTGTCGGGTGGAGTGCGGGTTCGGTCCGGTGGCGGCACAAACTTCGATTTCGGATGGTGCTTCACTGAATACAGGTGCCAGGGTCACTGTCATGGTGAGGCCGGAGAACCTGCGGGTCGGTAACGCTCTGGCCGAAAGCAATATGGTTGGCGCAACCGTGCAAAGTGCGGTCTATCTGGGACACGCCATCGATCTGACCGTCGGACTCCCCGATGGGTCGACCTTGCGGGTCGATGCACGGCCCGATTGCCCATTTCAGCCGGGAGACCCGGTTGAGGTCGGGTTTTCGGATGTCAATGCCTGGGTTCTGCAATGACCGGTATTGGGCAAAACCGACTTGGCCGGTATGGCCCTGCCTTGTTGATCGTTCCGGCCGGCGCGCTCCTGATCACCTTTTTTGTGCTGCCCTATTTTACCATCATCGTGATGAGTTTCCGCACAGCGTCGACCAAGGCGGCGTTTGGCGATGGTTATACGTTATCTCACTATTCGAGTGCATTGAGTGATGATTTCGTTCTGGGAATTCTCCTGCGTACGGTCGGTCTCGGCTTGTGTGTCACGATCATTACGCTGTTGCTCGGCTATCCGGTTGCCTATCACCTCGCCCGCACCAGGAGCCGATGGAAAGGGTTCCTCTACGCCTTTGTGTTGTCCCCGCTGCTGGTAGGTCTGGTCGTGAGAACATTCGGCTGGATGATTATCTTGTCAAACAACGGGGTCATCAATCAGGCCCTGAAGGGGCTTGGGCTGACCGATCTGCCGGTGCAGTTGATGAACAACAATCTGGGCGTAATGATCGCTCTGGTCCATGTCTTTCTGCCCTTCATCATCTTGCCGCTCCTGGGCAATATTCAGGCAATAAATCCTGAACTGGAGTCGGCCGCCCGGTCACTTGGCGCTTCCCGATTCATGGCATTTCGCAAGGTCACTCTGCCATTGAGTGTGCCGGGTATTCAGGCTGGCACGATCCTGGTGTTCGTGCTCGCAATCAGTGCTTACGTGACCCCGGCCATGCTGGGTGGCGCTCGAGCCAAAACCATGTCGGTCCTGGTCATCCAGTATCTGGTTGACAATTTTCGTTGGCCCGCAGGCGCGGCCCTCGCGCTCATCCTTGCCGTGACGGCGGTTATTTCGGTGTGGTCATACTTCATGCTCTCCAGTCGGTTGACCCGGAGGTTGCCATGAGCAAGTTGATCCAGAGGCGTCCGGGGCAGGCGGCAGACCGACTCATGAACCTGTTCATCACGGTGGTGTACATCTTTCTCATGGCGCCCATTGTGCTGATCGTCGTGCTGTCGCTCAATGCCGGAGAATTCCTGGCCTTTCCGCCACAAGGCTTGTCACTTCGCTGGTTCGGGACGCTCTATGGCAACCAGCAATTCATGGATGCGATCGTCTACTCGTTCCAGATCGCTATCATCGCAACGATCGTATCAGGCGTTATCGGCACCATGGCAGCGGTCTACGTTGTGCGCCACGCAGGCTGGGCCAAAGGTTTCTTGCGCCTCTTTCTGATGGGGCCGCTCTTGATCCCGGAAATCCTGACGGCCATCGCCCTGTTGTTCTTCATGTACGAAATCGGTGTCGGGACAAAATACTCCATCGGCATTCAGATCGGTCACATCGTCATCACGATTCCCTACGTGTTCATGAATGTGGCGACGTCGCTGTTCAATTTCGACAGATCGGTGGAGGAGGCGGCCCGCAGCCTGGGAGCATCGCCCGGTCAAACCTTCCGGCGGATTACGCTGCCGCTGATCAAGCCGGGCGTCATCACCGGGTGCCTGTTTGCTTTTGTCATCTCATTCGACATTTTCAACATCTCGCTGCTGTTGAAAGGGATCGGCACCAACACTCTGCCGATCCAACTCTTTGATTATCTGAGATGGGATTTTGATCCGACGGCTGCTGCGGTATCGAGCATCAGCATCGCCATGACGTTTGTCGTCATCTTTCTGCTCGATCGCTATGTCGGCCTGCGGTCACTGCGGTTTTGAACCAGGACATGCCGAACCGCATTGCCCGGAGTGGGCGATGCCGGCCTCGTTGACTACTTGATCTCCCAGGTAATGCGCACCTGCATACCGATCGTTTGCTCTCCCCTGGAAATTGGCACAGAATCGGCGGCCATCAGTGCTTCCGAACGGGCAAAAGCAACCGGCCTGGGATGCGATCCACCACCTTCGGATATGGAGAGAATCGGGCCGAGTGTGACACCGGCTGCCTTGGCGTAAAGTTCGGCCTTCGCCCTTGCATCTTCGACGGCCAATTCACGCGCCCGGTTGCGCAAGGGCTTGGGCTCTGAGACGGAAAAACCAATACCGTTGATGGTATTGGATCCCAGTGACACCAGGCTGTCGAGCGTGTCACCCAGCCGAGACAGGTCGCGAACCTTGACGGATACCCGGTTGGAGACCTGGTAGCCTCGCACCCGCGGCGGCTTGCCATCTTTGTAATGCTGATACTCCGGTCCCACGGAGAATTGGGACGTGGCAATGTCCTTCTCGGCAATACCAGCCTTGGCGAGACCCTTGAGGACAGCGGTCATGGCGGCGTTGTTTGCCGAAAGAGCGTCACGTGCGGTTTTTGCCCGCGTGACGACACCGGTGGTGACATGGGCGATATCAGGAACCGCATTGACTTCACCGGCACCTGTCAGGGCAATCATGCGAGGTGTTTCACCGGCGGCCTGCAGCGGGGAGGCCCACAGGCCCAAGGCGACAATCAAGAGGCATGACGCAAGCGCCGGGCGCGGCAGGCTGACCAACATCGGGAGATCCTTTCAACAAAATTCCGTGAGCAACAATAGCGTAACAATGCAGAATATCGAGACCTCATAATGGGTTTGGATATTGTGCGAATTCTGCTATATCACCGGCGATGTGAATGTGTCATGAACCATTCGTCTTGACGTGTTTTCAGTGGGCCTGTAGCTCAGTTGGTTAGAGCCGACCGCTCATAACGGTCTGGTCGCAGGTTCGAGTCCTGCCGGGCCCACCATTCAGTCCTCCCAGTTCAAAGACCTCCGAAGGGTCAGCGGAATGAGCCCCTTACTACGTGGGGTTAGCGCCATTGCATTAGGTATTGTCTGGTGGGGAGACTGCAATTCTGGGCCAATTTCCAGGGTTTTCGCCAATCGTCTCTGCGGCCTGTTTTTGGCCACCACACGTTTGCGGATTTGATGGTTGGCGAGCGCGCCAGTCAGCGAGCGAATCCAAGGTGTTCGCGCTGTTCTTTCCAGGAGGAGGAAAGGGGCGGCATCCGGCGCAGGCGTTCGTATGTCAGATCGACGGGCTGGTTACCCACGAGAATCTTCTCGATAATGTCAGGTGCCAGGAACGCAAGCGGCAAGAACCGGCTGATCTCATTGCGATCAACGCGCTCCATCTTGGCCAGTTCGTTGATCGAACTGACGGTGCCGTTTGTGAGTAGACGCAGCCAGTAATGTGCTTTGGCAACAGTCATGATCAGATGATCGTCTGGCTGCAATTCGCATGCCCCGTTTGCACCGATAACAATCTTTGTCTCTACACCCCGTCGCCTGAGCGTATGGCGCAATTCAATTTGGTGAGTGCTGTTTTGGGGATCGGTGTTTCGCGGATCGGGAGTGGCAACATCCATGAGCGTTTTGAGTTGCGCCGCATCAATCTCAATGATCAGCTTGTCCGGATGAAGTTCAACGCGATGCAGAATTTGTTGCAACAGCGTCTCTAACTCAGGCGGGGGTGCTGTCTTCAATCGCGTGGCAACGGTGTCTGCTCTTTCGAATGCGATGCGATGTGTGTCTGGTGATTGGCCTTCAAGATCCAGTAGCTTTGAGAGCTTCAACTTGTCGCTCAGATGATGAACGATGGTGCTGACGACATACCTTTCAATCTCCTTGGCCGGTATACGCCATCCATCGAAGCCTCTTCGCCGAGCTTCTATCAAACGATGGGACACGTAGTAGCGATACCGGACACCATCCTTGATCGCATGTGACGGAGAGAGCCGGTCTCCTGTCTCATCGAAGATGAGCCCAGTCAGAACACTGGGGGACGCCGCGTTTGATGATGACCGACGATCCACAGCATTCGATGCCATCATATCCTGTACTGCTGCCCAGGTTTCTGGATCGATGATTGCATCTTGCTTGCCGTCAAAGGTTTCACCGTGATGGACGACCTGGCCAATGTAGATCGGATTAGAGAGCAGCTGATAGAGATTGCCACGCGAGAACAGCTTGCCACCACGAGTGCGCCCGTTGCGCTGGCTCCGGAGCTTCGTGGTGATGCCTAGTTCGTCGGCACGTTCCTTCAATCGCCGGACGCTGCCTGTCTCAAGGTACAACTGGTACAACTGGCGCACTGTCTCAGCTTCAATGCCATTGACCACAAGCTGCTTGTCCACCGCATCATAGCCGAGTGGTGATGGCCCACCCATCCACATGCCTTTCTTCTTCGATGCCGCAATCTTGTCCCGGATACGTTCCGCCGTGACCTCGCGCTCGAACTGGGCAAAGGAGAGCTGGACATTCAGTGTGAGCCGCCCCATGGAAGTGGTCGTATTGAACTGCTGAGTCACTGAGACAAACGACACTTCATGACCATCAAACACCTCAACAATCTTTGCAAAGTCCATGAGCGACCGGGTTAACCGGTCGATCTTGTAAACGACCACAACATCAACCCGTCCGGCCTTGATCTCGTCAAGCAGTTCAATCAGGGCAGGGCGCTCCATAGTACCCCCGGAGATGCCGCCATCATCGTAATGTGTCTTGATCAGTTTCCAGCCAAGACTCGCCTGTGAGGCAATGTAGGCCTCACAGGCCTCCCGCTGGGCATCAAGGGAGTTGAAGTCCTGTTACAGACCCTCTTCCGTCGACTTGCGCGTATAGATCGCACAGCGATATGTTTTCTTCGTGCTCATAGTCCAAAGAACCTCGGACCGGACCACTTGGCACCTGTAATCGCCTGGGCCACCGCAGATAGCGATGCAAAGTGCTGACCTTTCCAGACAAACCCATCGTCCAAAACCTCGACCTGATGGCTCACGCCATGCCACTCCCGGAGGAGCCGCGCACCGGACCTCAACTCTGTATCGGAAGTTTTGCGCTCAACCGACTTGTCCCTGGCGATTGCAAACAATGCCTTTGCGGTTGCGGGTTTAAGTCCACCAAACTGCCGGGCCTGAAGCTGATAGGCACACGAGCGTTCCAGTAATCCGCGTTTGATGCCCTTTGGCGGGGAAGCGCGATAGACCTTGATCCATCGCTCCACCAGTTCCGCCCGAGGAAGACCGGCCAATCGGCCGATCTCCAGTTCCATGAGGTCCACATTGGAGGTATCCACCATGATCAGGCGCCCTCCGGTTCGATGATGCGGTAACGACGAACTCCCTTGGCGTCCTTCTCGCTCAGAACATCCAGCCCCATGCGCCGCTTCACAGTGCCCGACAGGAAGCCTCGGACGCTGTGGTCCTGCCACTGGGTCGCTTTGGACAACTCGACGATGGTGGCCCCTTTGTGGCGACGCAGAAGGGTCAGCACTTTCTGTGTCTTGGTGGATTTAGGGCTGCGTCTTGATTTTGCCGGTGCCGTCAGTTGGGCATGAGTTGTGGGGTCTTGCATTGCGAACTCCTTCGGTTTGATGGAGCAACCACCAATATCGGGGCTGCTACTGCCTGAAGCCCGGAACGTTACGTTTTGTTCGGGCGGCGCGGAGGGAGCGTGTATTGTTCTGACGGTTTCAATGAATGCTTGCTTCGTTCCCAAAGTCCAGTTGATTGCGCGCAATGATTAGCGCTTTTCCGCTGCCTCGTTGATTTGGCAACGGCTCACGATCCAAGCGGCATTTGCAATGGTTTTGATATCGTCGGAAGCTATCTTGAGTTGCTCACAACAGGCGATGAGTTCGTCGTGTGTGGGCTTGGCCGATTGCCCCTTGCTTGCGATCGCATGTGTGTCTTCAAGCATGGCCGTGGCTGTCGCCATCAGTTGGCCTACTAGGTCCCGTTTGTCGTCATCCATTGGTCATTCCTTACTGTGAACCGCACCGGGATTGTCGGAGGCTGTTTGGTTTAAGTTATGCTGCCATGGGGACTTTGTCCTGCATAGCGTAATATCGCTCCTCGGCTTCAGCAGGCGGGATGTTACCGATCGGCTGCAATATCCGCCGATGATTGA
>JAJFHC010000024.1 GCA_021775835.1 Hyphomicrobiales bacterium | reverse complement strand
CGGCTTGGAATGCCGGTCGATCCAGGCAACCTGCTGATGCTGGGAGACCTTACCGGTACGCCTGTGATCGGAGTCCCGAGTTGTGCAAGATCGCCAAAACTGAATGGATTCGACTGGGTTCTGCAACGGATCATGGCGGATGTACCCGTGACGGCGGACGACATTGCCGCCATGGGCGTGGGCGGGCTTCTCAAGGAAATCCCGACGCGGCCGCAACCACGCGAGGGTGCCGTTCACACCGCCCCGGCGAAACGCATGGCGAACATTGCCGCTGTCGTCCTGGCGGCTGGTCGGTCGACACGGATGGGAAAGAGCAACAAACTGCTCATGGATGTGGCCCGGAAACCGATGGTCCGCCATGTTGTGGAAGCAGCCCTTGGGAGCCAGGTAGGGCTCGTCGTCGTCGTGACCGGGCACGAGGCATCATCCGTCGAGCGTGCCCTTGAGGGCCTCGATGTCGTGTTTGCGCACAATCCGGATTTCCCAGAGGGGATGAGCACATCGATGAAGGCCGGTCTTGACGTTCTCGGCGGCGATGTTGACGGGGCGATGTTTTGCCTGGGCGACATGCCGGCCATACAATCGGTCCATTTGGATCGGCTAATTGCGGCGTTCGATAGCGAGGAGGGGCGTGAAATCTGTGTGCCTCTGACAGACGGCAAACGCGGTAATCCCGTTCTGTGGGGTGCGCGATTTTTCGATGAAATGAAGCAGGTGAAGGGCGATGTTGGCGCCCGGCATCTGATCGGCGAGTACGAAGACCGGGTCTGCGAAGTGGGTTTCGATGACGACAGTGTGCTGACGGACGTCGATACGCCGGAAATGATGGATGATTATCGAAATGCGAATGCGAAAACATGATCAGTTTGAATCACATGCAAGGAGGTTCTGATGGCGAACATGAACTATAAGTCCGCTCTCGTCGTAGGCGCGGGAAGCGGCCTGAGTGGATCCCTTGCACGGGCCATGCGCGACGAAGGTCTGACGGTTTCACTCGCGGCCCGCAACACAGATAAACTTGACGATCTGTGTTCGGAACTGGGGGCCGCGAGTTTTACTTGTGATGCCTCATCGCCCAAGGACGTGGAACGGCTTTTCCGAGATGTTTCTGAGGCTACCGGAATCCCTGATGTGGTGGTCTACAACCCCAGCGCCCGGGCACGGGGCCCGTTGGTTGAATTGGATCCGGGAGAAGTGGAAAAGGCCCTTGCTGTGACGGCATTCGGTGGTTTCCTTGTGGCTCAGCAGTCGGTTCGGGGAATGCTTGAACTGGGACAGGGCGCGGTGTTGTTCACAGGCGCCTCCGCCAGTGTTAAGGGCTATGCCAATTCGTCGTCGTTTGCCATGGGCAAGTTTGCGCTCCGGGGACTAGCCCAGAGTATGGCGCGGGAACTTCAGCCGAAAAATATTCATGTGGCGCATTTCGTAATTGACGGTGGCATCCGTAACCCTCAGCGCAGCGAACGCGTTGATGCATCCGACAATCCGGACTCGATGCTTGACCCGGATGCGATTGCACAGAGTTACATGGACGTTCTTCGCCAGAACCGGAGCGCCTGGACCTGGGAGATGGAATTGCGCCCGTGGGTTGAAAAATTCTGATTACGAAAGGAAACGCAGACAATATGATCAAGATCTGGGGACGCCCCAATTCAATCAATGTGCAGAAAGTCATGTGGACCCTGGGGGAACTGGAGCTGCCTCATGTGAGGGTCGACGTGGGTGGGGAATTCGGTGGACTCGACACGGACGCCTATGGTGCGAAGAATCCCAACCGCCTGATACCGGTTCTGGAAGAAGACGGCCACGCTCTGTGGGAGTCCCAAACAATAGTGCGTTATTTGTGCGCAAAACACGCTATGGGCTCGCTTTGTCCACACGATGCGTTCCAGCGGGCGATCGCCGATCAGTGGATGGAGTGGAAGGTGACCACAATTCTTGCCGACCTGACGCCGCTTTTCTGGGGGTTGGTGAGAGGTCATCCGGCCCAGCAGGATCTTGAAAAACGTGCATCTCAGGCGGAAAACCTTGGTCAAACGTTCAAGATTCTCGACGCTCAGCTTGAAGGTAAGGCGTTCGTCCTTGGCAATGGTTTCACCATGGCAGACATTCCAGTGGGGGCGGCAACCTGGCGATACATGAATCTCGGGGTCGAACGGCCACCCCTTGAGAACGTTGAGCGTTGGTACCACAACTTGCAACAACGCCCGGCATACAAGACGCACGTCATGATACCGCTGTCATAAACCAGGATGCGCTTCAGATGAACTCCCCCTTCCTCGATGAAGAACATGTCATGCTCCAGGATCAGGTGCGCCGGTTTGTGCGTGAAGAGGTCGAGCCGCACGGCGATGCGTGGGAAAAACAAGGTTTTGTCCCAAGACCGGTTCTCCGGAAGATGGGTGAACTGGGGTTCTTCGGGTTGCGTTACCCGGAGCAGTTCGGCGGATCGGAAATGGACTATCGCGGCACTGCTGTTCTTTCGGAAGAGCTTGGACGGTCAACCTATGGCGGCTTTGCGATTACGGTTCTGGTCCACACCGATATGGCATCACCTCACTTAGCCAACGCCGGCAGTCCGGAACAACTTGCCGCGTTCATGCCGGCAGTTATTTCGGGTGACATGATCACCGCGGTCGGGATCACCGAGCCCGACGCTGGGTCCGATGTGGCGGCCATGAAAACCCGCGCTGTCAAGAACGGCGGTGACTGGGTGCTCAACGGGTCCAAAATCTACATAACAAACGGGGTTCACGCCGATCTTTATTTCATCGCTGCTCGCACGGATACCCAGGCGAAAGGCTCGCGCGGCATTTCGATGTTCATCGTGGAGAAGGGGACGCCTGGATTTTCGGTCGCGCGGACGCTGGACAAGATGGGTTGGCGTTCTTCGGATACAGCGGAGCTTGTGCTCGAAGACTGCCGGATCCCCGAGTCGCGGGTCCTGGGTGAGATCAACAACGGTTTCTATGCGGTGATGCGAAACTTCCAGAACGAGCGTCTGTCGCTTGCGGCACAGGCCGTAGGCGAGGCAACCAAGGCGCTGGAGATGACCCTGGAATACACGCTCAACCGGCCGGCCTTTGGCAAGTCGCTATGGCAGCAGCCGGTGATCCGGAATCGGATTGCGCAGCTCACTTCGGAAGTGGCCGCTGCGCGCAGTTTTGTCCATGAGACCGCCTGGCGGGCTGCTCAGGGCCAGGAGGTGGTTCGGGAAGTCTCCATGCTGAAGGCCCTTTGTGGCGGGCTGGTCAACAGGGTCATGTACGATTGTCAGCAGTTTCACGGCGGTTTTGGCTATATGGAGGGCACGCCCATCGAACGCATGACGCGGGATGCGCGAGTGCAAGCGATCGGAGGGGGGGCCACTGAGGTGATGCTGGAAGAGGTCGCCAAACGGCTAAGCCCGGATGGGTTTGTGTTGTAATCATTTGACCGAGAACTCTGTTTTGCCGGGCAAAACTAAACCTGGATGCCGACACTCTTCAATGCGCGGTCCATGCTCGATACAAATGTATCGTATTGAAACAGGCGTTCGTGCAATTTCTGACTGGCGACGCGCATAGGCTCTGGATTGGTCAGGGCACGCGTCATCAGATCCGCAAATTCATCTGCCGTTTCAGCAACTTCGATGCCACATTCGTCAATCATATCGGATGCAATTCCGCGAAAAGCGTGAGGCATTCCGACAACTGGTTTGCCAGCGCCGACGGCTTCGATGGTCTTAACGGAGATGCCGCGACCGCTCACCATGGGCGCCAAAACGGCAGCAGCTGCCGCATAGTGAGGCGCGAGGTCGTCAACATGGCCAAGGAAATGTGATCGGTGTTTTTGGAAGATATCGGGGCAATGTTGGCTGAACTTGTCGGACACACTTCCAATTATGCTTATTTTGGGCGAGGTTTCCCCAAATCTTGGCCAAACGTTTTCATAAAACCATTCCAGGGCTTTCACGTTAGCAATGTGCTCAACACCGACAAAAATGAACCCAGCCTCAGCAGGTCGGTCGCGACCACTCAGAGCCGCTCGGATGGGGGCGACATAGGGATACACTGTGGTTTGCGGGAGGTCAGGAAGTCTTTTCATAAAGAACGCCTTGTCGACGTCACTTACATGAACAAGAGCGTCAGATTTTTCCAGAAACTTGAGCTCGGTTCGAAATTCGGAAAGTTCTTCAAACGCCAATTCGTTCGATGTGCCGGGTATCTGATCGTTGTCGATCATGATGAGCGTCTGTACATCGTGCGTAACAGAAATAATGGGTGCGCGCTTTCCTTGGCGTTTCAAATACTCAACAATCTTCATCCCGAATGGTATTGCGTATACGTGATTAATTAAGATCACGCCGACTTGCGTGCTAGACAAGGTGTCTTGCAGGTCTGGTGAAATTTCACTATCGCTCGCCGTCTTCAATGATGATTGAAGAGCGTCTTCACGAATCTGGGACAGGCGGTTGCGTATGCGTCGCAACGAAGTTTCTTTCTGGCGAAATTCATGCGGCCAGTAATCTGCGAAATGCAAATCATCGGCACCCAGTTCGGCCGCTTGTCGATAGTGGGCAAGCATCTTGCTTGGTGGAGAGAAATCGTCCGGAAACCTCGGTACGCAGACGAACGTCGTGCGCCAATCGAGCTGGTTGAAGTACGTGATCTGGGACTGCATGACAGTTCCGGTGCCCGAGCGGAACCAGGGCATTCCGATAACCAACGCCAGGGGCTTTGCTTCGTGACCGTGTTTTTTCGCTTTGTGTACGGGATTTCCCCGTATTGAGATCTTCGACTTGTTAGCTCTGTCGCTGGCCATAGGCGTTTTCCGCTTGATCTCTTGAACGCCCATGACGGGTTACATAGAAAATGCGTCCGCGTTCCAAGTTGTATTCGTGAAATGCCGGAATCCACTCATCAGATTCGCCTCTGAGCCTTGCTCCCAGATAAGACAGCCAAAACTTGAACGCCCGCCGTCGCCGCAACCGCAACGATGTTGCAAATCGGTCGGATCTTTCTTCCTGTGAAACAACAGCGAACTCATCCTGACCATCATGCCAGTATTTTGTCTTCAAAAACTTTAGAGTTTGCCGATCCTGATCTATCCAGTGTTTCACGATAGGCTTGGGCGACCACCAACCAATGTGACCGGCAGACTGGAGGGCGCCAAACAACAAGGTTTCCTCGGAACCAGACAATTTACTACGCCCAACGCGCCCCAAGTTGATGTCGAATGACCGATTCCCGAACACGCTGGCTCGCATGGCCATGTTGGCACCATAAGGCGCCTCCCAGTCCTCAGCAATGAATGGCCTGGCTTCCGGACCCAGATTGAGTATCGCAAATGTAGACGGTACGTGCCTAATCGCGGCGTTCAGCCACGCCGGTTGGTGTTCACC
Source organism: Hyphomicrobiales bacterium (assembly GCA_021775835.1). The sequence continues at coordinate 48,373 of JAJFHC010000024.1, read as the reverse complement.
TTCAAATATCGGTTCGATTGGACCGCCAAAAAACGTGCTGTCAGGATGACGTTCGAAAAGTTTGGCATACTCCTCGACCCAGTTTGAACTGACGGAGTTGTCATCGTCGGTCCAGAGCATCACGTCGCCGGTGGCATTCTCAACGACAGCGTTTCTTCCATAGGAAATCCCAAGGCTTTTCTCGACGACGATTTTGAGCGGAAGTTTGCGTTGAAACTTTCTAAGGACATCGAGGCTGTCGTCCGTGCAGGCATTGACGGCAATCACAAACTCGACCGATTCAAGATTTGAAAGGCTCAACTTTTCGAATGACTCCATCAACCTTTCCAGCGACCGCGCTCTGTTGTGGGTGGTCACGCCAACCGTAATCTTCATGTTAAAGCACTCGCAAGCCGCAACTGCCGTGGGAACGGATTTTCCACAACTGGTCCCCTGACGCCCATCTGCCCCTCGGTGGCAAAAGATCTTCTCTATCTGGCAACTAACCTGACCCTCTGTAATGACTGAGCGAAAACATGCCATCCTTTTTGTAACACTTTCACCATATCCATGCGCGTGTCTGCCTTGTGTTCCGCATCGGTCGGAAGATCGCAATCCGACCGGACTTGGTGTCCGTGGATAACCCAATATCATTCCAAAGTGGAAACAGAACAGTGTCGAAGTCCACACTCTTTTGCAAAATGGACAGACGTGTTACCACGGGCAAATTTCATCGACAGTTGCCGGGGTGATCGTGACAATGCTGGCGTTGGGTCGAAATTGTAGGGCGAGACAAACAAGGGGGTGCCATTGTGGCTGTTGAAGATTCAGTGTTGTTGGGGGAGACTAGCGTGTTCCGGCAAGACTTGCCTCGTTGTGGAATCATCATCGCGCATCACAATTACTCAGATCACATTGGTCAGTGTCTGAGGTCAGTGGTCAGCCAAACGCACGAAAGGTTTGAGTGTGTCATAGTAGACGATGCTTCCACAGAAAACGAGTACAGCAGGCTTCAGGCGTCGGTAAAAGATATCAATGACTCGCGGATAAGGCTGATTCAAAACAAACAAAACATCGGACAAGTGCCGAGCTTTTTTCGTGGCTTGGACGAAACCCGCGCAGAATTCGTCTGCCTTCTTGATCCTGACGATTGTTATGCATCCGACTTTCTGGAGAAGATGCTCAAGGCACACCTGAATCGATACGTTTACGCTCCGATAGCTTGCTGCGACCAAGCACTTAGGCGTGCCGGTGGCGATGTCCTGACCCAAACAATCATCCACAATAGAATTGGCGGCCCTGGAGACAGCGGTGGTGAACCAATTCACCGGAGTGGGGACTGCGCCGCAGATAACCTCACGTATTTCGCACCTGATTGCACAGGTTGGTATTGGACATCGACTTCGTCTTTGGTGTTTCGGCGAGATGCTGTCAATTTACTTAGACCTCATCGCAAGCTCGAATACTGCGATAACGCCGACTCTTATCTCTCTTTGGCTAACCATATGATGGGAGGGACATTGTTTTTAGAAGAGCCACTTTTGTATCGCGGCATACACAATAAGAACGCGTGGTATAAAGAACAGGTCATTTCAGTTTACCAGAATGACCAACGAAAAGGCGCCGTCAACTTGGCGGCCAAAGCAAAAATGGATGCGATTGAAGCGTTTTTTTCCAACAATGGGGATGAATTGTTTCCGAGCGAAAATATAATTGGTGTTTTGAGGCTGCATTTTTCTTCCGACGAACTGGAAAAAATCAACCAGTTTTCACCCAGGATTAATTTGACATCGCCAGATTGAAACAGGACCGCGAGACCTGCGGCGAAGTTTGGGTCTGTTGTCTACCCTTCTGGCGTATGTCTGCACGCCGACATCGATCCAGGCTCGAATTCCTTTTGGCCAGTTAACTGGAAATTTTTAGTGTGCCAGGGTCTTTTGTTCACGGATGCTCAACCCGGTAGAACAAACTGAACAATACCGGCACAACACCCAGCGTTAGCAAAGTACCGGCCGCCAGGCCACCGGCTACGACAATGGCCAGATCGTAAAACAGGACGTCGCCCGAAACGATGATCGGCGCGAGTCCCAGTATGGTGGTCAACGTGGTCATGAGGATCGGACGCAATCGCTTGACGGAAGCCTCTACAATGGCGTCGGCCGGCGTTGCGCCGCGTTCGAGTTCGGTGTCGATGCGGTCTATGAGCACGATGGCGTTATTGATAATGATGCCGGCCAGCGACAGCAGTCCCATCATTGCCATGAACCCGAAGACGGCACCGGGTGCGATCAGCAGGCTGATGGATACCCCTATCAAGGTCAGTGGAATGACCGAAAGTATGATGGCCGGTTTGCGGTAACCCTTGAACTGCAGGACCAGAATGAACAGGATCAGCGCCAGCGCCAGAGGCATGTTTGCGAAGAGCGCTGACTGGGCCTCGCCGCTGTCCTTGATTTCACCGGCGGGTTCGATCCGATAGTCGGCCGGTAACACGATCTTGTCCACGGCAGGTTTCAGGACGGCGTAGAACTCGGTTGCGGTCATGGACGCATGCTTGACGGATACGGTGATAGCGCGCTCTAGGTTGCGACGGCGAATCTGGGAGAATTGCGGTTCACCGGAAAAGTCGGCGACCTGCAACAGGGGAATTGCCTCGCCGGATGTGGACATTATTGAGAGCGTGCGAATGCGGTCGAGATTGGCGCGGTCTTCTTCAACGGCCCTGAGCACCACGGGAATGGCGGTGTCGCCTTCGCGGTAATCGGTTACGGCAGTGCCGGAAAGGGCGGCATTGAGGGCCTGGGCGATGGTCTGGGATGAGAGCCCCACACGGCGTGCCCGCGCCTGGTCAACCTTGACCATGACCTTGATCGTACGGTTTTCCCAATCGTCCTTTAGATCGCGTGTACCGGGAATTTCACGGATTGCCGATTGCAATGCTTCGTTGAGTTCGGCCAATTTTCCGGTTTCAGGACCGTAAATCCGGAATTGCAGGAGGCCGGCTTCGCCAGGCCCCATGGATAAGGGTTTTACTTCGCCGCGTACCTCGGGAAACTGTGCCAGCAAGTGTTGCCGGACGCGATTGATCAACACTCCGTTTGCTTCGGGACCGGTGGTGTTGACCAGAACAAACACACGATGCGGATCAGGGTCGTTGGGATTTAGAGACAGGAAAAATCGTGGCCCGCCGGAGGCGACATAAGAGACTGTGCTGGTAACCTCGGGGTTGAGTTTCCGGTCATTGATCCACTTGTTGAATCGAGCAGTGCTTTCCAGTGTTGCATGGGTGTTTACGCCGACCTGCAGGTCCAGATAAACTTGGAATTGCGCGCGCTCGGAGGCTGGGAAGAAAATTTTCGGTACAAACTGAAACAGCCAGAGGCCGCCAACGAGGCTTGCAAGCACGACGCCCAGGGAAATCAACCGATGGCCAAGAACGGTCGTCAGAATTGAACGGTAGGTGTCGAAGAACCGGCTGGAATAGGCTGTTTTCTCGTCGATTGGTTCAGGTGTCTTGGCGAACCAATAACAGCACAACGGCGTGATTGTCATGGCCAGAAGCCACGAGCCGAGCAGGGCGATCGCGATAACCAGAGAGAGGGAACGCGTATATTCGCCGGCCGTGTTCTCCGCCAGCATGAGTGGCATGAAAGCCAGGATCGTCGTCAGACTCGAACTGAGCAACGGGAGGGCGAGGTCCTGACCGGTTGAGATGACGGCTTCGCGGCGATCCATGCCGATCGAAAGCCGGATGGAGATCTCCTCGGCGACGACAATGCCGTTGTCGACCAGTAGTCCCAGGCCGATAATCAGGGAGGCGAGGGACATGCGCTCAAGTTCGATGCCCATATAGCGCATGACGAGGATTGAAAGCAGCATGGTCAAAGGCACCATGATCCCGACAATCAGGCCCAGACGCCAACCCAGAAACACCATGACAACGACCAGAACAATGGCGATTGTCTGATACAGATTGGACATGACGCCGTTCAACGCATTGGAAATGTCTGCTGGCTGAAATGTGGCGAGCGAAAGCGTGAAGCCGATGGGCAGGGTGTTTTCGAGTTCGGTTATGCGTTTCCCCATTGCCTCGCCGAAGGCCAGGGCATCGAACTGGTCGACCATGGACACGCCGAGAACAATGGCAGGTTTCCCGTTGAAGAATGCGGGTGCCTTTGGAGGGTCCACATAACTGCGTGATATTGTTGCGAAATCCCGCAGATACACGACTTGTCCAGTATCATTTGGAAGTTCGATCGGTACAGCGCCGATTTCCGAAACGGCTTCAAAGTTGCCGGTGGGTTCGATTGAGAACGAAACCTTGCCGGCCTCGACCTTACCGCCAGGCAGAACTATGTTCTGCTGTTGCAGGGTGTCGACGAGACTCTGGGGAGAGAGCCCCAGTTGTGCCAGGCGGGCGTTTGAGAATTCGACGAAAATCCGCTCTGGCTCAACACCGAAAAGCTCAATCTTGCTGACACCCTTTACGGAATACAGCCGGTCCCGGAGTGCGCGTGCAGTGGTTCTCATCTCGGCCAGGGAAAAGCCTTCGGCCGTAATCGCAATGGTCGCCATGGCGACATTGCCGTAATCGTCATTGACAAAAGGCCCGAGTGTGCCGTCCGGCAGATCCCCGGCAACGTCCTTCATCTTGTTTCGCAGATCCTGCCAGATCGGTGCGATGTTGAAGTACCGGTCGTGCAGTTCGATCTTGATGGTGGTGTTGCCGGTGCTTGAAATCGACACGATAGAGTCGACCTCGGGCATCTCGCGAACCTTCTCTTCCAGCTTCTTGGTGATCAGGTTTTCAATGCGCTCCGGTGACATGCCGGGGAACTGGGCTGTGACGACCGCCGAACGGATCGTAATCGCCGGGTCTTCCCGTGAGGGGTGTGACTGAAAACTGACCGGACCGGCGAGCATGATGACAAGCACGGCCAGCAGGCAGGCCATGCGGTTGTCGAGGGCAAACTGAGTAAGGGCGCGCATGTCTGGTCTCAGTTACCGTCTTCCAGACGGCGCACCTTCATATTGTCGACAAGAAAGGAGACGCCGGCTACGGCGATAACGTCGCCCTTCTTGAGTTCGCCAACCACTTCCACATTGTTATCTCGAATGTTCACTGGGGTGACTGTCTTGCGTTTGACGACACCGGCGGATGCATCATAGAGGAAAACGTAAGCCGTCCCTTCCTTTGGGCCGGCAAGGATGGCCGAGTGGGGGAGAATGAACGCGTTTCCGGTGGCATCGGTCTTGAAACTGAATTCAACTTCAGCGGTCATTCCCGCGTTGAGGCGAACATCGGTTGCATCCAACGCGATCTTGACGGGAAATGAGTTGGCGGTGCCGGCCTGAGAACCGATGTCGGCAATATGTCCCTTGATCTTGTTGTCGGGCATTGTGGCGAACGCCACTTCGACCTCGTCATTGATGGCCACCCGTTGAAGAAGCGTCTCGGGAAGGCTGACGCGTACGTTGAGTGCGCCGTCATCCTGCAACTGCAGGACTTTCTGACCCGCGGTCACTTCAGTGAAAGCTTCGACGTGCTTGGCGGCAATGCGGCCGGCAAACGGGGCGCTCAAAGTGGTGTTGCGCAAGTCCCTGCGGGAGATTTCCAATTGTGTGGTGGCAACCGTGACATTGCTTCTGGCGGCCTTGAAGTCGGCCTCGGCCTTATCGAAATTCGACTTGGTGGCAAAGCCTTCCTGATAGAGTTGCGATTGTTGCTTGTACTTGTGTTCGGTATCTGCGAACTGGGCCTTAGCCTTGTCCAACTCGCCAGTGGCCGATTTCACACGCAGTTCATAGGGCTCGCGGTCCATGGCCGCAACGACTTCGCCGACGTTGACGGTGTCGCCAATGTCGACTTTAATGTCGGTCACTTTGCCGGAGATTTCAAAAGAAAGATCGGTAACCGTCTCAGCTTCTACAAGGCCGGCGATCTTGCGGACCTGGCTCTGGGCCAGACTGTCTACAACCATGGTCTTGAGCGAGCGTATGACTTCTTCTGCCGGCGGTTTTTCCTCGTCGCAGCCAACGAGAAGAGTGAGTGCCAGTAACGTGGCGGTGATTGTTCGAATGCTCATTTCAGGCCTGCAACAAGTATTGATGATGTGCAAATTTTGACGACGCTAGCACAGGCGATCATTCCATGTCGCCTGCGATTGCTGCAATGCTGCAGCGCAGCAATATCATTAACGCAGAATCGAACATCGGTCTTGACAATCGCGGATTTTTTCACTGAACCGCCACGGCGATGAAATAGGTCGCACCGATGCCAAAAAATGTCGCGTTAAAGCGTCAATTCTCGTGTAAAAATTCTAAATCTGGTGAAATTAGGGATCAAATTGAACTCTTGTTGAGTTGGAGCGCTAAATGGCTGAAGAAGAAGACGATCTCGATCTGAACGAGTTGGATGACGATGAACTTGTCCAACAGATGCATGATGATCTTTACGACGGGCTGAAGGAAGAGATCGAGGAGGCAGTGCATATCCTTCTCGGCCGCGGCTGGGCGCCTTACAAGGTTCTGACGGTCGCTCTGGTTGAAGGAATGCGAATTGTCGGTATCGACTTCCGCGATGGCATCCTTTTCGTCCCAGAAGTTCTGCTGGCCGCCAACGCGATGAAGGCCGGCATGTCGATCCTTCGTCCACTTCTGATCGCCACTGGTGCGCCGCGCATGGGCAAGATGGTCATCGGCACGGTCAAGGGCGATATCCATGACATTGGCAAGAACCTCGTCGGTATGATGATGGAAGGTGCCGGTTTCGAGGTCATCAACCTGGGCATCAACAACCCTGTCGAAAATTATCTCGAGGCGCTGGAAGAACACGATCCGGATATTCTTGGAATGTCGGCGCTGTTGACGACGACTATGCCTTACATGAAGGTCGTCATCGACACGCTGAAGGAACAGGGCCTCCGGGACAAGTACATCGTGATGGTGGGTGGTGCCCCGCTTAACGAAGAGTTCGCCGACGCCATTGGTGCAGACGCCTATTGCCGTGACGCGGCAGTTGCAGTCGAGACGGCAAAAGAACTCATGAACCGGAAACACAACCAGCTCGCATCGGCCTGACGATCCGGCCGCCAAAGGCGTGATCGATGTTGCGGAAAAAACCGAAACGCGGTGAGGGGAATACACTCCTCATCGCGTGCGGTGCGCTGGCACGTGAGATCACTGCATTGATGGAGCTGAACCGGTGGGACGCCTTTACGGTGACCTGCCTGCCGGCGATTTGGCACAACACTCCTGACAAGATCCCGGAAGGCGTTCGCGCAAAAATTCACGACGGCCGGGACAAGTATGACCGCATACTTGTGTTGTACGGCGATTGCGGCACCGGTGGTCTCCTGGACAAGGTTCTTGAAGAGGAGGGCATTGAACGGATCGACGGACCGCACTGCTATTCATTCTTTTCCGGCAACGACATTTTTGCCGACCGTCATGCCGACGATATCGCCACCTTCTTCCTGACCGATTATCTCACCCGCCATTTCGACCTTCTTGTATGGCAGGGCCTTGGCCTCGACCGCCATCCCGAACTTCTGCCGATGTATTTCGGCAATTACGAGAAACTGGTTTACCTGGCCCAGACCGAGGATCCTGAACTGGACCGCATGGCGCAGGCGGCAGCAGACAAGCTGGGCTTGCAATACGAGCTTCGGATGACCGGTTATGGCGATCTGGCGCGGTTCATGGAAGATGGGATAGATGCACCGCAGGACGAGGGCTAGTTCTGTGATGATCCACATGCTCAGCAGATTTGACCTTGAGTCTGGTGTGACCATCGAAGCATTTCGAACCGAGTACCAGAAATTTACCGCGCAGATGAAGTCTGCGGGCCTGGTCGAGTCGTCCGGTCGGATCGGCCGGCGCGAACGCAACACCCCGATGGACACTGACGATGAACAGGCGCCGGCGTACTACGTGATCATGTCGTTCAAGGACCGGCGCCAACTGGACGAGGCATATGCCTATCTCGCGGGCGACGGCGCAAATGAGGCAACCGCCCATAGAACCGTTCATCGTTCGGTGGCCAACGCTGTCTTCACGTGCTGGCGGGACCTCGACTGATTTCAGATATTCAAGGACGGCGTGGTTTCCTGGGATCCGGCAATCGGAACGGGCGCCTACAAACTCGAGTCCTTTGAACCGGGTGTCAAAGCTGCACTGGTACGCAACGAAAACTATTTCATGCCGGGGCGGGCTAATTTCGTAACGATCCAGATGCTCGCAATCAACGACAATGTGGCGAGGGTGAATGCGTTGGTCACCGGTGAGGTTGATGCAGTAACGCAGATCCCGCCAAACCTCGTGTCGCGGCTCAATGGGGCATCCGGCGTCGAACTGGATATTCGTACGACCGGTGATTTCTACACTTACGACATGAAAATGACGACTGACCCGTTCACCAACAATCATGTCCGTCTGGCGTTGAAACATGCGATCGACAGGGATGACTACGTGAAGCGGATTCTGAACGGCTTCGGTGTCGTTGGTAACGATCACCCGCTCGGTCCCTACTATGCATTCCATCCTTCAAGCATGCCGCAGCGGGCCTACGATCCCGACAAGGCCAAGTATCATATGAAGCAGGCCGGACTCGATAAGCTGCACGTGCCGATTCATTCCGGTCCGAATTCATTTCCGAAGTCGCTTGATGGCGCGGTTCTGATCTCTGAACATGCCAAAAAAGCCGGCATCGAGATTGCGGTCAAGCGCGAACCCGATGACGGGTATGGATCGAACGTATGGGGCAAGAAACCCTGGTTTGCCGCCCACTGGACGTCACGAGCCGCGGCAGACGCTATCTTGACGGCGGCATTCGCCGGCGGTCAGCCCTGGAACGTCACCGGTTTCGACAATGAGCGTTTCAACAAGCTTCTTGCCGAAGCACGCACCGTTCTCGATCAGAGCAAGCGGGCGCAGATGTATGCGGACATCGCTCTGATCCTGCGAGACGAGGGGGCGTCGGCAATCCTGGCTCATCCGCAATCGCTCGATGCCGTATCCAGCAAGGTTCAAACCGATGGTGGGACAACGGCAACGACCAACCTTGCCAGCCGCAAGGCTCTGGAGTTCTGGAGTTTCAAGGCGTAAGCCAAATGGAGAATGCCCGTGCAGGCTACAAGTAAGGCTTGCACGGGATTTTTTGATCCAACGCCGGTTTGGTTTCTCTGAACAATCGTCATCCTTGCCGGAGTGTAACGGAGGCGAGGATCCAATCGCGCCGCCAAGTGTGCGACATCTACCCATGGATCCTCTACCTCTGACGAGGCCAAGGATGACAGCGGTTGGAAGGAGAGTATGAGATGTAGTGCTTTTTCAGCGCGCCAAACGCTCGCCCACACGTTTCAAGAACTGCAACCCCTGGGTCAGTTCGCGCTCCTCGATGTACTCATCGGGTTTGTGGGCGCGGAATATACTGCCCGGGCCGTAGACCACAGTCGAGAAACCGGCATCGCTGAAATAGCCCGCATCGGTGCCGAAGGAGACGACATTCTCACTGTTCTGGCCGGTCAGCTCACAGACGAAGGCGACGGCTTCCTTGGCGTTACGGTCGTCGAGGGCAGGGATTGGTGGGCCGACGTTGACGGTGATATCGCAATTGGCATTGGCGGCTTGCATCTCAGGCAGAAGGACGTCTGTCGCGTAGGAGCGAATCTCGCCGATCAGGGCGGTTGCGTCCTCCCCGGGCATGGGTCTGATTTCACAGTCAAAATTACAGAAACCGGGAACTGCGTTCTTGGCGGTGCCGCCGTCAATGAGACCGATGTTGATGGTTGTGTAGGGCGGTTCGAACATTGAATTCTCGACCGGGGCCGATGCCAGTCGGTCCGAAATCGATTCGATATGGGTAATAAAACGTGTGGCATAGGAGATTGCACTGACACCACGCAGGGGATTGCAGGAGTGCACTTCAGCGCCTGTCAGTTCAATCTGCAGGTCCGAGCCGCCCTTGTGCCCGGACACGATCTGCATTTCGGTCGGTTCGCCGACGATCACGATCGCAGGCCGAAACGCTTTGCCAGCCATGTGCTCCAGAAGAACCGGCATGCCGAATCCGCCGGTTTCCTCATCGTAGGAAAAGGCGATGTGGACCGGCTTGGCCAGGTTCATGGCCTTGAACACGGGGACGGATCCCAGTGCACAGGCCAGAAACCCCTTCATGTCGACGGAGCCGCGGCCATAGAGCCTGCCGTCCTCGCGGGTCAACTGAAATGGCGGTTTCGTCCAGACCTGGCCTTCGACGGGAACAACATCGGTATGGCCGTTGAGGACGACACCGCCGTCGACCTCGGGGCCGATTGTGGCAAACACGTTGGCCCGTTCCCCGGCTTCATCGTAGCTCAGCGTGGCCTCGATACCTTGTGACTTCAGATAATCCGAAACGTAGCCCACGATCTCGTGGGTTGGGCGGCCGGAAATGGTTTCGAAGCCGACAAGGCGTTCCAGGATGTCGATTGTTTGCGGCAGGGTGTCGTCCATGGCGGTTCTCTGGTTGATGGAAAGGGGCGTCCGGCTCAGGCTAGGCAGTCAGTGTCAGTCGAATTGAGGAAACTGAGGTATGGTGTCGTCGAGTGTATAATAGTCACCCGCGTCGTCGCAAAAAATATGTGCCTCGATCTTCAGTCCGGTCTTGCCATCGATCGTTCCTGCCATCACTGAAATCTTCGGCGCGCCGTCGCGCTGCCAGAACAGATTCGATCCGCATTCCCGGCAGAACCCTCTCTGGGCAACATCGCTCGAGCGAAACCAGTGCAGACCGCTGTCGTCGACGATTTTGAAATGTTCAAGATCCACAGAAGTCGCTGCCACGAAGTGACCGGTGGATTTGCGGCACTGGGTGCAGTGACAGCCGATCACCTCGCGCATGGGCCCGCTGATTTCATACCTGACAGCGCCGCAGTGGCATGAACCGGTCTTGTTTGTCGCCTGTTCAGACATGATTTTTCCTCACTGTGAGCCCGTTGATGTTTGATCGTGGTCAGTGGACCCGATCGGGAAGCTGGGCGACCATTTCGATGATATGTTCCGGCCCGATGCCGCAGCACCCGCCGACGATCTGGACGCCGGTCTTGACCCAGTCTGCAGTCAGTCTGGCAAACACGGATGGTTCGATGACGTCGCTGAACTGCCAGCTTGGCATTTCGAAATGTCCGGACTCCGGATAGACAGCAAGCGGGCCGTCCCAATTGTCAAGAAACACGGGGAGCGCGTCCCTGGTATCGTCGATGGTGCTGTGCATCAGTCCCATGACCTGACCGCCCAGGCCACCAAGCCCATCGATGATCTGTTTCAGTTCAACGTCGTGACGGCCGAAGCCTACAAGGCGACCGTCCTTGTCCTTTTCGCAGGCGATCCCGACCCAGACAGGCAATCCGGTCTTGACGGCTTCCTCTGTTGCCCACGCGGACATATCAAGGTCGCGCATCATCTCCATCATGATCAGGTCGACACCTTCGCTGGCAAGAATGTCGGCTTTTGCCGAGAACTTGGCACGCCAATATTTTTCCGAAATGTTGTCCGGGGTCACGATGCGGTCTGTCCCTGGTTCTATTGCCCTTGAAACCGAAATCGAGCCGGCAATGGCCACCGGACGATCGGCGATCTCGTCGCGTGCCTTGCGGGCAATGCGTATCGCGTCGCGGTTCAGCTCATCAAACGCTTCTGCCTCACCGGCGGCTTCGAGCATAGCCAGAGTCGAGGCATAGGTATTTGCCGTGATGATATCGGCACCGGCACGAATGTAGTCGGCATGGATTTGATGCAGAACATCGGGGTGGGTTCGTGTCGCCAGAGCACACCATGAGGCGTCGTTCATGGTTGCGCCACGTTTTTCCAGTTCGGTACCGGTTGCGCCATCCAGGACGATGGTTTCGCCGTCGGATAGTTTCTGGTCCAGAAAAGACACACTCATAGCAGGCACCCACCCAGTTCGGTTGTCAGGTGAAGGCGTCCGGCATGGAGTCCTTCTTCTTGGTGATGAACTCGTTTAACGCTTCGTCTATGCCGGGGTCAAGATCAGGCGCCTGATAGCTCGCCAACATCGACTTGTAGAGTTGGTTGGCCCGCTGCTCGGTGGTCTGGGAGCCTTCAAGTTCCCATTGTTCGAACGAATTGTTGTCGGCCACAGAGGACCGGAAAAAAGCCGATTCGAAATTGGCCTGGGTGTGCGAACAGCCAAGGAAGTGGCTGCCCGGTCCGACCTCCCTGATGGCATCCATTGCCTGCCCGTTTTCGGAAAGATCGACGCCTTCGGCAAACTTTTGCATCATCGCGCATTGGTCGGCATCCATGACGAATTTTTCATAGCCGGAGACGAGCCCGCCTTCCAGCCAGCCGGCCGAATGGAGCGCGAAGTTGACACCAGCCAGCAAGGTCGGGATCAGGGTGTTGGCGCTTTCGTAGGCGGCCTGTGCATCCGGTGTCTTGGAACCGCACAGCGAACCACCGGAACGGAAGGGCACGCCCAAGCGCCTGGCAAGCTGGGCGGCACCATAAAGAACGAGGGCCGGCTCGGGCGTACCAAATGTAGGTGCCCCCGACTGCATGGATATGGAACTTGCAAACGTTCCAAAAATGACCGGCGCGCCGGGCCGGCAGAGCTGGGCAAAAGCCATACCTGCCATAGCTTCCGCCAGGACCTGGGTCAACGTGCCAGCAACGGTCACGGCGGACATGGCGCCGGCAAGTATGAACGGCGAGACGATCGCGCCCTGACCGGATCGGGCATAGACCTTCAAGGCACCCAGCATGGTATCGTCGAACACCATCGGCGAGTTGGCATTGATCAGGTTGACCATGACGCAGTTCTGCTCGACGAATTCATCCCCGAATACGAGCTTGGCCATGGCTACGGAGTCGGCGGCACGGTCAGGGTGGGTGACCGATCCCATGAACGGTTTGTCGGAGTAGCGGATGTGGCTGTAGACCATGTCGTAATGGCGTTTGTTGACCGGTACGTCGACCGGCTCGCAAACCGTACCGCCGGAGTGATGAAGTCCCGGTGACAGGTAGGCGAGCTTCACGAAGTTCCGGAAGTCTTCGATTGTGGCGTAACGTCGTCCACCGTCAAGATCGCGTACGAAGGGTGGACCGTAGACCGGGGCGAAGACCGTGTTCTTGCCGCCGATCTCCACGCTGCGTTCAGGATTGCGGGCATGTTGTGTGAACTGTGCTGGGGCCGTCTTGATCAGTTCGCGGCAAAGGCCGCGGGGAAACCGGACACGCTCGCCGTCAATGTCGGCCCCGGCATCGCGCCACATCTGGATGGCTTCGGGGTCATCGCGGAACTCTATTCCGGTTTCGGCCAGTACCGTATCGGCGTTGCGTTCGATCAGTTCGAGACCTTCTTCGTCAAGGACCTCGTACTCGCGGATCTTCCGGTTGATGTTGCGCATCTGCACAATTTCGCCGGACTGACGCTTGGCCCGTCTGGCCTCTGCACCGCCGCCAGAACGTCGCCCGCGCGACCGTCCGCCAGCAGGATGGCCGACATCCACATCACTCATGATCCAACTCTCCCAAAATTCCGGTAAATCTGACGCCAAATTGGGGCTACAACGCTCATTGATCACGCCAGCAAACGGCGGGTTCTGGTTGGTAAACGACCTGCGGGTCACTCTGAACCCTTTCCCTGTCGTTTTTGCTTGTATAAAAGTCGCGTCAGTACGTATGTCTTCACTGTTCGATCTGCGAAAAGAGCCGACAACAGTGAGTGGGATCGACTACTGGTCGATGTGAATGGAAGTCTAGGCGATGGCGCAACTGATTATAGTGAAATGGCGGGATATTCCGGCTCAGGTGATCGTCAAGGCGGGGCGCAAGACGGCCCGCAGACAGCTTTCCGAGCGATTCGAAAAAGCAATCGACATGTGCGCCATGCGGGTGGGCGCAAAGGATGACGATGCCTACCTCGCCGAGTGGCGACGGGGCGATCCAACTGACGTGGACGGCGATATTGAAGAAGCGGCCGAGGCTGCAAAAAACGATCTTGAGACAAACTTTACAGATGAAAAACTCAAGGTGCTCATCAATAACTCGGGCTTCGAGGCCTGAACCTTAGTACAAACCACCCCATTATTCAGGATCTGACATCATGACAGAAACCGTAATCAGCTCGGCCACCAAGGAGATCGTTATCGGTTTTGACCGACCCTTCTGTGTGATTGGCGAGCGCATCAATCCGACCGGCCGCAAGAAACTCGCTGCGGAAATGAAGGTTGGCGACTATTCGACCGTTGAGGCCGATGCATTGGCCCAGGTAGCCGCCGGTGCCACCATGCTCGATGTCAATGCCGGTATTCCGCTGGCGGACGAGCCGAAGATCCTTGCTGAAACTATCCAGCTGGTGCAAAGCCTTGTCGACGTTCCGCTATCGATCGACTCATCGATCATCGAGGCGCTGGAAGCCGGCATTGCTGTCTACAAGGGACGGCCCCTGATCAATTCTGTGACCGGCGAAGAAGAGGTTCTTGAACGCGTCCTGCCGCTGATCAAGAAATACGACTGTGCCGTGGTTGCCATTTCCAATGACGAAACCGGAATCTCCGAAGATCCGGATGTGCGTTTCGACGTGGCAAAGAAGATCGTCGACCGGGCACATGATTACGGCATCAAGCCGTGCGATGTGGTCGTTGATCCACTTGTCATGCCAATCGGTGCAATGGGAACTGCCGGCAGGCAGGTTTTCGCCTTGCTGCACCGACTCAAGAACGAACTTCAGGTCAACTCCACATGTGGGGCTTCGAACATCAGTTTCGGCGTGCCGAACCGGCATGTGCTTAACGCTCACTTTCTTTCCATGGCGGCCGGTGCCGGTATGACGTCTGCGATCATGAACCCACTCCACGAAGAGGAAATGGCGGGTGTCATGGCGGCGAACGTGCTGAATGGTGTCGACAAGGACTGCCGTAAGTGGCTGACGCGCTACCGGGATCCGGCACCGGCAGGCGGCGAGGCGGCAGGTCGGGAAGGTCGCCGGCGGCGCAGAAGAGCCTGATCGAACCATCTCAACAATCATTGCGGGAGTGGGCGGGTGACACTGGAAACTGACGTCGGGGAAGCCGAAACGGAAAACCCTGAAATGGGCGATGCCCTGATCGTGTTTACGCCGTCCGGTAAACGTGGGCGGTTTCCGGTTGGCACGCCAGTGCTGTCGGCTGCGCGCTCTCTCGGAGTCGATGTGGATTCCGTGTGCGGCGGGCGCGGTATCTGCGGGCGCTGTCAGGTGACGGTCTCTGAAGGATCGTTTGCCAAGCACGGCATCGAGTCCAGACGTGATCATCTCAGTCCCCGGGGCCGCAACGAACAGCGCTACGACGAGAAGCGCGGTCTTGAACCGGACCGCCGGTTGAGCTGTTCAGCGTTGTTGCAGAACGACATCGTGATCGATGTGCCGCCAGACAGCCAGGTGCACAAGCAGGTCGTTCGCAAGCGCGCGGAAGCCCGCGACATTGAGATCGATCCCTCAATCCGTCTTTGTTACGTCGAAGTCGAAGAGCCCGACATGCATAACCCGTCCAGCGATCTGGAGCGGGTATACCGTGCGTTATCGGAACAGTGGGAGATCGATGTCACGCGTGCCGATCCTCATGTGGTGATCGGTCTTCAGAAAATTCTGCGCCAGGGCGACTGGCAAGTGACGGTGGTCGTTCATCAGGCCCGCGAAGACGAACCGCCGGAGGTTATTTCAATCTGGCCAGGCTTCAAGGATATTGCCTACGGACTTGCCGTCGACGTTGGGTCGACAACCATTGCCGCGCACCTGTGCAACTTGCATACCGGGGAAGTCCTGGCGTCAGCCGGGCTCATGAATCCCCAGATCCGATTCGGCGAAGACCTGATGAGCCGGGTGTCCTACGTCATGATGAACCCCGGCGGCGAGCAGGAGATGACGCAGGTCATCCGCGAGGCGCTGTCGACACTTGCCGGTGAAGTTGCCGGCGAGGCCGGTATCGAAGTCGACGATATTCTGTCGGCGGTGCTCGTGGGTAACCCGGTCATGCATCACCTGTTCCTTGGCGTCGATCCGACAGAACTGGGCGGTGCTCCATTTGCGCTGGCTACCGGTCTTTCGATCGATATTCCTGCCCGTGACCTCGATATCGAGATCAACCGTGGTGCCCGGGTCTACATCCTGCCCTGCATTGCCGGTCATGTGGGTGCCGATGCCGCCGGTGTCGCCTTGTCGGAAAGCCCGCATCTCAACGATGAACTGACACTGATTGTGGATGTCGGGACAAATGCGGAAATCATTCTAGGCAACAAGAACGAACTTCTGGCGGCAAGTTCACCGACGGGACCGGCTTTTGAAGGCGCTCAGATTTCGTCGGGGCAGCGCGCTGCACCGGGTGCGATTGAACGGGTCCGCATCGACCCGGCAACTCTCGAACCCCGGTTCCGCGTCATCGGGTCAGAGCTGTGGTCGGACGACCCCGGGTTCGAAGAAGCGGTGTCGGAGATCGGCGTCACCGGCATCTGTGGTTCAGGTATCATTGAGGCGCTCGCAGAACTTTTTCTGGCGGGCGTCATTACTCATGATGGTGTGGTCGACGGCAGTCTGGCGGCGCGCAGCAGCCGAATGATCGCAGACGGACGCACCTTCAGCTATGTGCTGCATGAGGGCTCACCGCTGGTGACGGTGACCCAGAACGATGTTCGCGCGATCCAGCTTGCCAAGGCCGCACTCTATGCCGGCGCTAAACTTCTGATGGACCGGATGCGGATTTCGTCGGTCGACCGGATCACCCTTGCCGGGGCATTTGGCAGTCACATTGACGTCAAGTACGCCATGGTGCTGGGACTGATCCCGGATTGCGACATCGAAAAAGTGCAGTCCGCCGGGAATGCGGCCGGGACGGGCGCGCGTATCGCTCTGCTGAATCGGGCGGCGCGCCGGGAAATCGAAGAAGTGGTACGGCAGATCGAAAAGGTTGAAACTGCCGTCGAACCGGCATTTCAGGAGCATTTCGTTGATGCCATGGCTTTCCCGCACAAGCGCGACCCTTACGTCAAACTCTCACAGGTCGTGACTCTGCCGGAGAGGAAAACAGGCGATGACGGCCCCGATACAAACGATGACGGCAGCCGCCGGCGGCGGCGAAGGCGCAACGCTGCAGGCTGAACTAGGGTTACGCCGCTGGTGGAACTCTGAAACGATCCATCAACGTACTGCCATGGCCGTTACTTTTTGGGAGCTCGCCGAGTCTATTCGTCTTCAATGGGCGCGAGCTTTCCGGCCCAGAACACGAGAACCAGGACGGGCAAGCCCAGGAGTGCTGTGAAGACAAAAAAGCCCGGGTATCCTGTCGCCGACACGATCGAGCCGGCGTAGCCTGCAAGCGCCTTGGGGACCAGCAGCATGATCGAGCTGAACAGGGCGTACTGTGTGGCGGTGAAACTGACGTTTGTCAGGGCCGAAAGATACGCCACGAACGAGGCTACCGCAAAACCTGCCGACAGATTGTCCGCCGTAATGACCGCAATCAGCAGATTGACGTTGGCATCCTGGGTCGCCAGATAGGCGAACAACAGGTTGCTCGCGGCTGCCAGCAAGGCGCCGATGAAAAGGCCGCGCATGACCCCGATGCGGCTTGCCAGAATGCCGCCCAGAAAACCGCCGGCGATGGTGGCGACGAGGCCATAGAATTTTGAGTAAGTCGCGATCTGGGCGATATCGAATCCCATCTCCAGATAGAAGACATTGGCGACGGCGCCCATGACGATGTCGGCGATCCGGTAGATGCCGATGAGGGCGAGGATGACGACGGCCGCCTTGCCGTAACGCTCGACAAAGTCTGTAAACGGTTCGACATACGATTTCCGGGCCTCGTTTCCGGGAACAAATTTGAGTTTTGCCAAGACATATAAAACCACGCCTGCCGCGCCCAGGCTGACGAACAACCGGGTTGTGTTGAAACCCAGCTTGGTAAAGGGCCCCAAGTCCTTCGGCGTGTCGGGGAACAGGTTGAACATGACGATAAGACCCGCGACACCGCCGAGGAACGCCAGGAAAAGCTTCAGCTGAACGATTTTGTCGCTGGCGACGTCGCCGCCAACATCGGGCTCCGGCGAGATCAGTGTGGCCACGATGCCGACAAGCATGAAGCCGGCCATGACGCGATAGACCGATTTCCAGACTTCCGGATCGTAGGTTTCAGCACCCAGCCAGGCCGCGAACCACAGGGAGCCGGCACCGGCTGTCAGCATCGCGATGCGGTACCCGGCGACATAGGTTGCGGACAGAAAGGCCTGCATGCGTGGTGGTGCGGATTCGATCCGGTAGGCGTCTATGATAATGTCCTGGGTGGCGCTGGTGAACCCGATGGCGACAGCACCGACGGCGGTCCAGACCAGTGAACTTGCCGGATCAGTCGTTGCCGTGAACAGGATCGCTGCCATGATGCAGAGTTGCGAGAACAGGAGCCACGCCCGGCGGTGGCCCATGTGCTGGGCCAGAAAGGGCAGGGGGATCCTGTCGATCAGGGGCGACCAGATAAACTTGAAGCCATAGGCAATCCCCGCCCAGCTGAAGAATGTCACCACATCGCGCTGGACACCGGCCTTGATCAACCACACCGAGAGGGTCGAAAACACAAGCAGAATGGGCAGGCCGGATGAAAACCCCAGCAACAGCATCCGCAGGGACCGGCCGCTTACCAGAAGGGCCAGCGTGTCCTGCCAGCGGTCGGCTTTATCGATTGTATCGGTCGGCATTCAGATTCCCGGCTGCTGAGATGAAGTCATCGGTTTACATGTGCCCCTGGGCCTTGAGGCTGACATGGCCCTGTCGCCCGACGATCAGGTGATCGTGCACAACGATGCCCAAGGCCTTTCCGGCCACAACGATCTGACCGGTCATGCTGATGTCGGCCTTTGACGGTGAGGGGTCTCCGGATGGGTGGTTGTGTACGAGAATGATGCCTGAGGCCGACAGCTCCAGGGCGCGCTTCATGACCTCGCGGGGATAGACCGGTGTATGGTCGACGGTCCCTGTCTGCTGGACTTCGTCTGCGATAACCGCATTCTTGCGATCGAGGAAAAGAATCCGGAACTGTTCCTTCTGGTCGAATGCCATGGTGCGGCGGCAATGACTGACGACTGCATCCCAGGACGACATCACCGGTCGCCCAATCACGTCTTCACGGCTGAAACGCTCGGCCGCCGCCCGGATCAGCTTGAGTTCTGTAGCAACGCTCTCGCCCACGCCTTTGATGTTACGCAATCTCTCGAAGTCGGCATTGATGACATCAGAAAAGCTGCCAAACTCCTCGATCAACGTTTTGGCAAGCGGCTTGGTATCGCGTCTAGGGAGGGCACGGAACAGGACCAGTTCGAGAAGTTCGTAATCGGCCAGCGCATCGCCGCCGCCTGTGCGAAATCTTTGTCTCAGGCGTTCACGATGTCCGATGTGCTGGGGCGGCTGTTCACCAAGGTTTGTGTCCTGCTTGCCCACGACGATATTTTCTAGCCCGCTTTGATGTAAGGCGGATGATGATAGCCTGCCGGAGAATAGGTGAATACCTCACAACCGTCTTCGGTGACGCCTATGGTGTGTTCGAACTGGGCGGATAGGGAACGATCCCTTGTGACGGCCGTCCAGCCATCGCTCAGGATTTTCACCTGGGGGCGGCCCAGGTTAATCATCGGTTCAACGGTGAAGAACATGCCCTTCTCAAGCCGCGAGCCTTCTCCGGGACGACCGTAATGAAGGATGTTGGGAACGTCGTGAAACACCCGGCCCAGTCCATGGCCACAAAAATCTCTGACAACGCTGGTGCGCTCTGCCTCGGCAAATTCCTGGATGGCGGCACCAATATCGCCGGTTGTCGCACCGGGCCGTATGACCGACAAGCCGCGCATGAGGGATTCATAAGTGACTTCGACCAGGCGTTCTGCCCGGCGTGAAACCGTGCCGATCGGGAACATGCGGCTGGTATCGCCATGCCAGCCGTCGACGATCAGGGTAACGTCAATGTTGATGATATCGCCGTCCCGCATCGGTTTTTCGTTGGGAATGCCGTGGCAGACGACGTGATTAATGGACGTGCAGATCGATTTCGGATAACCGCGATAGTTGAGGGGGGCGGGCACCGAATTGTTGTCCATGGCAAATTCGTAGGACAGCTTGTCGAGAAATTCCGTTGTGACGCCGGGAACCACGTGTTCTGTCAGGACGTCGAGCGCCTTCGCGGCCAGTTGCCCCGCCTTGCGCATGCCTTCGAAGGCTTCCGGACCATGGAGCTTGATCTGGCCGGTGTTTTCCGGCGGTGAGACGGCGGCGTCAACGTAAGACATTGGCTATCAATCCACTGCGTGACCAGGCTCTTCAAAAACGAGGCGGCGGTTCACGACAATCTCTTCACTGGTCAAGGTGCAATCGTAACACAGGGCTTCGACCCCCCGCGCAATTGCAGCATCAAACCGCTCCGCATAGTAGGGATCCATGTCCCTCGCAAGCGAAAGTTTGTCGGCATCGTCGCGCTGAACCAGGTAAACCATAACCGACCGGGCGCCGGTATCGACCATGTCGGCGAGTTCGTCCAGATGCTTGGCGCCACGGGCGGTGACGGAATCCGGGAACTCTGCCAGGCGGGGCTGGCGCAGCAGATGGACGTTCTTGACCTCGACATAACAAGGTGGTTTGCCGTCTGATTCCAGAAGGATGTCAATGCGGCTGTTGCGGCCGTATTTGACTTCCCGACGCAGGCTGTCATAGCCACCGAGCTCGGGCATGCGCCCCTGTTCGATGGCTTCACTTACAATAGCATTGGGGTGGTTGGTGTTAATGCCCACGGTGGCCGGTATGCCGCCGACCTCGAGTTCCAGGATTTCCCAGGAATATTTCAGTTTTCGCTTTGGATTGTCACTCTTGGACAACCACACCGTGGTTCCAGGGTCGATCAGTCCCATCATGGAACCCGGGTTTGCACAATGCGCCGTTACGGTTTCGCCGGTGTCGAGCTCGACGTCGGCCATGAACCTTTTGTAGCGTTTGAGGAGGGTGCCCTTGAAGAGCGGTGCGGGGAGTTTCATGGGCGGACCATAATTCTTCGCGGTCGCGTGAGCAAGACGAAAGCGGCGTTAAAAACACCCGCAAAATTGCCATATTCGTGGACGAGATTGGTGATCGTGATATCCCTGCGGGGGCGGCGGGTGTTTGACTTTCCAGAGGCAACGCAAAACAGCATATGGCGTCAGGTGATACCGGCGGCATGTGCTTGGTGTGGTTTAAGTAAGCGTCTCCGGGAGGAAACATAAGACATGTCGGCGAAAACAGCGTCAACAACCAAGGCCGGTCAACAGACCAAGGCTGAAAAACAACAACAACCGCATGCATCAGCCGGCGGGTCCGATAAGGGTAAAGACGAACAGACTTCGGGACTCGATCATTATGGTCTCGACATGGGAACCAGCCGTGTGGTGCGGGCGCAGATGCGTGGTGGCGATCCATCATTTCAGACCCAGCTCAACGCCTTCGTTGTGCTGCCCAACGCCAAAATGAACCGTACAATGCTCGACCGCGAAAGCATCAGCTATACCGTGGACGGCGACGACATTCTGGCCTTCGGCAACCGGGTCGAGGAATTTGCAAACCTGCTCGGCGGCGATACGCGCCGTCCCATGCGCAACGGCTTGCTCAATCCCGGGGAGCCGCGAAATCTCGACATGATCTCACGCACCGTCAAGGCCCTGTGCGGGCAGGCCCGGAAAGGGCAGCGCATTTGCTTCAGCGTGCCCAGCGCACCGGAAGACGGCGACTCGGGCGTTCTGTTTCATGAAAAGGCGATCTCCCATGTGCTTGAGGACATGGGTTATGAGGTGAGGGCGATCAACGAGGGTCAGGCCGTGGTTCTGGCCGAACTCGTGGCGCATGATTTCACCGGCATAGGGATCAGTTTCGGTGGTGGCATGTGCAACGTCTGCGTGTCCTACCTGGGACTGCCCGCAGTCACATTTGCGACCACGCGGGCGGGCGATTTCATTGACTATTCCGCCGCCTCCGTCGTCGGAGAGACGCCTGTCGGCGCGCGGCTCTACAAAGAGAGCGGCCTGTTCGATCTGTCGTCACGATCGGGGGCGAGCCTCGACCAGGCCCTGGCGATCTATTACCGCGAAGTGATCCAGACCGTTGCCCTGACGCTTGAGCGTGTTCTGAAACAGTCCAAACGTCTGCCCCCGTTCCGCAAGCCGGTGCCGGTCGTCTTCAGCGGCGGTTCGGCTCTTGCCCGGGGATTCGGTCAGGAACTGGAAAACGCCATTGGCCAGGTGCGGTTGCCGTTCGACGTGGCAAGCGTGCAAATGGCGGAAAGCGGCCTGAATGCCACGGCAAAGGGGTGCCTGGTCGCTGCCATGCTCGACAACTGATGGTGCGCAATACGGCCTGAATGCCGTCAGGCATTACTTGTCGAAGATCAAAAGGCAGGGTATCTCTGGCACAACAATGACCAGAGGCCCTGCATTTCCATGTCTCCAGATCAATCGACAGAACCATCTACAGAACCAACGGCTGACACCGTCACTGCCGCCGTCCTCCTGATCGGCGATGAACTGCTGTCTGGACGCACCAAGGACATCAACCTTGGCTATATCGCAGAGTACCTGACCAATATAGCCATCGAGTTGCGCGAGGCCCGTTTCGTGCCCGATGTCGAGGACGAGATCGTGACGGCCCTGAACGCCCTGAGGGCGCGCTACGATTATGTTTTTACGACCGGTGGTATCGGCCCAACCCATGACGACATCACCGCGGACGCGGTGGCCAAGGCCTTTGGGCTGGACATCGACCACAATCCCGAAGCCCTCGCCCTGATGAAGATCCGGTACGAGGACAGCGACCTGAACCCGGCTCGCATGCGCATGGCACGCACACCGGTTGGCGCGTCACTCATTCCCAACGAGATCAGTGCCGCCCCCGGATTCCGTGTCGAGAATGTGTTGGTGATGGCCGGGGTGCCAAAGATCATGCAGTCCATGCTCAATGAAGCCGGACCGACCCTCAGGCGTGGCAGGCCGATCCTGTCGCATTCCGTGCGTGTCGATTCCGGCGAAGGTACACTGGCGGCCCCGCTTGCAGCGATCCAGGACGAATTTCCATCAGTGTCGCTGGGAAGCTATCCGTTTTCCGAAAACGGCAAGTTCGGCTCCAACGTTGTCGTGCGGTCGAAGGACGAAGTCCAGCTTGAAGCGGCTCACGCTAAGGTCAAAGTGATGGCAGAGGAGCTTGCGGGTACCGGGCAACTGAAGATCAAGACCTGGTCGTGAGACGCCCGAAACCGGCACCGTTGCTGTGCGAGGGGGGCAGGTGACAGCCCCCTTGCAGCAGGTCCTGGTCATTCACAACCCCACAGCCGGACGGCGACGGGCCCGGCGGATCTCCGAAATCGTGGTGAGGTTGAGAGCCCGTGGCCACGCCGTTGAATTGTATGCGACACAGTCGTCCGGCGATGCCGAAGAGTTCTGCCGGACCAGGGATCTGGGCGGCTACACCCGGGTTGCTGTTGCCGGCGGGGACGGCACTCTCAACGAGGCGGCAAACGGTCTTATGTCGCGAACAGACTTACGGCCTGTTCCGCCGCTGGCCGTCATCCCGGTGGGCACCGCCAACGTGCTTGCAGCAGAAATCGGTCTGCGGCGCGACGTCGATTCCATCTGCGACTATCTGGAGACGGGTGTCGCCACGCCGTTGTGTCCCGGCACAATCAATGGCCGGGTGTTTCTCATCATGGCCAGCGTCGGGTTCGACTCCTGGGTGGTGTCAACCGTCACCAAACCACTCAAGAAAACGCTCGGCATGGGCGCCTACATCGTGCGGGCGTGCATTGGTCTGCTTACTTACCGGCCACCGGAAATCGACGTGGAAATGGGTGGGGCGGTGTCGCAGGCAACGAGCGTTGTCGTGATGAACGGCCGGTTGTACGGCGGCCCTATGGTGCTGGCACCTCAGGGTGATCTGACAGTGGCAGGGTTTCAGGTTTATCTGCTGCCGAAGGAGAACGCCTGGATTCTTGTCCGCTGTGCAGTCGATGTCCTGTTTGGCCGTCTCAACAACAGCCCTCACGTCAAAGTCCTGTCGTCGACACGACTCCGGCTTTCAGGATCGGAAAGTGCCGTGCAGGCGGACGGCGACATCGTCGATCATTTGCCGGTGGAAATCGGTGTTGCTCCGGCAACCATCAATGTGTTGTACCCTCGATAGGGCTGGACAACGACCGGGTCAGCTATTTTGCCGTTGCCCACTGGGCTCCAAACAGGCATATGTTGTGTCGCCTTTCGGTGCCGCGGGCGTGGTGGAATGGTAGACACACAGGACTTAAAATCCTGAGGGATAATATCCCGTGCGGGTTCGAGTCCCGCCGCCCGCACCAAGGCAACTTCTTGTAAAACCTCTTAACTATCTGAATTAATTAATTTAAATTTATAACTGCGTTGTCAAATGTCACCGTAGTTTGCAGTGCCTGCATATTTGTGTAACGGTTCATGTAACAAAACATGTAACAAAAACACGAGGCGGCATGAAAGGTGAAGACAGATACCTGCAGGAACGGGGGGGATGGTGGCACTATGTGCGTCGTGTTCCGGCCCGGTTTCACGGAATTGATCGACGGGGCATTATCCGCAAGGCGCTGAAGACCGACAACGAAGAAACCGCTCGTCGCAGACGAGACAGTATGGAGGCCGCCGACGACCTGTATTGGCAGTCGCTGGCGTCTGACCTGCCGGACGTTGTCGCCAAGCAGCGCTATGATGCGGCGGTCCTTCGGTGTCTGGCCCTGTCTCTCTCCTACGTGCCGGCAGAGCAGATTGCCACCGACTTGGTCATTGGGGATGTGTTGGATCGTGTGGAAATGGCACGAGGCGGTGACGCGTCGCTCGAAGACACCGTTCTGGGCGCTGTCGCTAAACCAAAGCCTACCGTGCGTCAGGCGTTCGAGACTTATTTGTCCGAAGTCGCGCCAAACGCCTTGCGCCGTAAATCGGAAAGTCAGCGCAAAGGGTGGATCAAGGTCAAGCGGCGGGCGGTCAATAATTTCGTGGCCCTGTGTGGGAATCTGCCGATCGAAAGCATTACCCGTGAACACGCGCAGAAATTCTATCGTTGGTGGCTCGACCGCATCGAGGGTCCCGACACATTGTCCGGGTCATCGGGCAACAGGGACGTAGGCAACATGCGCAAGATCTACCGTGAGTATTTTCTCTATCAGGGCGACGAGCGGGAAAATCCGTTTCGAGGCTTAAGCTTCACCGATGCGAAACGCAAGGTGCCGCCGTTCCCTGTGGAATGGATTACGAGCAAGATCATGGCGCCTGGGGCCTTGGACTCGCTGAACCAGCAGGCCCGTTTGATCTGCTATGTCCTAATAGAGACTGGGGCGCGGCCCAGCGAAATTGCAAACCTTGCCCCTGAGCACATCGTGTTGGATGCTGATGTGCCCTATGTGTCAATCGAACCATCTGAGGCGCGGGAAATCAAGACGACCTCTTCTGTCCGGAAAATCCCGCTTGTGGGCGTCTCGCTGCTAGCCATGCGCCTGGCACCGTCCGGGTTCCCACGTTACCGTGACAAGGAAACAAACCTGTCGGCGACACTCATGAAATTTTTCAGATCAAACAATCTCCTCCCGACCAGCGATCACCGGATCTATTCACTCCGCCATTCGTTCGAGAAACGGATGGCGGAGGCGGGACTTGATTATGGGTTACGTTGCCTGTTGATGGGACACGCAACGGACCGGCCGTCTTACGGGGATGGGGGATCACTTAGCTATCGCCGGTCGGAGCTGCTCAAGATTGCGTTGCCTGTGTCTGACACCACCATGTGATGCAAATGGGATGCCTTTTGCAATCGTCATTTTACACCATTGGTAGGAACGTAAATGTCCAGACAATCAGCTGACCAATTTAGGAGTCTGCTGTCAATCGACCCGAGTGATTCTCGAGGCCTTTTAGATATCGTGGCAGGCAAGTTGAGGGATTTGCTTCCCGAAAATATTGTCGAGATATCCAAAAATCATGAAGAAGATGGTGTCGTAGCGACGTTGGAAATTAGCGGACATCTGTTCTCACCGGATGGAGAACGGAAATCAAAACATACAATCGCCAGCATTGTTCTATTGGACGACCTTACCGAAAGAACCCTCGAGACCGCGTACGAACAAGCCAGCGCAATCAACATGCCTGCCGGTAAGACGAGCCATCCCAATGCGGTTGACGCAGATATCGGCGGCGTTTCAGTTTTCATCTTATCGCGTACGGCCAGCTGCTCTATCCAAGACATAGGCGTCACGGCAGTCGGCCTAAACTCTAAGTATGCGTCTGAGTTATGGCCTGATGCTATCAGTGTTTGCGATAGAGGGCATGTGAACTTTTCCGCTTCTGTGCCAGGTCGCGGTGATGCGGGAGTTTTTTTTCTACCAAGGGGCGGCGATCAAGACCAAAGTAAAAGTGCGCCCTCGGTAACCGTACAGCTAGTTGTGCGCGCATCGAAAGATGGCACTTTTGCGGAGGTCGCACGCTTGGTCACGGCGCGTTGCGGCATATCGCTAAGGGATGCCGGCATACCCAACCACGAACTAATATCATCAGATTTTCCAAGCCACGGACTTGCTTTGTCTACCTATCAGTTCAGTCTGGCTGGGCAGCTGAAACCCCAGATTTTTGAACAATCTCTGGCAACTGTGTGGCCAGGAAATCGATTCGTTATTGAATCCAACAAGGAAAGTCTTGGATCGATCCGCTTACTGCCGTGGCAGGATGGAGCGGTTTTCGAAATATCCGGCAATTTTCCGATTGAGCCTTTCTTTGAATTCCTCCGCGAAGTTGTTCCCAGCTTGCGTCCAAATCAACTGCAGTTTTTTCGACATGATAAGCTGCAGCTTTCGTATGTACTGCCAATAACCGGCGAAGATTTTCATAAAACCTTGCAGATGTTCAATCAACGTTCGAGCAATATCAATGTGCGGTTGGACAATGAAAAGCACCTCATTGAGAAAGTGTCAGATGAAGGATTGTCATCAAAGTTTGTGTCACGACTGCGATATGGGGTATTGGCTTTGCGTTATGCGGTCTTCTTCGAAAAGGATGCGCGAGACCGCTTTGATCAACTTTATGATGATGTCTATAATGACCTCCAAAGTGTTCGAGAAGCTAGGGACGAGATTGTCAGAGCATGGCGTTCTCACAAGCAGAAGTTCGATAGTGGCGAGATAGTCTCTCGGGAACTCGCCGCAGTTAAGATTTCGGGGAATATCGACCGCACCATTCGTCGCGAGACCGAAAATTTTTGGAACGCTGCTGTCAGGGTCGTCAAACAGAGCTCACAGCTATTTCTGCGGGAAAATGGGTTGGAGACAAGTTTCCTCTTCAAGAAAGAATCGACATTCAAAAGCCGTATCGAAGCGATTCGAACGACCGATGCCCCGCTTGCAGACTATCTTGAGCAAACGAGACAATGGACAGAACCTCTCATTTTTCTCCGAAATGAAAAACTGGAGCATGGGCAACCGATCCGGCTAAAGGTTGAATACGACATAAGTGTCAACCCACCACGCGTTACACAACCTTCCGTATCTGGGATTCCTCTCACCGAACACGCTGAATCCGTTTTCGATAGATGCTGTGTTTACGTCGAAGATATGACTGCTCACTGCATCAAACAGAAATTGCCGCCGTCTCTCACGATCACTGATATTCCTAAAGCGGAACGTGACGAAACAGCTGCGGTTCGTTTTTCGACCACCGTATCTCCAGGCGGTGCTCCAGAATGGACAATTTTTTACACTACTGCCGCTTTCGAAGATCGATAACTTCAATTACCACACGGACTACAATTGTTTTGACCAATAGGTCTAATGTCCTCAATTGGATTGACGTGAGCCCTTTTGGTCCCATGGTCAAAATGAGAGTCCTTGGGTTTGATACTTCATTGCTTTCGGTTTGGCGAGCGCGCCGGGTGTGGAGCCATCAGGTAGCTCAAGCGCCCGGCGTGCGGTTGCTGGTGGGTTGGTTGCCATTCAGTGCCGAGTGCGGCCTGACGTTGCAAAAAGGATCGTTTTTGCAACGGTTGTTCAATTCACAAAATTTGACGCAAACCTATTCGCTTTCCGCATTTTCTTCAGTCACGGTTCTCATATTTCGCACGACCACCAACAATTCATCGAGGCGTTGATCTTCAATGGAAGCCATGGATCGCGTAAGAAACCTGATGAATTCATGTGCAGAGTTATAAGCTTTGAAGACTTCGGCTTCAGTTGGCAAGTAGCCTTGGTGCACTACTCGATGACGCAGTAGATAACAGTCATCATACCAATTTTTGATTTCCGTACCGTCGCGCGTTCTGTCCCAATGCCCTTCTTTGACAACGGCCCCAATGTGCTTGGTGATGAACTTGCTTAGCCCTTGGTTTAATTCAGTCCGTAAGTCCGCAATCGGCTGTTCGAGAATTTCGTTTATGGCGACTGCCATACGCACTGCAAAAACTTCAATCCAAGTATTGCAGGCAACAATAGCACTAGGCCATTCTTCAGTACCAAGCGCACGAATGGCCTGTCGCTGCCATTCCGCAGCCAACCTCATGATCTGGTATGGCTCAGTTTTGAATTCCTCGTGATGATCATCCAAATACCCTTGGAGGTAGAGCATGAGAGGTCCGTTGGAGCCATCAAGCTGAGGCAAATGGTTGTGATCTCCAACGATCAAAATTTTCTCAACCACATCCTCAGAAGGAATGTGACAAGCTAGCTCAAAATCGTTAGTGAGCTGATTACGTTTGAGTGGAATAGGGCACGGCACACCATTCAACGTTTCTAGTTTTCGAACGACATCGTCAGCGAAGTTCAATCCAGCCTCAATTTGCTCAGCTGATGGATCGTCAGATGACGCCCAAAGAATGGTAATGCAATCGTCGTACAGTTTTGAGGTAGCCTCGTTTGCGCACTGCAAAACCTCTCCTCGCTCAACTTGATGAAAAACCAGCCAAACAGTTCCAAAATCAAATTTTCTGGCTATATCGAATGTGTCGAAATTACTCTCGAACTGTAAAAACTTACCGCCTGTGTATAGGTTGAAGTGGTATACACGAGCGGCTTTTGGATCATGGCCTTCTTCTAGCCAAAGCTGCTCAATTTTCCCCAAAATATATGCAGTGTTGATTTGATGGTACGGTTCACTATCAAGCACTGGCATTTGGTTCTCCCTAAATAAAAAAATTTGGCCGCCCACAAATCCCAAACTCATAATTCATTTTGCGACAAGATTTTGCGACAGCTAACCCACTGAAATCACAGGGTGCGAAAACCCGTTGCAAAAACCTTCCTATTTGCAACGGGGGTGTTCAAACAAAAGGATCGGCATAGTGGAGTCTCAAAAATCCATGTTGGCATGCCGGTCTGCTTCATAATGCAAATAGTCCACGAACTCGGTCATTTTCTCGTCGTCCCGCATCGCTTCGGCATATGTTCCATCTACCGCATAAGTCAGAACTGTAGGTAAGCCGCTTTCGAGATACATTTTGGCTGGACCGCGATCCCTGCTCCATAGCTGGGTGATAAAACGGTCTATCCGCTCGTAGTCCTGTTCCCAGTTGCCTGCCGACCTGGATCCGAATGTGAACTCGGTTTGTGCTGCGTTATCGAGTACACGTAACGGGATGCTACCCACTTGCGAGTGGAAAGCGAACATGGCTCCGTCCTTACCAAAGGAACCATGTGCAACGAAATTGCGCAGCTCGCTTTTTAAGATGCACATATCGTCAAAAACAACCTTGTCGTCTGCGTCAGTTAGGTTGAGCACGAGCTTACATTTTTCCGCCCATTCCTTCCTCAGCAAGTCGGTGATTTCTACACCCGTGGTGAGCTTGCCCTGCAAGACTGCAATGTGAACAAGTGCGTGCTCGGACCACGCAAAAAAAGCATCAACAGCTGTTTCATGGGTCCATTGGCCTTCGGTTAGATGCTGAAAGGCTGGAAATCGGATGGACATGCCAGACGGTCCGTTGTCATTAGTCCAATTCTCAACAACGTGCTCCTCTTTCCGTTCTTCAAACTCAGCAAATAGTTCGGTGGAACGGGCTCGCAAGAATTCATACTTGTCCCAGAGTTCGACATTACGCGCAGTAAGGTTGAGGTCTGATGTAGAAGCTGCCTGTTCGGCGCGCCACAGATAATAGCGTTTCGCTGCCTTCATGCCCTTTCTTAGAAGCCTGTAGACTTCTTCGGGTTGGCCTCCTTTCTCATACTCAATACGCATGCCGAATTTGGCGTAAACGACACTGTATCGGATGCCGTTGTGTTCCAAAGGGATGATGTAAGCGAGCTTCTCAAATGGCCCATGATATGGGTATTCCAGAAGTTCCACCAAAAGCATGAACAACGTAAAGTAATTGCCATGGGGTATTCCACGATAGCTCCCAGTTGATCCCGAAAATGAGCGGCCTTTTGCAGGTCTAACAATTGGCGATATCGCACGCTCGGCGTTCTTCCGAGCCGCTTCTATAGAAAAATTAGCCATCGATCTGAGAGATTATCAATTTCCATCGTCGTTAACGAAAACCTGCATGAGCCAGTGACACAAACGACTACTATTGTGACCATCCTTTTTGCACCGCCTTCCTAGGTTGATTGACTTCAATGCCCTGGGAATCACAGAACCTGGTCTCAAATCAAAAACCGCTCAACCTCATCGAGAGTCACTTCATCGCGACGACGATCATATAGCTGCGCAGTGCGGGTTGACGCATGATTGACCATGTGTGCGGCCTTCTCAAGCGTGCCTTCATTCTTCAGATAGGCCGTAATCCCCGTTGCCCGAAACGTGTGACAACAAACCTCAGTATCGATTCCGGCCGCACGAGCACGCCTCTGGAGCATGGCATAGGCATTTGCCTGGGGCAGGGGACGGTCTGACAGTTCTTTGCTGTACAAGTCGATCGTCCGGAAGAGCGGGCCTTTGGTGTCCTCTGCAATGCCGGCCGCATCGATGTAATCCTGGAGCCAGATCTCCAGATTATGGTGGCAGGGCATCTCGTGACGCTTGCCGCCTTTCTCATGCAGCCGCACCCAGGAACGGCGGTTCTGCACATACACATCCTCAACCTTCATGGCGAGTGCTGCTCCAACCCGTGCAAACGAATAGACCATCAACCCGATCAGGGCACGATCACGCAGACCAGCAATCTTCTCAGTCGAAATACTGTCCAGGAGCCGTCGGGCTTCCTCCGGCGATAGCACCGGCGTCTTGCCCCGCCTGGCCGAATGTTTCGGACCACGGACGGAGGCCGCCGGATTGATGGCCATGCATTGGCCGGTCACCATCCAGTCAAACACATGACGCAGGGCTGCCAGGCGTAGCTTGACGGTCGGCACTGATACCTCACGGCCAATATCTTCAATATAGGCCGCCACATGGATCGGCTGAATGTCGGGCAGGGCGGTGACGTTTCGCGCGGCCAGCCAGGCGAAGAAATTTCCTGCCGCCCTGGCATAGGCTTTGCGCGTGTTCGCATTGCGGATTTGAGCTGTAAAGAACTCAACAAACCGCCGCTCCGCCTGTGGCCCGGCAAGAGCCACAGGGGAGGGGAGAACACTGCGAAACGGTGTCAGGTCGTTCAATGCGCTAGTCCTTTTTGCAGAAATAGAGCGCAATGTAAGGCGGCATGTTGCTGTGGGATTCAGCTGCGTCTGTAGGCATTATCGAAATACCAGTTGCCGCGGGCCTGCCCAGGTCATTGGCATACGGTCCCTTAGCCCCAGCCCAACCATGTGTTGCCACACCCTCATCGCGTCGCATCAAACCCATGATCTTGTGCGCATGTTGAGGATCAGAAATACCGTGGCTATGTGCTGCAAGTTCGGTGGGTTTCAACACAACACGCTCTTCGCCGCCTTGATCATTGTGAGAACGCTTGAGAGTTGTCCCGTTACTCGTCTGCCGATCCACACGTGGACCTGAAGCTATCAGAGTTCGCCCCGCAAAACGTGCCGCCTCCTTTGTCCCAACATCTGACCATCCGACCGGACATCCATCTGCCAAATCAAACGCCACGACCGCACCTGGTGGAAATGATGCACCTGAACCCGGCCTACCGGGATCGCCCTTTTCTCCCTTATCGCCTATTTGTCCTTGCTCACCGCGCAACGTGTCTGCGTGCTCCTCAACAAGTTTGTTCGCGACAGCGTTCGTGACATTGATCTTCGCAAGTGCAGCCATTACCTGTTTTTCAACGAAGCTGCTGAAGGCGAAATAACCGGCAACACCGCCAGCCGCCCCGCTGACAATCAACGAACCCGCAACAACGATTGGATGCAGCTTTAAGAACTTCATCCAATCGAATGTCTCTTCAGGTCTCACATTTCCGTCGCTCATCGTTTTCCCCTCCGTTATGCCTCGCGCCCGCGCGCGGCGTCTTGCTCATGTATATGTTATAAAGGACATTATCGAATATATATGAGAAAAGAAAAGGGCCATCTCTATCCGAGTGAAATAATGTCGAGCACAACTGCTTCAAAAATCAGTAATCGCTGAGCTCAATCTCAGGTAATCCGAACCGGCAGGGCAAATTTGCGAAACGAACTAAAAAATTCTGTTTCACGACCCGTCGCACACCCGATAGCAGTCATTCAAATTTTTTGTCCAACACAGGAATGTCGGCCCGGCGCTGTTGTTCATACATGGGTTGTCTGATTGCGGCTGTGCGGACAAAGTGGCTAGAGTGGTTTCTGCCCCAGAGGGCTCAGATGGGCGGATTCCGGACCTTCGCCGCACAAGCGAGTTCAGCGGTCACCTGCTTCAGAAGCTGACATTCAGAAGACACAGGATTTGCGTTTCACTCTGCGGCGCGTCAGTCCGCTCCGAGCCCATTCGAGACCTTCGAATGATGTCGCAAACGAGATAGTCCCATAAGAATCGTATGCACAGGTTTGACCCCAAGCGGACTCTAAGCAACTCCGATAATCTACGTGCGGGGACTACAGCGAACCGTCTGCATCGTGTTCTTCCATGCCGGTCAGCGCCGGAACAAAGGTACAAATAATGCGCATGCGACTCTCTGCGCTCACACGCGCCAATTGCCAACTCAGTACCGGCACCTGGAATTCTTGATGCAAGCCAGAACGGAAGCCCTAAACGCTTCGTTACAGGTGCCGTCTATCTCTCCCTGATACAGATTGAGTTTCTTGTACTCTTTCTGCACATTCGAAATTACTTTCTTGTGCTTTGAGCGGCACACAGCCTTCCAATTGTTGAAAGCGTGCTTGATCAGCGTTCGGCTCCGTTTTTGGTGACCGACCTTCCTCAAAGCATAGGCACGCAAAGCTAGCAGCAAGGGGTGCCCTATCTTCAAGCTCTCTGCCGCCGTTGCATCGGCCAACATGGCCTCAAAATTCTTGGTTTCTCTATGTAATTTGGAACGCTCGTGGAACGCCAACATGTCCTTCTTATCAAGTTTAATCATCTCACCATAGTCGCCAATCGCCGATGCAAGATCCTTGTACCGCACGAACATTTTTGCACGTCGTCTGTAGCTCTCAGGATCTTTCGGATTGATCGCAATTGCCTTGGTTAGATCTGCGATAGCTGACGCCTGGTCACCAAGTGCCTCGGCTGCCGCAGCGCGCGCTTGGTAGTTCGCAACTTTCTTTGGCCCTATCCGGACTGCCTGATCAAAATCGTCGTATGATTTCTGAAACTCTCCCGTCAGATACCATGCCCAGCCGCGGTTCGCGTATGCATGCTCGTTCTTCGTCGGCGAAAGTTTCAAAGCTGTATTGAAGTCCGCGATCGCGCCAGCATAATCCTTTTGGTCCGTTCGGCCTATTCCGCGGAACGCATAAAAGTTGGCGAGCTGGTCTTTTTGTTTCGTTGTGCTTTGGTGCTTGCTATTACGCTTTATCATCGCTGAGCAGGCTGTAACTCTGTCTGCGGTCTTGGGCTTACCTTGGACACACACAAAGAAATCTTCGGCAAACGCGCCGCGACTGAAACCAACCCCTACAAAAAACGCGATTAACAGCGTCATGAAAATTCGGCGTGTCGTTGTCTGTCCAGATTGATTCATAAGTAGCCTTCCAACAACGCAGGCACTCAGTCTTTTCTATTGTGACCGATCTCGCGAGCTTCTAAAAATCGCCGATGCCTCGAGAATTTGCGATGGCCCAGTGTACTATATTGCTTAGACATGATGAAGTCCTGGTCGTTTAGTGGCAAGACATTTCAGTTATTGAACTGGATTTCGGTGGGTTTGGTTCCCCCTCAGGGCACCGTTGTTTGAATGTCTGGAAGTGGCACAAAGTGACAATGCGAGACATGTCGCAAATCAGACCTCCAAGACAATCGAGTTTGGTCGTTTTGTCCGCATTGCCGCCATCTACAAATGGTGCTGCTCGCAACCGCGGCGAATGTCCGCAAACGGGATCGCGGATTGATTGGGTCGAATGTCGGCAAAGGGCCGGAATCGCCAATTCGGATAACTCACGCCAACATCCAAGTCGGGCTCGGAATTGCCGTTGCCTGTGAATTCGCCGGAAGGCAGAGGTTGTCAAATTTTGCCGCGTCGGCGGCATCGACTAACGGCCGCTTTGGCCCTGAAATCCTACGAAACAGAATAGGCCATTCTGTTTCACGTTCCATATTGTGTATTATGCGAACAAGAGGCATGCCCACATCTTACTGAGCGCGTCCGTCGCAGTGATGTTTAAGGTAACTGCGATCGCCGGAAGACGGTTAGTCTGGGCGTCGATTGGCTCCTGTTGCTCTTTGGCAGATTCGATGTTTGATGGCTGCGTTGGCTCTTAGGGCTTCATGTTCCTGTTCCAGACGTTCGTAGATCGGGAGAAAAACGTCGCCGTCACGACGCCTGTAAATGATTTCCGCTAGTATGTCCAATGCCGCCTCGATGCGTTCCAGCGTGACAGGCTTTCTACGCGGTATGCGCTTGCGTTGTTGTCCCGAAACACTAGAATCTTGCCGGTCGATATGAGCGGTAGGGTTGGGCATCATTTCCGGTCGGCGCACGCCGTGCGCGGAGCTAGATTCGACGGGGCGCGGCTGGCCGGGCTTTCCATCACGAATGCCCGGCGTTTGAGATAACAGGTCGCCTGTCCGCATGCAGCAGGCAAGCGGAACCGTGTTGACGATCATCACTGCCGTCTACCCGCCGTTCACAGAGGTCGCACCAGGCGCCACCTTCTTCCTGCTTGATCGCCCGGTACTCGAGAGCGCTACGCAATGCGGCGACTTCGTGAATTATGCCCCCAATATCGCCTTCGGTAACCCGGCGCCACAACCGCCGCCTCGGCCACTTCTCGACGTTGTAGGGATTTTGCCACCGGGCCGCGACATAGACAGGTGTGATGTACTCGATCTCGACCACCTGCGGGCCGATCAGCCAGAGGCGGCGCATTCTTGAACGACCGGTGAGCCCGTCCTGAGTGCCGGTGTCGCTCATGCGGACACCATTCCTCTGTGATTGCACATGCGTCTGATAGCGGCAGTGCGTTTCTGGTTGGTGGACTTCAGGTAGATGCTCACAGCGCGCTTGAGATTGCGTGGGCGGCAAATAGGGCGTGCCGTGTGCTCGATGCGGTCCCATTCACGACGCTTCAACCGGGCGGCGCGCAGGGTATAAGGGTTGCGTATGGAAACCCATTTCGGACCGATGCGTTCGAGGAAGACGGTTCGTCTGCCGGTACCGATTGCAGCTTCAGCTTCGTTCAGCATGTCGACCCGGTAGAACATCAGGCATCCTGGGCGAGTAT
The DNA here is from genome assembly GCA_021775835.1 of Hyphomicrobiales bacterium. The sequence goes on along the minus strand of JAJFHC010000024.1, from coordinate 12,635 downwards.
GCTGACGATGCGGGGCTCTTCTGTGATTGCAAGAGCGAACGCGTCGTCGTGATATTCATTGATCTGCGCCTCGGAAAACCCAACTTGCTGAAGGTCCAGCTTGTCGACGCAGCCGCGTGCAATGGCGGACCTGACAATGGTGTCGGCCATCAGCGCGACCGCGAGGTCGGGTTTCATGGTGATGTGGCCAACTTGGACACGCGGGTTGCGGGCAATGGCCTGCCTGGCCTTGTGCGTGCCTTCGATCTTGCGAGCGGCCTGCCACAGGCGGTCGGGGATGCGACCATCATGGGAGAGGGAGAGTTGTTCGGTAGCGCCAATTGATAGCTGAGGACACATTGGACAGGCTCTGTTCGGGTTTCGAGCGGGACAAACATAAACAGATTGTTGGATCGATAGTCAACAAAAATAAACAAATTGTTGGGTAATGGGTACCCAAGCGACGGATTGTTTGATCTCCGCTATTTGATTCGTGTTAAGAATCGCCAACGGAAATGAGTGCCTCAAAGCGTACGAGTTATGATTTGATGGGGAGATAAGCGCATGACACGGGACGCAGCACTAGTAATCGTGGCCTGCGTTTGGCTGGACCCTTGCCATCATAAACAAATCCGAAACCTACTCCGGCTGAACGGATGTGATGACGATTGCCAGTATTTGGATTGTATCTCCGTCATCACCATTTGCTGCAAGTGGATTTTGATGTTCGGGATCATCAGAATCGGGCCAAAGCCAGGGACGTCCATCCTTATCAATCTTGAGTTCCTTGACCGTCATTTCGAATTCGCCGGCACTTTCACGCTGCACGATGTAGCGCTGCCCTTCCTTTGGCTCGATATCCGCATCAAGAATGCCGACACAAACAAGGATAGTACCCTCCGGATAGCGCCGATTCATCGACGGACCGTGTACTTCCAACCCGTATTTGGGCAGTGGCTTCCAATGACCTGGGATCGGCACCCAAACAGGATAGCGACGGTTCTGTTCCCATTCCAAAGCTTCCGACCAGGTGCCTGCCTGCACTTTACCGCGGACGTAAATCGGTTCTGGCGGTGGCGCCTCCGCAATTAGCTCAGCAGGTTGGACGTTCAAAACCGCTGATAAGCGAATCATCCAGTCTTGGGTGAGTTGTCGTTCACCCTTCTCCAGCAAGCCAATCATCTGATTGCTGGTCCCGGCCTGGTCCGCCAGTTTGCTCTGCGTCAGCCCGCGCGCAACGCGTAATTCTTTGATCCTGTTTGGCATTAGCTAGTTTTACAACGTTCTGTTGGGATCTGTTACCAACAAATTGCTTGACCAGAATCAAACAATCTGTTTGACGTCATTGCATGACATTTGAAGATTTCTTGCGAACTCACGAACTGAGCCATGCTCAAATGGCGGAAATTCTGGCCGTGACAACAGAAGCTGTCCGTCTTTGGGCGCGAGGGCAACGAACGCCTAGCGCCGAGATGGTTGAAAGAATTCGAGCGTTTTCCGGTGATTCGGTAACCGCGAACGACTTTCACGTCGCCCGTATTGCCTGGCTTACAGAAGCGGGACTCTTTCATCCCCACACCCTGTCGGCTCGGGTCAATCCCGTCACTGAGATTGTGACATCCAAAACCTCCCCACAACCGGAGGTCGCAGATGCCTAAACCGTACAAACCTCGCGTGCCGAGTTCGATCAAGGACGCCCAGACGCAACTGGTCGACGCCTGCGGCGGTGCTGACAAGGCGGCGGTGTTGTGCCGGGTGGGGAGAGCGACACTGCACAAGTACACGGACCCGGACGGCGACCATGAGATCGTCCATATGCCGCTCGATGTGGCCCACGCCCTTGAGGCGCATTGCCGGCGACCGATCGTGTCGACCTTTCTGGCCCATGAGCTGGGCTTCAAGCTTGTGGCGCTGGACGCACCGGCGGTGGGTGACATGCTGACCACGATGGCGCATGCCGCCAAGGAGTCCTCGGATGTGTTTGCCGAGATCTCGGAGGATCTGAAAGACGGGCAGCTGTCGGCAAATGAAGCCGGACGCATCATCAAGGTAGCCGATGAGGCGATGGCGGCAATGCAGGCGGTGGCCGACGTGGCACGCCCGTTCCGCGACGGGAACGGGGAGGGGTGATGGCAGACCGCGAACGCTTATCCGGGCGCCGTGCATCCGACATGTTCGAGATCCAGCACCGCAATTTCATCTACACCATCACTGCATCGGTCGGCGCCAATGGACAGCTGGGAGAACTCTTCATCGATTCCGACAAGTCCGGCACGGAACTGTCAGTAATGATGCACGACGCGGCAATCGCCGTGTCGCTCGCGCTGCAGTACGGGTGCCCGCCGCAGGATCTGACGCAGGCGTTTGAGCGCAACGAGGCAGGCGTGCCCACCGGGCTGCTTGGTCTGGCTCTTGACCGAGCGATCGCTTTGACCGGAGGCGAGGAATAATGCCGAACCTGGCCTTCCTGCGCGAGACCGGCGAGTACAAAGCCGACCGGCTTCTTGAGCTGGTCGTAGTGACCGATGGCACGGAACAGGTGTTCCCGCTTGATCGCCACAAGGTTCTCACTTTCAACCGGCAAATTGCCGACGCCCTGTGCGCCAATGCGATGGTGGAGGCCGGATGACCAGGCGCACGCCCATCATGCGCATGATCGGTGTCGCTTCCGTGCTCGAGGTAGGCGGTCCCTCCGCGGCAACACCATCGCGGATGGCAGAACTGCGCTCGGCTGTCGAAGGCCTGCCGCCACCGGTCACGGACCGGCACGGACATGTGCGCTTCGGGGAGATCGAGACCGTGCTGCGGGCCTCGGCCTGTTGCGTGATCGACCGCGGGCTGACACCGGCCACACACGCGCTCCTGTCTGCCGCGCTCAAGCTTGCTCGCGACACCCAACAATCCCCTGCAGCTGCAATGCCTGCTGCACCCGTGCGGCCAAAATACTGGTGGGAAGAGGAGGCCACACGATGACCGGACTGATCTCAAACCCTTCAGTTCTGTCACGACGGTTTGAATCGGCCGACGATCATGACTTCTTCCCGACACCGCCCTGGGCCACACGGGCTTTTTGTGAACTGGTCCTGGCCGACATCGTAGGTGGCCTCGACAAGCTCAAGAAACTGTCCGTCGTTGAACCGGCGTGTGGTGCTGGCGACATGGCGCGGCCTCTGGGGGAATATTTTGCCACGGTCCATACCTCCGACCTGGTCGACCGGGGTTTTGGTGCGGTCGCCGACTTCCTCCATCCGCAGTGGCAATTGCCTCTGGACACGGACTGGCTGATCACAAACCCGCCGTTCGATGATCTGGCGATGGCGTTCGTGCTGAAGGCCCTGGCGCTGCGCGTCAATGTCGCCGTGCTGGTCAAGGTGCAGTTCCTCGAGACCATCGGGCGGTGCCGGCATCTGCACGGGCCCACACCTGCCAACTTCATCGTCGCCTACGCGGAACGGCTCAACATCTTCAAGGGTCAGCTGGACGGCGTATCGCCCGTCAAGCCGATGATGTTTGTCTGGTTCGTCTGGCTGCACCCGGTGTTGCGTCCTGGAGCGGATCCACGAGTCAGGCTGATCCCGGCGTGCCGGAAACTGTTTGAGCGGGCAGGGGATTATTCCCCAGCCGGCAGGAGTGGACCAACATGAGCTGGCGGTCCCAAGTCCTCGTGTCCCTTGCCGCGCTGGCCATCGCAGTAGCCGTGTTGCTCGCAATCGCCCGATATCTGCCCGGCACGCGCACGCATCTGCAGGCGGTGACCGACCGGGCAACACACAGTCACAACATCGACAAAGACGCGGGGCAATCGCGCTGATTTTTGGTCGGCGCACGGCGTGCGCGGGCCTTTTTAACAGGAAAGGACAAGACCCATGAACCAGTCAGTCGACGTTTTTACGATCTCTCACGACGACCTGGCCCCGTCGCCGCTCAACCCGCGCAAGCATTTTGATGCAGACGGAATAACGGAACTGGCCAACTCGATCGCCAGGGACGGACAAGTCTATCAGAACCTGATCGCGCGCAGGGCCGATGGACTGAAGGTGGGCAAAGGCAAGAACGCGAAGCCCGCGCAATACGAGATCATCGCCGGGGAACGGCGTTGGCGGGCGGTGTGCGAAATTCTGCAGCGTGACGACTGGCCAGAGGGCAAACCGTTCCCGATGCCGGTGCGGGTGATTGCAGCCGATGACGCCAAGGTGGTCGAGCTCGCCACCATCGAGAACCTGCAGCGCAAGAACCTGACACCGCTGGAGGAGGGCCGTGCGTTCGCTGAGATGCGCAAGTATGGCCGGGAGACCGACCAGATCGCGGACGCCATGTCGATGTCACGGCGGTACATCCAGGCACGCCTGGCCCTGGTCGACAAGTTGTCGAAGAAGTGCCAGGCAGCCCTCGATGACGGGTCGATCAACATCGTGCAGGCGCGGACCCTCACCATGGGTCCAAAGGCACGCCAGGATGAGATCATCGACGCGGTCATCCGGGGCGGTTACATGGCAGCTGAGCAGCAGATCAAACATTCGCTGGTGGGCGACCTGCCAACCGTCGCCAGCGCGATCTTCGATGTTGGTCTCTATGACGGCGGCTGGATCGAAGATCCCGACGGTGATGACGCAGACCGGCGCTTTGCCGACCGGGGCAAGTTCGAAAAACTGCAGAAGGCGGCACTTGAGGCGCTGGAAACGAAGCTTGGAGAAACCTGGGCGTGGGTCAAAGTCGTCGACGGCTATGCCAGCACCCACATGTACGAGAAGTCGAAAGACAAAAAGAAGGCAGGCGCGATCATCCAGGTTGTCAGTCTGGACAGCGTCACCGTTTACGACGGGTTGGTGAAACCGTCCGAGCAGGCAAAATCAGCAGAAACCCCCAAGCCACAGCCGGTGTTCACAAAAGCACACCTGACCTATGCGGCGAACCGCAAGACCGAAGCCCTGCAGGATGCGGTGGCAGCCGACACGCGCACGGCCAAGATCGTGACCTGTCTGGCGCTGATGGGTGAACAGGGGACGGCAAGGTTCTCGTGCGACCACATCACTCCGGATGACCGGACAATATCCACCAGTCTTCTTGAGATCGCGAAAACACTCGGAGCCAAATTGACGAAAGTGGCGTTCGACACCTATGGGCGCGGACTGCTCAATCTGAAACGTGAGTACAGCGCAAAGCCGGACCTGTCGGGGCAAAAAGCCTATGAGGCGATCAAGGCACTGAGTGACGCGGATCTCGACCGGCTGTTCTCCGCATTGGTTGCCGCACAGGTCGGGACTTTTGCCGGGGCAGATCCGACGCTCGGTGACAGCCCGCTTGCGGTGCAGATGGCCGAGGATCTTGGCATCGACATGGGCACGCGATGGGCGATCGATGATGATTACCTCTCGCTGTGCAAGAAACCGCCACTGATCGACATCCTCGGCGCCAACGGCGAGTGGACGGACGGCGGAGCCGCGGTGGCAAAGAAGACCGCTAAGGCCTTGCGGGAAATGGTGAAGACGGAAACGTCCGGCACAACGCACATCCTGCCACGAGACATGCAGTTCGGATCGCCTGAGGATCTCGAACAGGCAAAGCCGGTCGTGACGCGACTGGATAGTGCGGCCCGCAAGAAGGCGGCGTGAGGGCGGAAACAACTGGCGGAATGAGAGGAGGCCACCATGACGACAGATGTGTCGCGTGACCGGCTGCGGTCCATCGTGGAGCGGATCGAGCGACTGGAGGAAGAAAAGCAGGCGATCGCCGATGACATCAAGCAGATCTATGCCGAGTCCAAGGGCAACGGGTTTGCGACACGGATCATCCGCAAGGTCATAAAGCTGCGGAAGATGGAGCAGGCCGAACGCGAGGAGGAAGCAGCCCTGCTTGACATCTACATGGCAGCGCTCGGCATGCTTCCCGCCTTTGAGGGTGAGGGTAGTGAAGAGAATGAGGCTGCCGCGTGAGCCTCGACTACCATCACGACACCGAACCGCAGCAGCCCCACGGCATTGCCGTCGAGCAGGACCTGCTCGGCGCCCTGCTGATCAACAACGAAGCCTGGTGGGGTGTTGCTGACGTGGTGACGGCCGATCATTTTTACGATCCGTTGCACGCGCGCATCTTCGAAGCGATTGCCGACGGTATCGGCAAGGGCCGGGCGGTGACACCCGTGACGCTCGGACCGGCGTTCGCCGGCGAGGACAATATCGATGATGTGTCCGTGCCGGTTTACCTCGCCCGTCTGATGGGGTCCGCCACCACCGTGCTCAATGCCCCGCATTATGCCGAGACCGTTCGAGAGATGTGGACACGCCGGCAGATGATGGCGATCGGCGAGCACCTGGTGCAGGAAGCCCGCAATTTTGATGTGGCCCCATCGCAGACAGGTGCAATCGTGGCCGAGGGGCTCGAGAACATCGTTGCCGGCCATGCGTCGGAAAAGACCCTGGCGATGATCGACGAGGTCGTGCAGGCGGCCCTGCAGATGGATGCCGTCAAGCCCATGACGTGGGGCCTGGAAGATCTGGATCGGTACACTGGGGGCATGCGTCGGGGTGAATACTACATCGTGGCCGGGCGTCCCTCAATGGGGAAATCCGTTTTTGCCACCGGCATCGCCCTGGCACAGGCGAAAGCCGGGCTGGGTGTTCACTTCTATTCCCTGGAGATGAACTGGCAGACGGTTGGTGCACGTGTGCTGTCGGACCAGCACTGGAAGTCGCGGACCGAAAGTGTGCCGTTCAACGCGATCATGAACAACCGTGTGCCGGATGACGACTGGGATCCGTTGATGAAAACAGCCGAGGACTTCCACGGGTTGTTGCTCGGTGTCGATCAGGGCGCTTCCCTGACTGTGCAGGATATCCGGGCCCGCTCGCGGCGCCTCAAGCGGAACTGGGAAAAGAAGGACCGCAGCCTGGATGTCATCATCATCGACTACATGGGTCTGATGCGACCTGGATCGCGGTATGCCGGCAACAAGGCGGCGGAAACGGAAGAGATCAGTCTTGGGCTGAAGGACCTCGCCAAGGAGCTCGATGTGGCCGTCGTGGCCCTGGTTCAGCTCAACCGCGAAGTCGAGGCGCGCAACGACAAACGCCCGATGCTGTCGGACCTGCGCTGGTCAGGTGCTCTCGAACAGGACGCCGACATCGTCTTCATGCTGTTCCGCGAGGCCTACTACCTGGAAAAGGAGCGCTTCCACGATAAGGACAAGGATATGGCGCGCAACGAGCGCTTCAACAAGATGGCCCATGTGCTCGAGATCATCATCGCCAAGCAGCGCAACGGACCGTGCAAGTCAGTGGAAGCTTATGTGGATCTGGCCTCCAGTGTCATGCGCAGCAAGGTGCAAGAGGATGAAGCGGCATGAGCGTCTACGTCAACGGTCTGGTCTACCGCTCAAAATTTGGCAGCACATCGCTCAAGGCCGTCGCCCTCAAACTCGCCGATGTGGGCGATGACGAAGGCCGGCGGATCTATCCGTCAAAGCGCACGATCGCCGATCATGCGGAAGTAAGCCTTGCCACGGTGCGCCGGTCTATCCGGCTGTTCCTGGCAAAGGGACTATTGGTGGTTGTTCAGGAGGGCGGTCGTGGCCCTCGGTCAACCACACAATATGCATTCAACATGGACGTTCTGGAGGCATTGAGCAAAGGGCCGACTATGCTCACCGATCTCCCGGGTGTTGGTGCGGATGTCAGTGCAACAGAAGATGAAGGTGCGCCGGTCGAGGCGTCAGCATCCGTGCCTGTCGAGGCTCGGTGTAGCCAAGATAAGGGTGTCACCCTGACACCCTTAGACGAGAAGAAGGGTGTCACTGGAACACAAAAAGGGTGTCACCAGCGACCATTAAGGGTGTCACAGCTTGATACCCAAACGTTAGGAACGTTAGGGAACGTGAAGTCGAGCGCGCGCGAGGACGCGCGAACCGCACAACTGGATCTGGATCAATTGGAAACAGCACTGCGGGATGCAGCGGGCGAGGCTCTCAATGCCGCCTCACCGGGATTGCTGATCCTCGCCGCTCCGCAACGGTGGCTCGACAGCGGAGCGGATCTGCAGGGCGACGTGGTGCCGGCCATCGCCACACGAGCCAGATCGCTCAAACCCGGATCGGTACGCTCCTGGCGGTTCTTCGACGGCGTCGTGGCCGACTGGATGGAACAGCGGGCAGCAGGTGTGGATCTGCCCACGGTGCCCGTAAAGGCCGATCCAGCGACGTTCTCAGATGAGGACTGGCAGCGCCGTCTCGATTACCTCCAGCAAACCAGCGAGTGGGGTGACAGTTGGGGACCAGCACCAGGCCAGCAGGGTTGTCTCGTGCCGGATCATCTTCTGGCCACGGGTCCTCCCAGGGACCTGACCCAATGCGGGTAATGCACACGGCGTGGGTTTGCTAGTGATCAGGTTTTGAAACGAGGTTGACACCAATGATGCAGGTTGACAACGACCGCCACACGCAAAGGGGCAGGGGGTATCAGATCGCTCAAAACCCAGCGTTCCGGCAACCGCCGCCCCCTCATTCGGAGATTTTTTTCTCATGAACGTGAATTTTGAGCTGCTTTGGAACCGTATCCTGGAGAACCAATCTGGGCGTACCTGGTCGGCGTTGGAGTGGGTGCAGGAGAAGTCGAATCAAATCAGCTTGTTACCGACCGTGGCATGGAACGACCGTTGGGTCAGCCAGGTGACCAGGACCGTACCGGCGACGCTGAAGCAGTATTATTTTTACACGGTCCGTTCTGGTTACCGGCCATTGACCGAAAACTCCCTGCAGACAGAAACCGGAAGCCCATGAACGCCAGGACGAAAATCGACGCCTGCGAGCACATCGCCCCACCATCGGAAGAAGTGGCGAGGGGGTTGCATTGGTATGCGATCAGAGTTCCGGCGAAGAAGGAGACCGCCGCCTGCATGCTGCTGAAACGGGCAGGTTACACCGTGTTCATTCCGTTTGGCGTCAAGCTCAGGCGCAAGAACCGCTATTGCGCACAACGCAAGGCCATGCGGTATCCGTTGCTGATCCGGTATGTGCTGATCGGGTTTGTCGAAAAGGTGCCCGCCTGGCTCTCGCTGTTCCGCTTCCACATTGTCCAGTCAGTAGTTTGTGTTGGCGGCGTGCCGGCGGAGATTCCCTATCCAGCCATGGAGCGGTTGTTCCGTTTGCACAGCAAAGATGGAGAGCCATCAGCAACGGCTGCACAACGGGCCATGAAAACCCATCATGAGTTCGCAGTGGGCGACGTCGTCGAAGTGGTCGACGGAGCGTTCACCGGGCGTGACGTCGTGGTCAGTGAACTCGACGGCATCAAGGCCAAGGTGCTGCTGTCATTGTTCGGTCGCGAGACTGAAATCGAGACCGGGATCGACAAGCTCATGCCGTTTGACTGATGCGGCATCCCTCGTGATGTTGGCCGAAGGGGAGGGCGGGTCAAAAGTCTGGAGCCTTCAAAACCTAGACCGCCGGGTAGTGAAACTTTTCTGCGCGCGAGTTTCCGAAAACTTTTTTTATAGGAGAACTTCCGATGGTTCAAACGAGAAACGCGGGGAGCGCATAAACACAAAACATACACAGGCTGCGCGCGCGTAGGATCGAAAACCAAGTTCTCAGTCTGTCTTGCCACCCAACTCGGAAATCCACCTCTTATACTTACGCTGACAGGCCACTGTTTCAGTGATACCGTGAAAACCGTGACCGTCACCGGTCGATCTAGAGTCAGCATTGATATTGCACCAGCGACTCTCAGTGAAATTTTTGGTACCCCGGCGATGACCGAACAATCATGAAGAACCTGCTTTTCACAGTTTTCATGTTTGTCATTATCCTGCCAGATTGCTTCGCCTCGAACGCAGGAGCCGTTAGAGATCCTGTTGCAACCGGTCCGACTCTTGACCTTTCGACATTGGAGTGGCGTTACCGGATTGGCGATGATCCAGACTGGGCTTCTCCGGAATACGATGACGAAGATTGGCCAAAAGTCACATTGCCTGGGGCACTTCCGGAAAACATTCCCTTATTTTCACATCAGATATTCTGGCTCCGAGCAGTGATTGAGTTGCCCCCAAGCAAGCCTGAATCGATCGCTGTTTATCTTGGCCGTGTTCAGGATGCAGATGAGTTCTACTTGAATGGCAGTCGCATCGCGGGTCAGGGCACTATCGGAAAGAAATTCTGGGATGTGTCATCGAGTGCTGCGGCGCTGAAGGTACGCGTTTATCCGCTTCCACCATCCGATGGAAACTCCGTTTCAGTGGCTATCCGCATTCAAAGCCTCTCCTACGCACCCGGCATCCCTGACGGCCCCGTTCTACTCGGTCCCGCCGCGGATCTTTTTGAACGTGCGCACAAAGAAGATGTTCTGATCTGGTTGCGGGACAGTGTCTGGCTGTCCTTTCTCGTCATCGGGTTCGGCATAAGCCTGGTTGGCATCTTTGGGGAAGTCAGGGATACACGCAATCGCTGGTTGCCGGCGTTCTTCGGCACGTTCGCCCTGGCCATTGCTCCCCATACGATTATCGCTGCGGAGCTGGGCCTGGACGCCTTACTGCCCGTCTACTCATTTGAACTCTTACCCTATTTGCCACTTGGCATTCTTCATCTTTGCGCATCGACGGGCGTACAGATTGCCCGTTGGCAGTGGTGGTGCTTCGCCGTCTACATGGGGTGGATCTTGTTGATGCAGTACAACTGGCCGATGTCATTCATGACAATCGCCGCCTATACGCAAGCGGCGCTCGCCCTTGTGATTGTTTGTGCATCGATCGGACGCTGTCTTCGTTACGTTCGCCTTGGTATCCGCGTGTCGCGCTGGACCTGGGCCGGAACCATCGGTATGGCCATCGCAACAATCGTGTACACGGTGTTTCTTGATAACATCCCGGCCAGCCTCGATCCTCTGGCAATTGGGGGGGTGTTTATGATGCTGAGCTATTTGCTAGCAATGGCGGAGCACCACCGTTGGGACCGTGAGGCGGTGCACGTCATGACCACGGAATTGCTCGTCACACGAGAGGACGAACGCGAACGCATCGCCCGCGACCTCCATGACGGCGTCAATCAGCGGATTGCCGTTACACGGTTTCGCCTGGAACGGCTGAGAGACCGCTCCGAACCATATGACAAATCGGCGCTCAACGCTTCGATCGACGAGTTGCGGGAGACCGGGCACGAAGTTGCTGTACTGGTAGAAGGCCTCCGGCCGATTCTGCTCGAAGGCCAGAGTTTCGTCGACGCTGTTGATTACGCGGTTGAGAGGTGGAACCGGTTGGGCGACGCCCGTGTTGTCCTGCGGGCGACGGGTGCAGGCGAACTGACGGAAAACCATCAACAGCAACTATTTCGCATCATTCAGGAGGCGATCCACAATGCCATAAGGCACGGGCAAGCCTCTCATATTCTTGTTTGCTTCAATCTGATGGAACACCGGGGACTGTTGCGGATTTCAGACAACGGTTCAGGATTTGTTGTCGACGCTACCCGGGCAGGAATTGGCATTACCACTATGCGCGAACGCGCCCGCCTCATGGATGCGAGTATTGATATTCAAAGCGCTCCAAACAAGGGAACCCGACTGGAGCTTTCGTTTCGCATGGCAGATCCGAAATAGTCCTAAACCCGGCCGACCTGTCTCTCGTACGCACGACCGGTTCGGTCACCCAAGGCGTTGATCCTCCATAAAAATACGCAAAATAGGTATTTTTGCCTACGTAATTAGGTAGCAATGCCGATTTCGCAAGCTGACCGTCTTCGCAATGATGAGCCCCATTGAACCGGACACTCATAGTCCGGACAGGCAACAGGGGTTTCGATGGGGGTCGATCGGCCAGAAGTCCGTCCGCGCAATGCGCGGATGCGGACAAGCCTTTCCAGTTTCCGCTGCGATGTTTGGCGCCGTGCCGGAGTGGGGGCGCTTGCAGGACTCCTTTGGACTGGGCTCCAGATGACGACAGTGTCGGCTGCCCCGGGCGACTGCCGGATCAACGGCGCTGCTGCCGCATCCGGCTGTGCTGTCATCGTAGAGAACCCCGAGAACGCCGGCACCTATGGCCGAAAGGCACATTATGACGTTGAGCTGACAGTGCTGTCCGGAGACCAGCGAAAGAACCGGACAGTCATCCCCGTACAGGTTTCGGGCGTCGTGTGTTTCCGCCAGGACATCACGATTGGTGTGGCCAGGCGTGTCGCGGAATTTGAAAGCGCACTAAGGGTTCTGGATCGGCGAAGTGGTCTGGGCGACACGTTTTCGGCGATCTTGGAAGATCCGGACGCCGCAGCAGGACTTCAGGGCGCCCTGGGCTTTTCACGTGAAAGCCGGAAGGGTACTGCCTTCTTCAAACCCGAAATTGAGGCGCGACGGAACAAGCGCCGGGACTTGCTGTCCGGCGGCGGCTCCGATGAGGATGCCGACCGGGCCATGATGATGTCCCACCGGGGCTCCTCGTCACGGACCGCCTGGCTCGCCCAGATATTCAGCCACACCGACAAGACGTTTTATCAGATCAACGTGATTCCGTGGACGGCGGGCTATTTCAACGGCGGTTCCTCCCGGCAACCCATTCCCGGAGAACAACCCAGGGTCATCGGTCCGGGCCGGACCCAGAGTTTCCGTCTCGACAATTGTTACACGACGGAAGAGGTCGGCGTTCTGCGTGATGCGATGGTCACGGCGGCAACCAAGCTACGG
>JAJFHC010000230.1 GCA_021775835.1 Hyphomicrobiales bacterium | reverse complement strand
AAGGAACTGGCGTCGCGGGCGGCACAGGGCGCTCTCCAAGAGGCGAAAAAGATCGCCCGGGACGATGACAAAGCTCGGGCTGCGGGCCGGGCCTTTCGCAGGGCTTTGAACAACATCCAGCGAGACTGAACGCGTCTTGCGTGCTTCTGACGAGGGACGTGGAGCCTGAGGTGTTGTTATTAGGTTGCGAGATGGTGCGGCGAAGGCTGTCCATTGAATCGCGACAATGGCAGGCCCCAGATCAATCCAACCAGGATAAAGAAGTGCCGCCAATGGTCAGTATCGACAATGAGACCTTCGATAGCCAATCCCAGGAACGACGCCGTAACCACCGCAGCGATGCCCTGGCAGGTCCCTGAGCGGGTCGAGGCGACAACACCACGGGCAATTGTCGCCAAGACGAGTGAGACATAGGCAAGACCGCCAAGCCAGCCACTGCCCATGAACACGCTCAGATAAACATTGTGGGCTTCTTCTCCCCAGATTGCAGAGAAATCCCTGGCACCAATACCAGCGGGCGACCCGATGATAATGCTGAGCGCCTTCAACTGAGCATCAAAGCGTCCATGCCCGCCGCTATCATAGGACTGGACGAGTTTGGCTCGTTCCGTGAGCAGGGAACTGATTTGCTCGACATTGAGCGCGACGATTATCAGGAGGCCGCCGGCAAAAATTGCCAATACGGACATGGTGAGCAAGCGGCCCACGAAACGGGGTGTTCTGGTTGTCATCAACATAAAGCCGACGAAGAAGATCGCTGACAGAATCAGATGTAGCCAGGCGCCGCGGGAAAAACTCAGGAAAATGGCGAAACAAAGCAAACCAAAGGCTGGCAAATATAGTGTCAGGCCACGCAACGGTTTGGTGAACAGGTACAGAAGGTAAAAGAGGGCGGCGGGTATGAGGAAGGGTGCAAAGACATTCGGGTCCTTGAAGGGCCCCCTGACCCGGCCATAGAGAGTAAACAGGTCGTATGTGCCATCGACTATGTTGAAATAGCCGATCAAACCCGCGGCAGACGCGATGACTGCCGCCGCCGTGTACCCGCTCATGAGGACCGGCAGCGCGCGTTCAGGTTCCCGATGTACGAGGCAGGCAAGAAACATGGCAGTTACTGAAAGATAGCCGGTCACGGCAACAAATTGCGTCGTTTCTCCGAAAAACGCGGTCTTTGGTATCGCCATGAGTCCGCCGAGCACCCAGAAGACGAGAAGAAACATTAGGGGCGCGATATGGCGGGGAAGTCTCAGGCCGGTGACGAAAAACGCGCCGGCCAATCCCATCATGGCAAAATCGAAAGGGGCTGGTTCAATGAAGACGATGCCGCTTGTCGCCATTGCACACCAGAGTGCTGCATATCCGAGTGTTCGGAAACTCGGCAGGGAGATGCCGTGTGCCAGAGTTGCCGACATCTCAGTATGCGTTCTCTGAGTTCAGCAGTGAGAAAGGCGTCATTATCAGGATGTAGAAATCAAACAAGATCGACCAGTTTTCGATGTAGTGCAGGTCATGTTCCACACGAAGCTGGATCTTCTCGGTGGTGTCGGTTTCGCCGCGCCAGCCATTGATCTGGGCCCAGCCGGTGATCCCCGGCTTAACCCGGTGGCGTGCAAAATAACCATCAACAACTTCGGTATAGAGGTGGTCGGCGGCCTTCGCCATGACGGCATGAGGCCGCGGACCTACGAGGGAGAGCTCGCCCTTCAGGACATTGAACAGCTGTGGCAGTTCATCGATGCTTGTCTTGCGTATGAAACGACCGACTCTCGTTACCCGTGGATCGTCCTTGGTCACAAGTTTCGAAGCGTTTGCATCGCTCATGTCAGTTCTCAGAGAGCGGAACTTGTAAACCTCGATCAGATCGTTGTTGAAACCCCATCGCTTCTGTTTGAAGAAGACGGGCCCCTTGCTGTCAAGCTTGATCAGGGCGGCTGTAATCAGCATTACAGGGGAAAGCAGCAGCAACGCCAGTGCTGCTACGATACGGTCCTCGAGTGTCTTCATGACATAATCCCAGTCCGCCAGAGGACGGTCAAAGACGTCGAAGAACGGGACTTCCCCGATGAACGAATATGACCTCGGCCTGAACCTAAGCTTGTTGGTATGAGCGCTCAACCTGATGTCCACGGGCAAGACCCAGAGTTTCTTCAGAATTTCCAAGAGCCGGTTTTCCGCCGTGATCGGCAACGCAACAATGAGAAGATCTATACGGACCTTCCGCGCGAGGCCAACCAGTTCCTCGATGTTTCCAAGCTTTGGGTAGCCAGCAACCAGGTCAGGCGAACGCTCGGCAGACCTGTCGTCGAATACACCGGTAATCCGGATGTCCGTGTCGTTGGACATTGCGAGCGCTTCGATCAGGCGGCTGCCCCGGTCGCCGCCGCCAACGATAACCGCGTGACGTTCAAGGCGACCCTCGGCATTCCAGCGGCGAACCATCGCGCTCATGAAGCCGCGGAAGAGAACTAGAGTGAAAAGCCCCACTCCATACCAGCCGGCCAGCCAGACGCGCGAAAACTCGACACCGGCCTTGGTGAAGAAGGCAAGCGCAACCAGTAATGAAAATATTGCGGTCCAAGCAAGGAACAGCTTTGCGGACTGGCGAATGAAATCACGCAAGGCGGCAATAGAGTAAAGGCCGAATGACTGGAACACCAGAGGCGCCAAGGCGGCGGTCAGCAGAATGACCGCGTAATATCCGTTGTTGGTGTTGTCGTTCGTGGCTCCCAGATAGAACCCCCAAATATTGAAACCGACTGCTGCGATAATGACCAGTTCGAGAGCGCGAACCACGCCCAGCAATATGGTTGGGGTCAGCCAGTGATCTGATTCACTACGGTCGGGGACATGAACGCTTTCAGCGACCTGTTCGTCGGGCGCTGTAATTCCCACGGCTTTCAGAAGCTCCTCGGCGGCGGCCAGTGAAGACTGTTCCTGTTGTTCTTTTTGCATAGCTTTCTACGTGAAGGCCTGAACTTCACGTTCCAATCATTCGGCTGCGGGGGTTATGGGACGTGTCTGCTTGGCTGAAGCACTGCTTGCGGGATCGCGAGCATGGGTGTGATAGAAT